>JBBQKP010000160.1:0-8010 GCA_038326995.1 Tepidisphaerales bacterium
AAGTCGAGGCGGCGATTTCCCATGAACTCTGATAGTTCAGCTTCAGCGCGGCCGATCGGTGATTGCGAATACTCGTCAGCACCAAGGATCTCCGTGATCCGCTGTGCCGCGTTATTTGAGAAGTTCCATTCGTTGCTGCGGAGACGCGCCATCTTATCCCACCTTATGAGGACAGCTTTATTTGGCTGATCAAAGAGTTTGTCGAATCATGAAAGCGTGGAGCTTTTGAAAACTTAAGCGTTCTGCCGCTGCCGGTGGTGTGCCAGACGTAGCCGTTGCCGGATTTATTGTGGATGCACTCGACGATGGCTTTGACGGCGTAGATCTGATACGGCCGCATCATCAGGAGCTTTTGCTCGCTTGCGATGAGGACCATGTACCGGTTGATCGTCTGGGCGAGCGTGCACTTGGCGAGGAAGACATCGGCGAAGTCGTGCAGGTGGACGACTTTCTTGTTGTCCTTGTCGGCGTGCTGGTAGACGGGCAGGTAGCGCTCGTCTTGGTTGAACGCGAAATGCCGGGCGTTGTTGTTGGCGAAGTAATACGTGTTGTCGCGGTTCGAAACGACGAAGAGCTGGACGAAGCAGAGGAGCGTGCGGGTGTAGCCGTTGCCGGGGTCTTTTTTGTATTCGACGATCTGCTCCATCGCCCGGCGAGGGTTGATGCCCAGCGTCTTGAGTTCGATCTGCGTGACCGGCACGCCGGTAGGGTGGTCGAGACGTTCCCTGACCCTGAGCCGGGGTATACAGGCAAGGGAGAAGCGAGTGAAGTGTACGGAGTAGAAGAGCCACGCGAGTTAGTGGACGGCGATGACGAAATAGTGGACGGGTGTCGTCTGACAGCGCTGCCCGAAAATATCGAAGGGGAGGGCTTAAACATCGAATGGCAGAGCTTGAACATCGATGTTTAAGCCTTAAACATCGAATGGCAGAGCTTAAACATCGATAAAAAAAAGACCGGTAACTCGTCGCGAGGGTTATTCGGGCAGTGACGCGGGTATTCGCGGACGTGCGGCGATGCGACGGGCGGGGACGGGCGAAGGAGAGAGAGCAGAGCGGGTACGCGGCGTTGATCGATCAGGCGGAAATTGTTGTTGAGTCTTTATGCCCCAATAAGCCAACTCGATGAGACTACCGTTCAGCCCGAGTCTCCCCGACGAATCCTGGGCGGGGAAGTGAGATGGCACCGGTATACGACGGCTGCGCGTTTGGGGCGTCGATCTGATTTAGTCAAAAGTTGGATAAGACGTATTGCGTGTGGAAAGCTCTGGGCGAAAGGATGGCAATTTTGGTGAACGGATGCAGTGTCAGAAGGTCATTGTCGCCGGTGACGAGCACGGACGCTTGCGAAACAATGGCGGTGCCGAGAACGGCCAGATCGTCCGGATCGCGGCAGGTGTGAGCAGGGACGATCGCGGGTTGTACGACGGTTGAAGCTGATCGTAGTCCTTCGATCACCTCATTTATTTTTTCGGTAGTCAGTTTGCCTTTACCCGTCAGGTGGCGACGAAGTTCGTCAAGAATATGTTCGGATGTCACTATTTCATGTCTCAGGATGCAATGTCGAAAAAGATCGTGGCAAAAACCTGAGCCCAGCCGGAATGCGGCAAAAAGCACGTTGGTATCAAGGACAACTCTCACGAGATACCGTCGAGAATATCAGCTTCAGAATTGGGTGGCGCGTCGCCGAGGGCGTCTCGAACCTCGGCCCGGAGTTGGTCGAACTTGCGGAGGGAAATCATGCGCTCGATCATCTCCTGAGCAACAGATTCGGGTGATCGGTGTGTCTCCTGTCCGACGCGGTCAAGTTCCAAGGCGACATCGTCTGGAAGTTGAAGTGTGATTGCGCTCATCGGACCATGTTTTTATCTCAGGTGCGGGATTAACGCAAAGGCGGCATCTCGTGTTTATGGCCTGCCTAAGTCAAATATGTAGGAAGGAACCGTTCGAGGGGTGAGAGGGATTCGCAAGAAGTGGGAGAGGAACTTGGGCCGCGGCGACGGCGGCGAAGATTTTCGCGGACGTGACGCGCAGGTGATGATGAGGCGGGTGAGGCGGGTGAGGCGGGTGAGTCGGGGGAGTCGGGGGAGTCGGGGGAGTTGGGGGAGTTGGGCGGGGGAGTCGGGCGGGGGAGTCGGGCGGAGGTGCTGAGCAGAGGAAAGACGGTGGGAGGTGAGTGGGAAGACGGGTTGGGCGGTGGTGGAATGGCGGTTGACCTTGACTTCAAATCGGCCGCGTGTAAGTTTCCCGATTCTTCGCGTCGTTAGCTCAGTTGGGAGAGCAGCTGACTCTTAATCAGCGGGTCGAAGGTTCGAGCCCTTCACGACGCATTTGATTGGGCATTTGATTGGGCATTTGGTCGGGCATTTGGTCGGGCATTCGGTTGGGTATTGGGTTGCTCATTTTGGTCGGGTGTTTTAGTCGGGTGTTTTGGTCGGGCATTTTGCCTGGCTGGTTCGGATTGTTTTTAGTTGATTTAATCTGCGGGCACGTTTCAATGCGGCGGCTATAATCAGTGACCGAAGTGAGACGGATCGTCCGGTTTCGCGTGGGTTGAGTGAGTGGCAGGTGAGTGGCGGGGGGACTGGCAAGTGGACTGGCAAGTGGACTGGCAAGTGGACTGGCAAGTGGACTGGCAAGTGGACTGGCAAATGCGTTATGTGTGCCACGACAGTTTTGACTCGCAACTAAGGCTTTCATAATGGATGATATGACTATGACAAGGATGAAGACTGCTTCGATATCGGGCACGAGACATCAGCACGGTCGGCTGCGGGTTAGGAAAGGTTTGTTGAAGGGATTCGCGGGGCTGATGCTGACGACAGCCGTTCTGGGTGTGACGTTGAGCATGTCGCAGGCGGTGTATGCGGAGCCGGCAGTGCAGGGTTCAACAAATACAGCCGCGGTGATTTCGCAGGTTCGCGATCTTCGCACGCAGGCGATCAATGCGCTGAAGACGGGCGATTTTGAGAAGACGAAGCAGTTGTTGGATCAGGCGTATTCGGTGAATCGCGATCCGTCCATTGAGCAGATGCAGGGCTGGTTCGGCGACTTCGAAGGCAGGCGTCAGGAGATATTGAAGGAGCGGAACAAGTCGTACGAAGAGCAGATGGCGTTTGCGGCAAAGGCGGTGGAGACGGGGCATCCGACGTTCGCGATTGATTACATTGCGGATGCGTATTTGTACACGCCGGACAAGGCGGGCTTTCGCAATTTGCCCGAGGTGGACAGCGCGATCACCAGGGCGGTTCAGCTCGCACAGGAGGCGGAGGACAAGAGCGAATGGTTGACGGCGGTGAGATTGTTTGGTGATTTGACGAGAGTCGAGCCGGGCGAGGTGATCTGGAATACGAAGTTTAAGGAGTCTGCAAGGCGAGTGCGGATGCTGGCGATGTACACGCCCGACAGATATGTGGAACAGGCGAAGGCGGAGTTCGAGATTCGACTGATGGCGATCAAGGTGATTGACCCGAGCAACCCGGCTTCGACCAGACCTGCTGCGACGCAGCCGTCTACGCAGCCGTCTAGGCAGCCTTCCACGACACAGCCTTCCACGACACAGGCCACAACGCAGGCGAATTCTGATGAAAACGAAGGCCTGCGTGTTGATTGGCGAGACACGCTGAAGGGTGTGAACATCCGCATGCTTGCGGACGCGATGGAAGAGACCAATGATGCGTACTTTCGCAATGTGAATTATCGCGATCTGACTTTGGCAGGATTGCAGGGCGTTCGCACGCTTATTCTGACGGGCGGATTGGAAGACGCGTTCCCCAAGCTGGCGGATGTGAAATCGCGAGATCAGTTCTGTGCGGTTCTGGACGAGCAGATCGCCCAGGTGACGGCCAGCAATGCGACGAGTCGCAGGGTGTTTGATGTCGCGTATCGCACGATGGCGGCGTCGAATGACTTGTCGGTGAAGCTGCCGAACGAGGTGTTGATCAACACGTTCATTGAAGGTGCGCTCTCGCCATTGGATCAGTTCAGCAGCATGATCTGGCCGAGTGAATTGGCGGATTTGGCGCAGACGACGCAGGGCGAATTCAGTGGCGTGGGCATTCAGATTCAGAGCGACGAATCGGGCAGTTTGAAGGTGATCAGCCCGATCGAAGAATCACCCGCGTTCCGTGCGGGCGTCGAGCCCGAGAGCGTCATCACGCACATCAACGGCGACAGTGCCAAGGGCATCACCGTCGATCGAGCCAAGCGGGCGATTCAGGGTGCGGCGGGTTCGACAGTCACGCTTACGATTCGCAACGTGGAAGGCATTTCGAAAGACTTCGTGCTCACACGTGAGACGATCAAGGTGCCGAGCATCAAGGGTTGGCAGCACACGCCCAATACGGGTGATTCGGGCGATTCGAGTTGGGATTTCTTCATCGACCCGCAGCAGGGCATCGCATATCTAAGGCTCACGAATTTCACACGCGAAACCGGACGCGACCTCGCGAAGGCGGTGAAGTCGATCAAGGAAAAAGGCGGTAAGTCGATCATCATCGACCTGCGTGACAATCCGGGCGGCCTGCTTTCAGCGGCAACGGAAGTCGTCGACAAGTTCATCGGACAGGGAACAATCGTCTCAACCAAGGCAGAGCGTGACGGATCGCCCGAGAATAAGATCAACGCGCGACAGAGCGCTGATGATAGTGATATTCCGATGGTGATTCTGGTGAATCAGTTCTCCGCGTCGGCATCTGAGATCGTGAGTGGAGCGTTGAAAGACCACGGCCGAGCTGTGGTCGTGGGCGAGCGAACGTTCGGCAAGGGCAGCGTGCAGATGCTGCTCGACGTTGCCAATCGATCGGCCAAGCTGAAGCTGACGACGAGTCACTATTACTTGCCAAGCGGCAGATGCATTCACAAGGAAGACAACTCTGTGGAGTGGGGCGTTGATCCGGATATTACGGTTGAAATGACGCGCGAGCAGATGATCGAAGCGAGACAGATCAGGCAGAAGATGGACGTGCTTCGCATGGCGGGCGTGTCGCCTCTTGAGTCGAACATCGGCGAGAAGCTGATCGCAGTCGATCCGCAACTTTCGGCAGCGATGCTGGTGTTGCGCATGCAACTTGCGAATACGCAGCCGCTGGCGATTGAAGCTCGCGCGGGCGCTATGGAAAAGCGTGGATAAACTGCACGCAGTGAATCGCGCCGCGGCGAATGAAGTGTGCTAGAATGGGTCGTGGATTTTTCAGTCGCATCAAAGAGCATCTCATTCGATCAGTCGGCCGCATCAGACGTTCATGATGGTGCGGGTGATGTCGGTACGGGTGATGTTGGCGCGGTTGATGTCGGTGCAAGTGCTGTCGGCACGGGTGCTGTCGGCACGGGTGAGGTCGGTGCGGGTGCTGTCGGCACGGGTGAGGTCGGTGCGGGTGATGTCGGTGCGGGTGATGTCGGTACGGGTGATGTCGGTACGGGTGAGGTCGGTACGGACTCTGCGGGCGTTGCTCTATCCATAGACGCAGTCCCGGCCGTCGATTTTCCGATCAAGGCGACTCGCGGTGAGGAACTAATGCTTCCGGTGGCGATGGAGCCGTTCGACATCAGCTATCTGCGTTATCAGCAGTGGACAGATTGCATCTCATGGTTTGTGCTCTGGGTGATCGTCTTCGTGGCGGCATTGCTCGGGATTGTGTTCAAATCAAGTGGTGCGTGGTGGTGGGGGCCGACGGGCATGGTAGGAATTCCGGTGATCGCGATGTGGACGATCTTCTGGTACCACCCGCGCGCGTTCGCTGCAGGTGGGTTTGGATTGAGTGAAGATGTGCTGGTCGTGCGATCAGGCGTGTGGTGGAAATCGATCGAACTCTTGCCGCTTTCACGACTGCAGCACGTGGACTGCACGAGCGGCCCGGTGCAGGCGAAGTTTGATGTCGCAACGTTGACCGCACACACGGCCGGCGCGTCGAATGCGGCGGTGAGCGTCCCCGGTCTCTCGCGGTTTCGCGCGGAGATGTTGCGTGATCAATTGATTCGGAGAAGCGATGTGCATCTGCGAGAGGCAGAAGCGACGAAGGGTGAGGAACCTGTCGCAGTGTTGCCGACAAGTGGAGTCAGAGACGGAGTCGAAAATTGAATCTGATGGAAGCAGATCCCGCCTGGCGAAGGCTGCATTGGGCAACGATGCCGATGCAGATGATCCGCTCGATTCGCGTGATGATCGTGCCGATCGTCGTGATCCTGTTTTTCAGGAGTCGTGGGGGTGAAGAACAGGGGCGTGCGTTTGGTGCGCTGGGCTCGGCCGGGGTGTTCGCGCTGATCACAGTGGCGATTGCGCTCTGGAGATATTTCTCACTGCGGTTTTATGTCGGCGCGAACGAGCTCGTGATCGAAACGGGTTTGATCGGCCGATCAGTTCGTCACATCAAGCTCGAACAGGTCCAAGATCTTCGCACGTCGCAAGGCGTGCTGCAGCGAATGATCGGCGTGTCGGATGTGAAGGTCGAGACGGCCGGGACGGGCGGCGGGTCGGAGGCGGAGCTGTCGGTGCTCTCGCTGAAGGATGTCGCAGATCTGCGTGCGAAGATCGAACGATTTCGACTCGCGAAAAGCATTTCGTTTATAGACGCTTCCCTTCAGCCGGGAAATGGATTGCCGACTGGAACGGATCCGCAACCCGGCGCGTTGCCAGCAATCGCATTAGGCACATCTCGCCCGGAAGAGCTTCTTCGCAGCGTGAGTACGAAGGAGCTGATCGTCGCGGGATTAACCAGCAATCGCGTGTTGAGCGGGCTGGTGGTGATTGGCGTTACGTGGGGCTTGTTGAATGACTTCATTCCCGAGCGGGAAATGCTCGCGTGGGTCGAGTCGATGATTATGCGGCTCAAGAATGAGATGACTGCAGACACGTCTACACGCGTGATCATCGCGCTTCTTGGGACAGTTTTGCTGATCTCACTCGGCGTGATCTCGTCGGTCGTCGGCACGATCGTCCGCTTTCATGGATACCAGCTCAGACGATCCACCAATGCGACTGTAAAAGGTCTGGTGCGAGAGTCGGGATTGTTCACCCGAAGAAGCAGCACGTTGACTGTTGATCGCGTGCAGACGCTGACGTTTCGACAGGGCGTGCTTCGGCGGTTGATCGGCCGAATGAGCGTGCACGCCGCGACAGCTGCGGGCATGTCGGATAGAGATAAGGACTCGACCGATCTGCTCTTGCCGATCGCGCGCACGGCCGAGGCGGCATCGCTCGCGACGATTGTGTTTCCGGAGCGGGGAATGGGATCCGTGACGAATCTCTCGCGTGCGGATCGTTCGACTGTGAGGAGATCGAACAAGAAGACGGTCGTCCTGGTTCTGCTGACGCTGATTGCACTGGTGATGGCCAATCGCTCGCCGTGGTCGATGCTCGTGCTGGCGGCGATTCCGATTCTGTTTCTGGCCAACCGCAGGAGCTGGCGTGTCAGCGGACACCAGCTTGATGACCAACTTGATGACCAGCTTGATCACGAGCTTAATTACGAACGTAATGGACCAATGCTGCACCTGCGAACCGGGCTGATCGGGCTTTCGTACAGGCTGATGCCCGCGCGGAATTCGCAGGTGATCCTGCTCACGCAGTCGCCGTTCGACAGAAGTTACGGCGTGGCAAGATTGCACGTCGACACCGCGGGCGAGCAGGCGGGCAACGGCGTGTCGGTCGGGCCGATCCCGGTGTCGGGCGCGGTCGAGCTTGCAATGAAGCTCGCGCGACAGGCATCGGTGACGACATGGCCCGGGCGACGACCTGATTCGCGACGAATTTGAGGACGCGCTCGATTCCGCATTAGGCAACGGGTGCGGATGCCTCGACGGCCTTGAGCTCGACGGGCCGACCGTCGGCGAGTTCTTCGATCTCCGCGGCGCGGACTTCGACAATGCTGACATCAAACGTCAGCGTCTTGCCCGCCAGCGGATGATTCTGATCCAGCACGATGCCTTCGTCGGTGATCTTGCTGACCCTGTACTGCAGCTTTCGGCCGGTCTTTTCGGTGCGAGAAACAATCCCGCCGACGAAGACGGGCTG
>JBBQKP010000161.1:0-7978 GCA_038326995.1 Tepidisphaerales bacterium
TCGGCCAGGAAATTCATCGCGGCAGACACTTTGTCTTCCGTCACTCCTGATTGAAGTTTCGCGCGAATCTCGTCGGCCAACACCCGCGTGCGAGGCGACTCGCCGGCATATCGACATGCAAGCCTGAACGTCTCAGTAACCAGTTGTACATCGAGCGTCGTCGAACGCGCCCGGTGCGGCGGATCGAAATTGATCGTCTTGGTAACCACTTCATCGATGATCTGCTGCCGAATCTTGTTTACATCTGGCTCGGTCGCGGTGTGGCAAAGCGGGTAGCCCCCACGTTCGGACATCCATCGATAGGCCTCGTCGCGCACCTTGGCGTGCTTCTTGCCGTGCGCGACAAGGTCCAACCAGAATCGTTTATCCTTCCAGGGTTCGCGGTCTGAGGTCAGATCGAATGCTGGGAGTTCACGCAAGGCACGAATGCCAGCAACTTCCGTGAGCCGAAGGGGCCCGAGCTCAATCGTCGTCATTCGGCCCGCAAGATTGTCCGTTCCTTCGCCAAGTCGCATGGCCGAACTTCCGGTCACTAACATGTTCACGTCAGTATGATCTACCAGCGTCTTCAGTTGCACGGACCAGTCAGCCAGATTTTGAACTTCGTCAAAAAGGAGATACGCAGGTTCGCCTCGTTTGGCCGCCGCATTCAATGTGCTTTTCAGAATGTTCTCTTCATACCATTTCACCAAAGTGAGAATGGGCTGTGTCATGGAACCAAGCTTGGGGATTTCGTCGAACTGTACATAGAAGATTCGAGCGGGATCGACTCTTTGCAGGAGCAGTAGCTGCTCGACCAACTGATTTTGGATAACGCTTTTACCGACTCGTCGTGATCCACGAATCACGACGATCTTGGCCATGCCTGATTGAAGTCGGGCGACAACTTCGTCAAAAGCCCATCGTCTGAAACGCTCTGCTCGACGCGCCGGCTGCGCTTTCCACCACGGGTTTTGCCGGTCGATGAAGTCGAGGAGTTCTTGGTCGAGTCCACCTGCTGGCAGGGTCTCGAACAATGGCTTGGGCTTGCGCGAAAGTTTCGCTACCCGCGAAACGCTGCGCCAAAACTCATGCTTGGAAAGTTTCTTACCCGTCAGCTTATTAAACTGTTTGTGCAGTTCGTCGAACTTCGCGGTGTAGGGAAGATGGTCTCGGTTGCCGATACCGTCAGGACACAAGCGAAGTATCTCAAGCTGCTCTTCCTCACTGAGCGGTTGCGTGCGCGGTGCCTTTTTCTTTTCCTTTGCTTTGCCGAGTCCTCCGGCCTTACCCGCTCGGGACAACATGCGCCAGAAACGATCGTCAGCGAGAGTCGTCTTCTGTCGCTCCTCAAATGCCTTCTTCATCCCCTCAAACTGTTCTGTGTAGGGCAAGGCATCGCGCGGCAAGATGCACTCGTCCAACAATAGCCGAGCGAGTTTGATTTCTTCGATGGAGTATTTGGTATTTCTGTCGGGGAAGATGATGCTCCAGTAAAAAACTGCCGAATGATGGCTGATTCGATGAAAAGATGTTACTACCTCGAGCTGGCTTTTGCACGCATTATCGCTGGGGATGAGAGCAATTGACCTCCGCAATCAAAAGCCGCTTCGAGTGAAGGGCGATCACCCCGAAGCGATGCCGCAAGCAAGAGGGTGGCGCGAATGATACGAGATAGCGGCAAGGCTGAGGTCAGACAATGAAAACGCCCACGCATGTTGATGCGTGGGCGTTGGTGTTTTCGAGGCTCTTTGGATTACCTGGTCCAGACGCTCTGCTTGTAGTTGGCGAGCGCTTCCTTGAGAACCTTTTCGATGTCGTCGGTGAGGGCCTTGCCTGAAGCGAATGTCGCACGGACCTCGGCATGACGGGTGTCGAAGTAGCTGAGGAAGCCGGTCTGAAACTCGTAGACGCGATCGAGCGGGACGTCGTCGAGCATGCCGTTGGTGCCGGCATAGATCAGCATGACCTGCTGCTCGAAGGCCATGGGCTGAAACTGCGGCTGCTTGAGCAATTCGACAAGGCGTGCACCGCGATCGAGACGCTTCTGGGTGTCGGGGTCGAGTTCGGTGCCAAGCTGAGCGAAGGCTTCGAGTTCGCGATAGGCGGCGAGGTCAAGACGGAGTGAACCGGCGACTTTTTTCATCGCCTTGGTTTGAGCGTTACCGCCGACGCGGGAGACGGAGATGCCGACGTTGATGGCGGGTCGAACGCCAGCGAAGAAGAGTTCGGGTTCGAGGTAGATCTGGCCGTCGGTGATGGAGATGACGTTGGTGGGGATGTAGGCCGAGACGTCGCCGTCCTGTGTTTCGATGATGGGCAGTGCGGTGAGCGAGCCGCCGCCGTTTGCGGCACTGAGTTTGACGGCACGCTCGAGGAGTCGGCTGTGCAAGTAGAAGACGTCGCCCGGGTAGGCTTCGCGGCCCGGCGGGCGGCGCAGGAGCAGCGAGAGCTGACGGTAAGCGACGGCCTGCTTCGACAAATCGTCGTAGATGACCAGAGTCGCGTCGCCCTTCCACATGAAGTACTCGGCCATCGCGGTACCTGCGTAGGGGGCGATGTACTGAAGCGGGGCGGGGTCGGATGCGCCAGCGACGACGACGGTGGTATAGTCCATCGCGCCGTATTTGCGGAGGGTTTCAACGACGGCGGCGACGGAGGATTCCTTCTGGCCGACGGCGACGTAGAAGCACTTCACGCCCGTGCCCTTCTGGGCAATGATGGCGTCGAGAGCGATAGCGGTTTTGCCGGTTTTGCGGTCGCCGATGATGAGTTCACGCTGACCACGGCCGACGGGGATCATCGCGTCGATGGCCTTGACGCCGGTCTGGAGGGGCTCGGTGACGGGCTGACGCTCGGCGATACCGGGAGCGACGATGTCGAGCTTGCGGGTTTCAGTGAGTTCGATCGGGCCGCCGCCGTCGAGGGGCTTGCCGAGCGGGTTGAGCACGCGACCGAGCACGGCCGGGCCGACGGGGACTTCGAGCAGACGACCTGTTGAGCGGACCTGATCGCCTTCCTTGATATTGAGGTAGTCGTCGTAGATGACGGCGCCGATGATGTCGTCTTCGAGGTTGAAGACCTGACCCATAGCCCCGCCGGTGAACTCAAGGAGTTCGCCCGACATGGCGTTTTTCAGGCCGTAAACTTTGGCGATACCGTCGCCGATTTCGACGACGGTGCCGACGTCGGAAACCTGGAGTTGTTGTTCGAAGGCCTGGATTTCGCGTTTAAGGACGCTGGTGATTTCTGCGACGTTGATGGCCATGATTGGGGAGGTGGGGAGGGTTCGGGGATCGATGAGGAGATCGACTGAAATTTAAGGCTGTTGGATTACGCTTTGAGCAGTTTGTTCCGCAGCGCATCGAGCTGTGCACGGACGCTGCCGTCGATGAGGCGGTCGCCTATCTTGACGATGATTCCGCCGATGATGCTTTCGTCGACGTATTGATGGATGACGGGGTCTTTGCCGAGTGATCGCTGAAGCGAGACACGGACTTGCTCGAGATCGGGCGGCAGGAGTCGTTTGGCGACGGTGATGTCGACCTCGACTTTGCCGAGCCGTTCGTCGAGCAGGTCTTCGAATGCCTGGGCGACTTCGGGTAGAAGCGCGAGCTGATCTTTCGAGGAGAGCAGCCTGATGGTGTTGAACGTGAGGGGCTGGAAGCGTGAGCCGAAAGCGCGGCCGAGTAGTTGATCCTTGGCCTCTTGCGACACCTTCGGGTCGGAGAAGAATTGAGCGAGATGCGGGGTCTGGGACATCACCTCGCCGACCGCCTGCATTTCCTGGGCGACCTGAGGCGTGACGTTGCGCTCGTCTGCCAGGGCAAGGAGTGCGCTGGCGTAGGCCTGTGCTGCGGGGGATGGAAGTTTCGCTTGGGCCATATGGGCGTTGGTGATGGTGAAGCGTGAACAGTTATGCAAGCAGAGAGCGACTTTCGAACTCACACGGTCTTGAGTTTAGTTCCTCGTTGACAACTGATCGAGGCTCGATCGGACGAGATCGCGCTGGTCGTTTTCGTTGATCTCACGGCGCAGGATTTTGCTTGCGATCTGGGTCGAGAGCGTGGCGGCCTGCTCGCGAATTTCAGCCAGTGCGGCCGACTTGCTGGAATCGATTTCCTTCGTAGCTCGCGTTTTCACTTCTTCGACTTCCTGCTGGGCCAGAAGCTTGGTTCGTGTCGTAAGTGCCTCGGCATCGATCTGTGCCTTGGCGAGCATGTCTTTTACTCGCAACTCAGAGTCGCGTAGGTCGGACTGGTACTTCGCCAGAGTCGCCATCGCATCTACATTTGCCTGTTCGGCACTTTTGATGTCGGAGCGAATTTTTCCTTCACGTGCGGCGAGCCCTTTGACGACCGGTCCCCAGGCAGTTTTGGCGAGGATCACCAGGGTCAGGCCGAAGATGATCAAAGTGACGATGCCCGTGGTGAGGTCGTACTTGTTGGTGGGGAGTGGCGAAACCGTTCCACCTTCCTGACCTACGGCAGCTCCGGCGGCGAGGGTGAAGGCTGCTGCGGTGAGGTGAATCACTGCTACGGCAAGGATGAGATTCCGGGTTTTAACCAGCATGGGCTAACTCCGATGGAGAACAGACCTGATGGCCGAGCCTATGGCCAAAGTTTTGGTCGATTTTTCCCGCCCGGATTGTTAGAGCAACCCGGGCGGGATGGATTTCGACAGGCGCGACGTTCCTGAACGGTAAAGATCAGGATTCGTGTGGAACGGTGACGGTTTAGAACAGGAACAGGGGGAGCAAGCAGACGACGACGGCGAAGAGTGCGGCGCCTTCGATCAGGGCGGCGGCGACGATCATTGCGCCTTGGATCTTGCCCGAGGCTTCGGGCTGGCGTGCGATCGACTCGACGGCGGATGCGCCGATGCGGCCGATGCCCAGACCGGCACCCAGGAGAACCAGGCCAGCGCCGATGGCTCCACCGAACACGGCCAGGCCCTTGCCATTATCAACCTGAACCTGCGCGAGCAGATTGGAGCCGGTGGTAAGAGTTGTGGCGTCGGCAGCGTGGGCTGCGATTGCGGGGAGGGTCAGGACGGCGAGCAGGGTCAGTGCGAAAATGCGCTTCATGTCGGTTCCTACTATCATCATTGTCGGCCCTGTTCGGGTTGGGCCGCTGAACCCTGCCCCATGAGATTGGGGCGTTGATATTTTGGTAACGCGAGAGACGGTTATGCTAGTGAGCCGGAATTCCAGGTCCATGACCTTCGTTAGGACCTTTGTCATGACCATCGCCATGACCATCGCCATGACTCTCATCATGATGGTCTCCATGGTGCTGCATCTGGCTGAGGAAGATTGTGGTAAGGAAGACGAAGAGATACGCCTGAAGGAAGGCGACGAACACTTTTAAGAGCATCATCGCGACCGAGCCGATGACGACAGGCACCGCGACGGCGATCTGTCCGTACAAGCCCAGAGGCAGGGCGATGGCGACGAAGCTGACGAGTACCTTGAGAACGATGCCGCCGGCCAGCATGTTGGCGAACAGACGCATCATGAGCGCGAAGGGTTTTACGAACAGCCCGATGATTTCGACGGGCACCATGATCGGCCAGATGAATTTCGGCGTTCCGCCCGTAAGGTGCGAAAGGTATCCGCCGACGCCCAGCTGTTTCAGGCCGTAGATTTGAATGACGAAGAAGGTGACGACCGCCAGAACGAATGTAACGGCGAGATTGCCCGTGGCGGTGCCGTAGATCGGGTGGGGCAGGCCAGCGGTTTTAGTCAGTGCGTAGGTCAGGTCGTAAAGCGGAAGCAGGCCGAGCAGATTATTGATGAGAATAAAGAAGAAGGTGGTCCAGAGGTAGGGAAGGAACTGCTCTGCATCCTTACCAAGGATGGGCCGAACGACGGTGTCTCGCAGGTAGAGCAAAACGGATTCGATCAGATTCTGAAACCCTTTGGGCTCGAGTCGCGAGCCGTAGGCTGCTCCGACCAATGGCATGAGAATCACCATGATAAGGCCGGTGATAGCCAGAAGGATCATATGGTTGGTGACGGAGGTAAAACCCCCGCCCAGCTGAACGTGATCCACGACTTTCTCGAGCGGGTTGGCCGCCAGAAGGGAGAACGAATGTAGGATTACGTCGTGGTTCATCAGAAGGGCCCGCTAGATGGCGGGATCGGAATCATAGCGTTGAGTTCGACTTGTTCCAGTCCGACGCGCTCAGCTCATGTTTTTGGCGGCGGGTCTCGACGAGCAAAACGGCAAAATAGAGAGGTATCAGCAGTGTCAGGCTCGGCAGAGCAGGGTATTTTCCGACTGAAACAGCCAATATCACGCACGAGGCCGCGACAACAAGTCGCAGCATCCCTGACACGACTCCGACAAGAGCAGCAACCTCCGGCGGCTGTCTTGAGCCCCAGATGGAGACTGGAACCGTCGCAGTTATGGCGATTGCGACCGCGACGCTCGACGCCAGAAGCCCCGTCCACCAGTCGGGCCTTGCCACCAAAATCAGCACCAACGACACCGCGCCGATTGCGATCAGCAGCGCGGCGATGTTCTGCACGAACTGTTGCTTCCATCCGCTCATTTGCTGAGTCCCTTTGATACTGAGAGTGCCGTGCGAATCATGTTGTAGAAACCGACGATGCAACCAAGCACAATGCCTCCGACCAGGCCCCAAGGCTTGGAGCCGAGCATGTAATCGACTCCGAAACCCATCGCGCCTACGACGCCTATGGTAATGATCAGTTCAAAACCCAGGCCCGAAAGCTTGACCAGCGACAGCGTGCCTTCGTCGATTTTATGGTCGCCTTCGTCCGCCATGCTAGCGGCATGTTGAACCCGCGCGGCAGGTGCGTCAAACTGGGGTCTTGAAGTTTTCAATCGTCCGATCTTTTTTCTTTCAGTCGGCCGTTCAGTCGGCCGTTCAGTTGGCCTTGCTCGTCGTGGGCGTGGCCATCTTCTGGATTCTTCCTCTCGCCTGGGGCTTGCCCACGCGTTCGACCGACGCGGCCTTGTTCGGCTCGCGCACGCCGTGGACGGGTCAGGAGATTCAGCAACTCACCAACAAGATTGGTGAAGATTCAGAAATGGATCGCGGCGCGGATGTGGCCGAGGTCGTGTTGCGAGCGACGACTGGGCCGATACTGCTGAACAGCACCGACCCGGATCGCGCGAAGATCGTCCGTCGATATCGATTGATGTCGAAACAGCCTGACGAGTTCATCACGATCAAGGCCCTGGCCGAGATGAACGCACGTTCAGGAATTCAGCGCCTCGACCCGCGCCTCTATCAGTACGGCGGCCTGTGGATTTACCCGGCCGGCATGATCGTCAAATGCGCCACGCTCACGGGCTACGTTCGCTCGCCGCCGACGGGAACGCCTTCGATCGAATTTTTTCTCGACCATCCTGAAGAGTTCGCAAAGTTCTACGTCCTGTTGCGAAGTGTCAGCGTGATCTACGGCGTGCTCTTGCTTGGGTGCGTGTGGTGGATCGTGTTCAGGAGCACGCGTGTGACGTGGCTGGCGACCAGCGCGACGATGGTCGTATTGTCACTGCCGGTCGTGAGTGCGATGGCGACGGAGGCGAAGCCCCATTTGGGCGGCGCGGCGCTTTCGATTCTGGCGGTGTGTTTTGCGACGAAGTTTATTGAAACGGGGTTTCACATCGGCAAGCGAAAGTGGTTCGTGCTCGCGTCGCTTTCTTGCGGGGCGGCGATGTCGATCGTGCTGACAGGCGCGCTCTCGCTCGTGCTGATCCCGGCGATGGTAATTCTGGGCACTAAAGCGGAAAAACCGAATACGAGGCTCGGCCGGCGTGTTGCCGGTCGAATGATTTTTCAATGCTGCGTCGGGGTTGCCGTCGCGCTGTTTGTTTTCGTTCTCACCAACCCATTCCTTATCTATAGCACGCTCTTTCGGGCCGACGCCGCTGGCTCGAATCTGTCGAACACCGCCGCGATGTATCGCGTGTCTGTAACAGGCATGTGGCAGGCGATTCCGCTGCTCGTGCGCGCGACCGATTGGATG
>JBBQKP010000162.1:0-7795 GCA_038326995.1 Tepidisphaerales bacterium
TTCCTGTTCGTTGACGGGCATGTGTCGTTGTACGAGCAGGCGGACTTGTTGAACGCCAAGCAATCCCGAAGCAGCTATGAGGCGCTCTGGTCTCCGAATGATCGCGAGATCGAATCCCGCCTGATGGGGGATGTGAGATGAGTCAAGCGTTGATCGTATCTTCGACGTTAGGAGAAAGTAGTCCGTCCAGGACTTTATCTCTGTTGCTCCCAATAGCCATTGGCGTTTCTGGCATGCTGTTTTGTATTGCTGGGGTTTTGAAGATCGCGTCGACTTTTCGCCCGTCTGGCTCCGCAATCGGAATGCTCGGCGAGTTTGCTTTACCGATTGGTTTGATCGAGCTTTCGATGGGTGTGGTGATCCTGTCACTTTTTCGTGACTCAAGGATCGCGGTGCCATTGGGATTATTATTTGCCGGATTATTTGGGTTTGTTGGATTGCGTTGGTGGCTTGGGCTGGCAGACTGCGGCTGTTTCGGCGTGGTGTCGATTCCGCCTATCTGGACGGCATCACTTGATTTTTCGCTGGTAGTGATTTTGTTGGGAACGTCGTATGGAATCGGACTTATTCGACGCGGCGGGATGTTGCTCGGTGCAGCAGTGGGTATTTCATGTCTTGGTGCATTATTGAGTTGGACGGATCTTCATTTTGCAGAGAAATGTGTTGTTCCTCCTGAGCATTTGATATTAACTAAAGTAGAGGCATCCGCTGATATCGAGCGAATTTTGGTGTATGATCCTAATTGTGCGAAGTGTGCGTTCTCCACTGAACTTGTGCCGACTCAAGGGTCGAAGATAGTGCCGATTTCAGAAGTGCGGTTTGTCGGGAACGTCGTAACGATTAGTAGTGATTCGACATTGGGTTGCCACGTCATTCTAGATGGGCCTGTGTTGTTGAAGGTGAAGTCAGGCACGATAACGGAAGTGGACAGCGTAAAATTAAACGACCTACCGTACGGATTCGATCTCGCTTCTAACCGGCATCAAGGTGAAAGTACAATCGGCGGGCAACTCACTGAAAACCGCGGGAAGGACAAGTAATGACACTACATACTTACGCTGTTACTGGATTGGTGTTTCTGTCAATGGTCGGTCTTGACAGAAATTATGCATGGGGAGTTCAGACAACTGCTCCTGCCGAGAAGAACTCAACTCAGAAGGATATCAGCAACAGTCAGCTCGGTGAATCGGAGTCGTCCGAAAAGTCAGATGAAGTTGTTCGCGATATCATACGGAAAATCAAGGCTGTTCGAGAAGGCATGCAACCGATGACGATAACGGGCAACTTTTCTGTTTTTAGCGAAAATTCTAGTACGACGTCTCGTACAACGACGATATCCATGTGCGGTAAAACTCGCGACATCGTATCAATTTCCGCGAGCACGAATAATGTTGGTCAGACGCGACCTTTTCGTTATATCGAAACGGAGATTGGGATAGCCTTTAGTCAAGAACAGTCGTCTATCACAGAGTATTATCCCGCAGGAAACAAAGCGCGTCTCGGGATCGCACGAGCTGAAATGATTAGTTCGATGTATGAAATTCCATTGCCTCACAACGTACTTTTTGGGAGTTTTAGGTCGGAGAATGACTGGCTGGATACGCAAATGCTTAGTTGGCTCGATCAAGGGATGACGTCAGTGGTGCGAGGCATTCTAAGCAATAATGGTGTTCGGATTGAATTCATTGAAACAACAATCGCTGGTACGATCGTCCGTCAGTCGATTGATTTTCAGACCGGCTCCCTCCCAATTGTGACCAGACGTGAGTCGCGCTGGCCGTCTGGTGCGATATTTGCAAGGCTCGTGACGACTCAAGTTAATCCCCAGGCTCATTCGATGTCGGAGTTATTGGAGGGAGCCCAAGTACATGTCGACTACTTTTCGGGCGGACCCGAAGGTGCCACAACGTATTCTAGTACTTACGGGTGGATTGTGTCGGATGCAAGATTTCTAAGTCCCAACGACTGCAGTTCTATTAATCTTTCTAAGTTACTTGACGATCCGCGTAGAACAGCAGGTTTATTCGCGACGACCGCCGATGGGGGAACCGTACAGTTTGAGAAACAGCCAGACGGTAGCCTTAAGCTTTTGCCGGAATCGGGGCCAACGTACGAAAATCTGCAAGCCAAGTCGAGATCGACCGCTCGTGACGCAGTAGTGAGTCGAAGGGAGGTGGTAGGGTGGACCTCATTGATCGCCGGTACCTCACTTGCGATCGTGGTTTGGATTCGCCTTAGAAATAAAGCTCGTCAACGCGTATAAATTACAACGTCTTTCTTTTATAGTAAAAAAGATTATAGTACTAGGAGTCAAATCATGAAATTTTTACTCATGTCATTGTCTCTTGCAAGTATCTCTGTGGTTGCTGTGTTGACCTCGTCGGTGATGTTCGCAGCGGGCGGCAGTTGTGTGTATATGGTGACAGCGAAATGCGACGAAACTATTAACCAAGACTGTGCTCCTTCTACAGGGCCTAATGGTATCGGGGCAATGGTAATCGTTCAAGATATACTGAAGTGCGAGGGAGCACCTGCCGGCCAACGCACAGGGCTGATTTGCAGTGACACCGGAGTGACACAAGTTTGTAAATATGTGAATACTTGTATGGTAACTACAACTAGGTGTCCCACGGACAGGGAACAATTTAAGGTGGATAGGTCGTTTAACGTTTCAACTCCTATCCCTACAATCCTTGAGCTCCCGTCAGGCATATGTGCGCAGAATTAAGTTGGACTTCAAATGACTCTAACTAAGCACATTTGCGCAGTAGCGATTGCCTTTGTCCTCTCTGGGATTGCGGTATTGGCTTGGCCTTACCGCGTTCCAGATGGGGACAATTTTGTCGGATCGGTCACTATGCGAGACGTTGGCGCTATGACTGCTGAGTCGTCGTCAACCATTTCTTTGACTATTGTGAATCCCTTCGATCAGCCGTTGACGGTTGTTGGAATTACGACTAGTTGCGGTTGCACTGGTGCTGAAATGCGTCATAGGAAAATATCTTCTCGAGGCTTTGAGGTACTTGACGTTCACATGAAGGCCCCGAAATCGGGGTTATTTTCTACTGTCGTTACGGTTCAGTTTAGTAATAATGCGGTGTCAACCTTTCGGATTTTAGGAGTTGTTAAGTGAATCATGTGACTGAAAGATTCGTGTTGGGGATGGGCTTGACTTGTGTTCTTTGCGGTGTGTTGCTCCTCCTCCTCCCCCCCACAACTACCCCGTCCGACATCCCGCCGGTGGAGAATCACGCCGTGATCGAACTCGCCAACTCCCGCACTGGCGGGGGGTACTCGGCCCTTAGCGACTCCGGCGTCAGCAAGGCCATCCGCTTCGACGACGAAATCCTGCTCCGGGCCAGCAAAGACGGCTCGACTTATTGCTGCGGATTCACGTTCGAAATCGTCATGCAGCTCGCGCAGGAACGCGGGCTGCTCGAGGGAAAATCTTACATCGAAATGAAGCGGTTCCAGAAACAGTGGTACGGCGCAGAGCCCGGCAGCACCAAGCGGCAAGTCGCCATGGCGATGGAGAACCTGGGCATCGGCCGCGAGATAAGCCTGGACAACGCCCGCCCCGGCGACTTCGTCATCTACTCCCGCACCGGGCCCAGGGGCATCGGGCATTCGGTCGTACTTATCGACACCATTCGGCGTGACGGCAAAGTCATCGGACTCTATTACCGCAGCAGTCAGCCGACGACCAACGGCATCGGCAATCAGACCGAATATTTGTCCGATACGGGCTATAGCAACGGCACGATTCGCCGGGATACGATTGTGGCGGCAAGACTGGACGCGAAGTGAATCGTCAGACCGAATGTCCGTCACCCCATCGGCAACACCAGTGTGAACGTCGTGCCCTTGCCCAGGGTTGATTCGACGGCGATCGTCCCCTTGTGCCGTTCGACGACTTGTTTGCAGATCGCCAGGCCCAGACCGCTGCCTCGGACTTCGCCCGCGCGGGCGGATTTTTTGGTGGTAAAGAACGGCTCGAAGATCCGCGTGAGGTTGTCGGGCGAGATGCCCGGGCCGGTGTCGGTGATGACGATTTTCGCGAACTGACCCGTTTCCATCTCGCCTCGAATCGTGATCGATCCGCCGCGTGGGTTGTCGCTCATCAGGATGGCCTGTCTGGCGTTGATGAGGATGTTGAGCAGCACTTGCTCGAGCTGAACCTGATCGCCGGTGATTTTCAGATCGGGTCGAACATGGATGCGAAGCGCGATGCCGTCTTTCTTGGGGTCGCGTGCGAGAATCGAGACGGCCTGATCGACCAGCGTCTGCACCGCGATCGCGCCGTCGTCGCCCTCGCCCCGCGCCAGTGCGAGCATCGACGTGCACGTCTTGCCGGCCTTGTCGGCGTGCTGCATCGACCGACGCAGCGCCTTCTCGATCATCTCCATGTCGGGCGATCCCTTCTCGATCCCCGACAGCGCGTACTGGCAATAGCTGATGATCGGCGTGAGCAGATTGTTGAACTCGTGCGCAATCACCGCGGCGATCGTGCCCAAGGTCGCCAATCTTTGCGATTCGGTCAGTTGATCACGCACGTGATCGAGCTGCTTCTGAAGCGTATCAAGATCGGGCAGGGCGGACGCGTCCGTGACAATACACATTTTGTCGGACGCCTCATTGACGGGGGAAGCGATCAAAGGAGAAGTTGAAACCACATGTGTCTATCGGCACGCGGACGGCTCGAACAACAGCATGCGCTCGCGACTCTAGGCTCGGGCTTACGTCGTTCGCTTCACGTCTGATTTGGTGAGGTTCGTGATCTTCGCAAAACCCCGCCGGGTTTCGCCAGCACTCAAAGCGGGGTATCGTCCGATGAAGTACACCATGCCCACACGCCTCGCGATTCTCGGCTCGACCGGCTCCATCGGAACCAACGCACTCGATGTCGTTCAGCACCTCTCGCCGCGGTTCGAAGTCTTCGCACTCTCGACACACAACCGGGTGCAGCAGCTCGTGGATCAGGTCCTTCGCTTTCGGCCCAAGGTCGCCGCGATCACCAACACCGAGCCCACACGCGACCAGCGCGCCGCCATCGCTTCGGTCAACACAAAGCTTCTGGTCGGGCATGATGCGCTGGAAGAAATCGCCCGCATGGAGGAAGTCGAGCTCGTCCTGCTCGCCGTCGTCGGCGCTGCGGGCGTTCGGGCGGCCATCGCCACCATCGACGCGGGCAAGCAACTCGCCCTGGCGAACAAGGAATCGCTGGTCGTCGCGGGCAGTGTGCTCATGCCCCTCGCCAAAGAACGTGGCATCACGATTCGCCCGGTCGACAGCGAGCATTCCGCGATCTTTCAGGCGATGCAGGCAGGGCGGCGTGATGAAATCTCGCGCGTGTTCCTCACCGCAAGCGGCGGGCCGTTCAGGGATGTGCCGGTGGAAGTGATGCGGCAATCGACGGCCGAGGCCGCGATGAAACACCCGACCTGGACCATGGGCCGAAAGGTCACGATCGACAGCGCGACGATGTTCAACAAATCACTCGAACTCATCGAAGCGTGCTGGCTGTTTGACATGAACCCAAACGAGATCGAGATCGTGATTCACCCCGAGTCGATCGTGCACAGCATGGTCGAATTCCAGGACGGCTCGACCCTCGCGCAACTATCCCCACCCGACATGCGAACGCCGATCCAGTACGCGCTGTGCTGGCCCGACAGACCCGTCGGCATCGGCAGGCGAATGGACTTTCGCGAGAAACAAACCTGGCGGTTCGAGCCCGTCGATCTCGCGAAATTCGAGTCCGTCGCCATCGGCTACGAAGTCGCGACCACCAAGGGCACCAGCGGCTCCGTCTTCAACGCCGCCAACGAGGTCGCCGTCGATGCGTTGTGCGACGGCAGGGTGGTCGTGGGCGATGTCGCGGGCATCGTGCGTGACACGCTGATGAAGCACGTCCGCATCGATCACCCGACGGTGGATGAACTGCTGTCAGCCGACCGCTGGGCGAGGGAAACCGCGCGAAAGCGGGTCGAGCGGATCTCGCGTGCGTGAAACGGTTCCGTGTTTCGGTATTCCGCAGGAGGGCTAGGATGCGGGCCGTTCAACTACAAGCACACCCCCAATCTCTCCTTCAAACGCTTCCATCGATAGACCGTCAATCGCGATATCTCGGCGGTCAACTTTACAGACAGCCCGCTGGATCAAACCGATGCGGATATGATTGACCGTGCGAACTTACTCATCGCCGCGCTGGCGAGAAGGGTTGAAATGAGGATACGATACGCCCGGAAAGACCAGACGTACTGGAGAGATGTTTTTTCGAATCCGAGGTAACGATCATGATCTATAAAGGCAAAGTCAGTGCGGGCGTGGTGATACTCGAAGGCGACCCGCCACGCGACGGCACACTGGTGCAGGTCAGCATATTGGAGGATCAGGCCGTTCAGCCTCCAACCCTCGCCGATCATCCTGCGGTGGGAATCTGGAAAGACCGGACCGACTTATCGCAGGACGCCGCCGACGCCAAGCGACAACTGGGGCGCAAACTGATGGGATTGGCCGATGACTGATTTGATCATCGACACGTCGGTGCTGGTGGACGTTCTGCGTGGACAGATGCAGGCGGTGGCGTTCGTCGACGCGCAGCGTGCCACGTCGGGGCTGACGACGCACGTCATCGTCGTGGCCGAGTTGCTGGCGGGGGCGAGAAACGCCCGCGAGCAGTCGGAAATCGATTCATTCGCCTCCGCGTTTTCACTTTTGAGTCCGACCGACGCCGACGCCCTTTCGGCGCTGGATTTATTCCGCCGATTCCATCTGTCGCACGGCGTGGACTGGCCGGATTGTCAGATCGCAGCCACCGCGATGCGCCTGTCCTGCACGGTCGCCACTCAGAACGTCAAACACTTCGCACCGTTTACGGGTCTTCTGGTCGTGCGGGCTTACTAAAACCTGACTTTTATGATCTCCCTCAAACGCTTTCAACAGCAAGCCGTCGACAAAGAAATCTCGGCGGTCAACGTTACGCACAGCCAGCTGGATCAAACCCATTCAGTCATCACCTCATTTCGCGCCGACCAATCCACCCGCACCAAACCGACTCGCACGAGTTGAATGAAACTGAAATTACGACATCTCTTGCGTGTCTTTCTCGACCTCGTCTATGGTTGCCGTGCCCGTGCCATGCCTCTCGCATCCTTGCCGGTGTGAATCACACGTGTAGTGCGAACCGCCGCACCATCGTTACGGAAGTGTGGTTTGAGCGATTGCCCGCACGTCCCAGAAAACCGCTCTTGATGTATCGCGATCGGGGCCGCCGGTTTTATGCAGAGGTATCGGACGACCGCCGTCCACTAATTCGTGACCGCCGTCCACTATTTCGTGACCGCCGTCCACTAATCTGTGACCGCCGTCCACTATTTCATGACCGCCGTCCACTATTTCGTCATCGCCGTCCACTATTTCATGACCGCCGTCCACTATTTCGTCGTCGCCGTCCACTATTTCGTGATCGCCGTCCACTAATTCGTCGTCGCCGTCCACTATTTCATGATCGCCGTCTACTAATCTGTGACCGCCTTCCACTATTTCATGATCGCCGTCCACTAATTCGTGACCGCCGTCCACTAATTCGTCACCGCGGAGCACTAATCTGTAACGATGGAGTAGTGATTCAAGTCGTCAGATAGGCCCATCAACCTGTTGGCGTGCTCGAAAGACTCCGCCGCTCGCGTCCGTTTGGCCGCGCTGTCTGCCGAAACGGCCCTTCTCCCGGTCCGCCCGAACATCCGCTAAACTCCCGCCACGATGCTCAAGGGAAACACGCAGGGGACCAATT
>JBBQKP010000163.1:0-7785 GCA_038326995.1 Tepidisphaerales bacterium
GGGACGGGTGGCAGGACGGGTGGAGGGAGCCACGTCTTTGGACATTTCCGGATCGACCGGCGAGGCAGGGCGGGCGCGTTGCAATCCGTTGACAATGACGCGGTCGGATTCGGTCAGGCCCGAATCGATTCGACGCTGACCTTCGAAGACGGGCCCGACTTCGACATTGCGACGCTCGACGATGTTCTTGTCGTTGACAATAAAAACATATCGCCCGGCCTGATCTAACATGACGGCGACGTCTGGTAGGAGCATCGCCTGACGCAGCCCGACGATGGCTTTGATTCGTGCGCTAAGTCCGGGAACCAGTGCGCTGTCGGCGTTGTCGAAGATGGCCTCGATGGCGACGGTCGCGGTCTGCGGGTCGACGACGTTCTCGGCGCGAAAGTATTCGCCTGTGAACGGGTAGTCCGTGCCGTCGCCTACGCCCATGAGCACGACGAGCCCCGGCCTGCCGTCTTCGCCGGGGCGTCGGTTGAGTGCTGCGCCGCGAAGCTTGAGCATTGTGTTTTCGGAGATGTTGTAGCGGGCGTAAATTTTGCGATCGTCGACAAGCGTCGCCAGGAGCTGGCCGACGTCGATCAGTTCACCGACCTCGGGCAGGTCGATACTCAGGCGGCCGTCGATGGGGGCGATGACTTTGGTGTACTCAAGATTGAGCTGAGCCTCACGAAGACGTGCCCCGGCGAGATCGAGCTGCGCCTGCTGATTGTCACGCTCTGCCTGCGCTTGATCGACTTCCAGCTTCGTGCCGGCATTCCGCTCGAACGTCTGCGTCCGCTGCTGCAGCGTGACATCCGCCAGGCGAAGCTGTGCATCTGCACTGGCGACCTGTGCGACCGCCTGTTTTTCCTGCGCTTCAAACGGCTGCGCGTCGATGGTGAAGAGGACGTCGCCTTGTTTCACGCGGCGGCCGCCTTCGACGTTTTTTGACGCGATGAACCCACGCACGCGGGCTCGAAGATCGACCGTCTCGATCGCCCGGGTTTGGCCGGTGAAGAGAAGCGTTTCTTCAATCTCTTTCATGACTGGATGTGCGACTGTGACCTTCGGCGGCGCGGGTGGGGCGGGCGGAGGCGGGCTTTTCGTGCAACCAATCACCGATAGCAGAAACATCAAGAAGACGGGCCCCACGCAAGTTCGCACGACTGGATTGAACGACGCAGGCGTGTTGAACCCGTTTTGAATCATGAAGCGATTAGATTCTTACGAAGAAGCCGTGTCAATCAGGACATTTAGGTGAACATCGAACTATTTTGCGATTCTTTGGAGCTTGAGCTTTGTGAGTTCGCGGACGATGCATCTGCCACAGAAGTCTTCCGCGCGGCTCAACGATCGTCAGCTAAACACGCTCGAAATGGGATTAAATTCCCATTGCTGTGACGGACTTCATATAGATGGTAACTCGTGTGAAATCAGAATAGCCTCGGCCTGCCAACCTGGCACGGCGGGCAAACGGAACGCGGGTCAATGCGGTGGAATCCTGCTGTCACACTGGCTGTCACAGTGGCAACCCGGGCTCATCATGGCGGGGCATTGCGATTGTAGAGTCATTTTTGACATCAGTTTATGAATAGGGATTGGACTCGGCACGCTGGTTGCTTGTAATGATCGGGCGAAGTCCCCGCCCGGTCTCAGCATTTCACAAAACATTTCATTCGGAGAACCCCCACATGGCAGCAAAAGTCCTTTCATTCGACGCCGAAGCACGCAAGAGCCTGCTCGAAGGCGTTTCCAAGCTCGCCGCGGCGGTCAAGGTCACGCTCGGGCCCAAGGGGAAGAATGCGGTCATCGACAAGGGTTGGGGCAGCCCGACTGTGACGAAGGACGGCGTGACTGTTGCCGAGGAGATTGAGTTGAAGGATCGTTTTCAGAACATTGGTGCGAAGCTCGTGAAGGAAGCCGCCAGCAAGACCAGCGATGTCGCCGGCGACGGCACGACGACCGCGACCGTTCTGGCCGAGGCGATTTTCAAGGAAGGGTATCGAGCGGTCACCGCGGGTTCTGATGCGATGGCGCTGGCCCGTGGCATTCGCAAGGCAGTTACTGCGGTCGTCGCAGACCTCAAGAAGCAGAGCAAGCCGATCAACGTGACTAAGAAGGACGACATCGCGAATGTCGCTGCGATCAGTGCGAACAACGATCATGAGATCGGCCAGATCATGGCCGACGCGTTTCTGAAGGTGGGCAAAGACGGCGTGATCACGGTCGAAGAAGGCAAATCACTCGATACGCACGTCGATGTTGTTGAGGGCATGCAGTTTGATCGCGGCTATCTTTCGCCCAACTTTGTTACCAATCCCGACAACATGTCGGTCGTACTCGAAAAAGCATTCGTCCTGATCTTCGAAGACAAGATCAGCAGCGCGAACAAGCTGGTTCCGCTTCTGGAAAAGATTCAGAAGTCGAAGAAGCCGCTGCTGATCATCGCCGAAGATGTGGAATCAGAGGCACTGGCGACCTTGGTCGTCAACAAGCTGCGTGGCATTTTGAATGTGGCCGCGGTAAAGGCGCCAGGCTACGGCGATCGCCGCCGTGCGATGCTGGAAGACATCGCGGTTCTTACAGGCGCACGCCCGATCATGAAGGACCTGGGCATCGAGCTTGATAAGGTCGAGCTGACTGACCTTGGCCAGGCGAAGAAGATTGAGATCAGCAACGATAATACGACGATCATCGAAGGCGCCGGCGAGTCGAAGGCGATTCAGGCGCGTATCGCGCAGATTCGCCGCGAGATCGAAGTGACCACGAGCGACTACGATCGCGAGAAATTGCAGGAGCGTCTGGCGAAGCTTGCTGGCGGCGTAGCACAGGTGAACGTCGGCGCGGCCACCGAAACTGAAATGAAAGAGAAGAAGGCGCGCATCGAAGACGCGCTGCAGGCGACCCGCGCCGCGATCGAAGAAGGCGTCGTCGCTGGCGGCGGAACGGCCATGATCCAGGCAATCCACTCCATCAACGGAGGAAGCAATCTCGACGTCGAAGGCGACGAGGCGCAGGGTGTGAAAATCGTTCGCAACGCGCTGACCGCGCCTCTGCGTCAGATCGCTGAGAATGCAGGCGTTTCAGGCTCGGTCGTCGTCAGGCAAGTCATGGAGGCGAAGGACGGCATCGGCTACAACGCGCTGACGGGCGAGTACGTTGACATGATCAAAGCGGGCATACTCACGCCGACGAAGGTCGAGCGGTCTGCCCTGCAGAACGCGGCCGAGGTCGCGGTGCTTCTGCTCACCACCGACTGCATCGTCGTCGAAGCGCCCAAGAAGTCCGGCAAGGGTGGGCACGATCATGGCCACGACCACGAAGGCATGGACGACATGATGTGATTCTCGTCGTCAAAAGGTGATAAAGACCGATTAGACGTAAATTAGATAGAGTGAGATATATAAGGCATGATGGTGATACAATGCCCGTGATTCTTCGAATAGGCCCGTACAGGTTCTTATTCTATAGTCTCGACCATGATGAGCCTGTTCATGTTCACGTAAAGCGCGAGTCGTTTGAGGCCAAAGTATGGATCGAACCGGCAATCAGGCTCGCAAGACAGCGTGGTTTTTCGAATCATGAAATCAACATCGTTCTTCGGCTGGTTCGCGAGAACAGAGATAAATTAGTGGAGGCGTGGCATGAGTATTTTGATCGATGACGAGAGGCTCAACACTCGAGCAAAGTCTGTAAATGTGACCTCCAGCACATTGACTGTCGAGCTCGAAGACGGTCGTTCGGTGTCTACCCCACTCGCTTGGTATCCACGCCTCGAGAATGGAACAATGAAAGAACGTCGGAATTTCGAAATTGGCCATTTCGGTATCCATTGGCCGGATCTTGACGAAGATTTGAGTATCCGAGGGCTGCTGTTAGGACATCAATCAGGTGAGAACTCAAACTCGCTGCAACGATGGCTTGAAACTCGCAAGAAAGGGAAGTTGGTAAAAGTAACATCTGTTCCCTTGCCGAAATGGGCGGCGGTAAAATCGAAAGAATCGACTAAAACATAACATTTCTCCCACTTCTTGTTTCCCCTGATCTCCGAATTGACTTTCAAACAGAACATTCCCCCCAACCCCCCTCCAATATATAAATGAAGCTTAAACCCCTCGCAGACCGTGTCGTTGTTCAGCAAGCCGCAGCCGAAGTGAAGACCGCCTCTGGCATTCTTCTTCCCGACTCGGCCAAGGAAAAGCCGACCAAGGGCAAGGTCCTCGCCGTCGGGCCGGGCAAGATCGATGATTCGGGCAAGCGAGGCGAAGTGGGCGTGCGCGTCAACGACGTCGTGTACTACGGCAAATACTCGGGCACCGAGGTCGAACTCGACGGCCAGAAGTTCGTACTCCTTCGCGAGTCGGACATCCTTGGCGTGCTCGAATAAGAACGCGATTAGAAACACGTCGGTTCAGCCAACCATTCAGTTCTCAATTTTCAATAACATAGTCAGCAACAAATACCCCGGAGCCTCCCATGTCAGCCAAGCAAATGTCGTTCAACAATGAAGCCCGCCAGCACATCGCAGTGGGCTTGTCGAAGCTCGCGCGTGCAGTCAAAGCGACCCTGGGGCCGCGCGGTCGAAATGTTATTTTGAGCAAGTCCTACGGCTCGCCACGCGTCACCAAGGACGGCGTCACCGTCGCCAAGGAAGTCGAACTTCCGCAGCCGTTCGAAAACATGGGCGCCAAGCTCATCAACACCGTCGCCAGCAAGACCGGCGACGTCGCGGGTGACGGCACGACGACCGCAACCGTCCTGGCGGAGGCGATCTTCCTCGAGGGGCTCAAATACACCACAGTGGGCGTGAATACCGTCGCCATCCAGCGCGGCATTACCGCCGCCGCCAATGTCGCGGTCGAAGCAATCACCGCACTGAGCCGCAAAGTCAAAGGCCGTGACGACTACCGCAAGATCGCGACCATCAGCGCCAACGGCGACGCCCACATCGGCGAGCTTCTGGCGCAGGCGATGGAGAAGGTCGGCAAGGAAGGCGTCATCACCGTCGATGAAGGCAAGGGCACGACCAGTGAACTCGAATACACCGAAGGCATGCAGTTCGACAAGGGCTATCTCTCGCCTTACTTCATGACCAACGCCAAGACGCTCGAAGCCGAGCTCGAGAACGCATACATCCTTCTTTATGAGAAAAAGATCAGCAATCTCGCCGAGCTTTTGCCACTGCTGAACAAGGTCGTCACATCGTCCAAGCCGCTGCTCATCGTCGCTGAAGACGTGGACAGCGAAGCCCTTGCGGCACTCGTGGTGAATAAGCTTCGCGGCGTGTTGAACGTCGTCGCGGTCAAGGCCCCCGGTTTCGGCGACCGCCGCAAGGCGATCATGGGCGATCTCGCAGTTCTGACCAACGCCACTTTCGTCAGCGAAGATCTGGGCGTTAAGCTTGAGAACATCGAGATCGAACACCTGGGCACAGCCCGTCGAATCATCATCGGCAAGGAAAACACCCTCGTTGTCGAAGGTTCAGGCAAGAAGAAGGACGTCGAAGCCCGGTGTGATCAGATTCGCATGCAGATCGAATCGACCACCAGCGACTACGACCGCGAAAAACTTCAGGAGCGCCTGGCGAAGCTCACGGGCGGCGTCGCGATCGTCCGCGCCGGTGCGACGACCGAAACCGAAATGAAAGAGCGTAAAGATCTCATCGACGATGCGTATCACGCGACCAAGGCCGCGGCGGAAGACGGTATTGTCCCCGGCGGCGGCGTGGCGTTCCTGCGTGCAATCGCCGCGGTCGATCTCGCTGCCAAAAAGGTCAAGGGCGACGAGCAGCTCGGCTATAAGATCGTGGCTCAGGCCCTGCGTGCCCCGGCCCGGCAGATCGCCGACAATGCTGGTGAAGACGGCGAAGTCGTCGTCGCCAAGATTCTGGAAAGCAGCAAGGAAGGTTTCGGCTACAACGCCGCGACCGCCGAGTTCGGCGACCTGTACTCCATGGGCGTCATCGATCCCGCGAAGGTCGCCAAGACCGCGTTGCTCAATGCCGCTAGTGTCTCGGGTCTGGCACTCACCACCGACGTGCTCATCACCGAGTACAAGGAACAGGACGGCAAGGCACAGAACGCCGTCGCCGGTGCGGTCGTCTAAAGCCTGGCAGTCGGCCTCAGATATTTCAGGGAGACCTGTTTCACCGAAAATGTGAGCGGTCTCCCTGACTGTGTTTTCGCGGTGCAAACTTCAGGACCTTTCGCTCAATTAGCATGGCAGCTTCAAAACGCGATTACTACGAAATCCTTGGCGTCGCCAAAACATCGAGCGACGAGGAAATTAAGCGCGCCTATCGCAAGCTGGCGATGAAGTATCACCCTGATCGCGCCGTCGATGCCGAGAAGCACGAATCAGAATTAAAGTTCAAAGAAGCCGCCGAGGCATTTGAGGTATTGAGCGACCAGCACAAGCGTCAGCGATACGACCAGTTCGGGCATCCGGGCGTCACCGGTCAGACGCAGGATTACTCGCACATGGACCCGACCGATATTTTCTCGATCTTCGAGGAGATGTTCGGCGGGGGTGGAGGCGCCGGTGGTCGCGGCAGACAGCGGCAAAGTCGTGGGTACGACCTCGAAACCAAGGTCGAGCTCTCGCTGGAAGAAGTGGCCGCGGGTGCGGAAAAAACGCTCGAATTTGAACGTCAGGAAACGTGCACGGTGTGCAAGGGCTCGGGCGCCAAGCCCGGATCAAAGCCGCTGGTCTGCGGAACGTGTACCGGCCAGGGCCGCGTCGCGCAGCAGGGTTTCGGCGGGATGTTTCGCATGGTCGTCACGTGCCCGACGTGTAAAGGCCGGGGCAATCTTGTGAAAGAACGCTGCGGCCCGTGCGGCGGACAGGGCAAGACACTCGCGTCGCGCGTCGTGACGATCAAGATTCCCGCGGGCGTTCACGAAGGACAGGCAGTGCGTATCGCCGGTGAAGGCGAGGCGGGCGACAGCGGTTCTGTACCCGGCGATCTTCACTGCTATGTCGTCGTCAGGCCGCACCCGATCTTCACCCGACATAATAACGATCTGATCTGTACCGTGCCGATTCAGTTTACGCAGGCGGCCTTGGGCGCGAGCGTCGAAGTACAGACGCTGCAAAAAGATAAAGAGTCAAAGAACCGAGAAGCCATCGACATTCCCGCCGGCACTCAGCACGGCGAGGTCTTCAAGCTCAAGGGCAAAGGGCTGCCCGACCTTCGAAGCTATCGCAACGGCGACCTCGTCGTTCAGATCGTCATTGAAGTGCCTAAGAAGCTTTCGGAGAAACAGCGCGAACTTCTTCGCGAACTCGCTTCGATCGATGATTCCAGCGTGAACGAAGACCGCAAGGGAATCGGCGATAAGATCAAATCCATGTTCGGCGGCTAAGCGAGTTTCAGATTCACCCAAATTTATCATGAGCAAACAAGACAACGATCAATCATCATTTGACCACGACGTTTCTGATGACGCGGAAGCGCCTTTTGTCGTTCAGGACGACGCTGCCGGCGCTGAAGCTCTAGCGGAGATCGATAATTTGCGTGCGGAGAAGCAGGGGCTTTTCGAACAGCTCGCGCGGGCGCAGGCCGACTTCAGCAACTCCAGGCGAAGGCTCGAAGCCGACGCGGATCAAAAGCTGCAGTACGCGAATCAGGATCTGGTGAAATCGCTTTTGCCGATCATCGATAATTTCGAGCGTGCACTCGCGCAAGACCCCGCGAAAGTTCAGACGGCCGATCTGCTGAAGGGCATGCAACTCGTTCACGATCAGTTTCTGGGCGTGTTCCTGAAGCAGCATGTCGAGCCGATCGACCCGAAAATCGGCGAC
>JBBQKP010000164.1:0-7655 GCA_038326995.1 Tepidisphaerales bacterium
GAAACCAAGGCTAACGGTTTAGGCGTCATGACTACATCGCGATGGCAAGAGTTGAGCAACCAGCTAAAGGATCTTGGCGTGATCGACGCCCTGCCTGACGTTGACAAATTGTTCGTTCAATCGAATCAGTAAACAACGCACCGCGCAAATCTGTCGACGAAACTCGAGCGTTGATCATCCGTTGTCAAAATGATTTGCGCTGGTGTCATCAAAATTGACCAGTCACATGGGGAATTCCCCGACGATTACGCTACATTGACCAACTATGGCTGTCCTCTGTGATCAGTGCGCCGCTCTTTGCTGTCGATATGTCGCGATGCCGATCGAGAACCCGACGAATGCGCTCGATTTCGACAATATTCGCTGGTATCTCATGCACGAAAACATTGTGGTGTTCGTCGACAAGGACCAGTGGTACGTCGGCTTCATGACGCGGTGCAAGAATTTGCAGCAGGACAATCGATGCGGGGTGTACGAAACACGCCCGCGAATCTGCAGAAGCTACACCACCGATAATTGCGATTTCCACGGTGCTGAGTACGGCTACGAACATCTCTTCACCAGCAGCGAGCAGTTGCGTGAATTCGCGGAGATCGTTCTGGGCAAGTCGCTGATCGTCAAGCCGCGAAAAACAAAGAAGAAGAGGCGAGTCATCAAGGAAGTGAAAATAAAGAAGCGTGACGGCAAGAAGACCGTGCGATTAAACGTCATGAAATAGTTAGAATTGCTGAAGAATTACCGCCATGGATCGCAAGGAACATTACGAAGTCGCGTTCGAAAGCCTGCTAAGGCAAAAGGCGATTCCGTACGTCGCGGTCGACGAGGCCAAGCGTGCACTGTTTGCTGACGCCCGGCTCAAGAGTTTCGATTTCGTCGTCTATTCGAAAGGTCAGGCGAACCGACTGATCGACGTGAAGGGCCGAAAGTGCCATACAAATTCACGCAGCCGAAGCTTGCAGAACTGGGCGACGCTCGATGACATCGACGACCTGATTCAATGGGAAGGCGTCTTTGGCGAGGGTTTTAGGGGGCTTTTGGTCTTCCTCTACTGGATCGACCCGCCGCTTGCGGCTGAGACTGGCATGTTCGAGCACAATCAACGCTGGTACTGGGCCATGGCGATCGACGTTCGCGAGTATCAGATTCGCATGCGAAGGCGAAGTGAGAAATGGAACACGGTTTGCCTTCGAACTGAAGATTTCAAACAACTTGCCCGTCCGATCGATGACTGGTTATGATAGAAGCATGACCCATCGACTCCGACACACCCCCGGCCGACGCATTTTCGCCCCAATCATGCTTGCCGGACTGATTCTTCTCTCACTTCCTGTCTCTGCTCACGCACGCCCCGGAGACGAAGACGAAGTGCAGCCCGATGCACGCCTGCTGGGATACGATAAGACCGTGGCACTGCAGGACGGATCAAACGCACTGACGTACTTTCTTTTCGTTGGTCTGGGTGTCTTGTGCTGTGGAGTCCTGTTCATCAGCAGCAAGAGAACGCACTTGGATTAGCCTTCCTCGTACCGCCGATCATGTTGGTCTTCGTAGGCACCACCGTTACCATCAAAATTAAGGCGAATGTGAGTCGCCACCAACCCGAATTTTCAACTCTAACTCTGACGGAGATTTCTAAAATGAAACGCGGACTTATGTGGACCCTAGTGGTCGCGAATATCGTGATGGTCGCCGCTTTGGCATTTCGTATTTCTTCGCACGACGCGATGGCCCAGGCTGGCCGTCGTCCGGGCGAGTACACGCTGATTCCTGGTGAGGCATCGGGTGCCAACGTCGGAATCGTCTATGTCATCGACGAGGCCAATGGAACACTTGGAGCGATCGCCCCGGACAACAGCGAGAAGCTCGGCGCCATGGAGCCGCTGAATCTCGGTCGCATTTTCGAGGAAGCCGCCGCTCAGTCGGCACCGGGCGCTAAGCCCAAAACTCGCTGATTGAACCGCCAACACGTAATGCCTCATCCGCCTTTTGAAAGCACTCCTATCATGAAAATCGAAAAAAATTCCTTCATCGCCGGCGCGTTGTGCGTCTCGGCCGCCCTGCTTGCTCTGGCCCACATCAACTTCACCCCCGTCGCCAAGGCCAGCGAGACCATCCTGGGTCGCGACTATCAGCTCGTCACCGCGCGCATCACCAAGGGCGGCGACGCGCTGTATATCTACGACAAGCGAACGCGCCTCATCGGCATCTTCACCTTCGACAACGCCGCCCGTCGAGTGGCGGTTCGTGACGTCCGCAACATGGACGAACTCATGGGCGCCGCTGAAGGTGCGACGCCGCGCGGGCGATAGGCCCGCCTATCATTGCGATATGCATCCGCCCTTGTCGCCTCCGCCGTCCACGCAACGCACGATACCGCCCGCCAAGGCATCCCCAGTTTGGAACGGCGAAAATCTCGCGGATCCGCACGCTGCGCCCGACAAAGACGCCCGGGTGCGCGAGATGTTCACCGCCATCGCGCCTAGCTACGACCTCAATAATCGACTGCACAGCTTCGGCCGCGATCAAAGCTGGCGAAAGCAAACTGTCCGGCTCGCCAAACTCAAGGCCGCGGATGTCGTCGTCGATGTCGCGTGCGGAACGGGCGATCTCACGATCGCCTTCGCGCGTGCGCTTCAGAAACTCGAATCGGCCGGCCCCGTTCTGGGCGTCGACTACACGCACGCGATGCTGCCCATCGCACGAGATAAAGCCGAGGCATCGTCACTCGACTCGCGCGTCGTGTTCGTTCAGAGCGACGCACTGGCACTGCCTCTTGATGATTCATCGTGCGACGTCATCTCGATCGCGTTCGGCCTGCGAAATGTTCAAGACGCCCCGGCCGCGCTTCGCGAATTTCGCCGCGTCCTGCGCCCGGGCGGAAGGCTGTTGGTTCTCGAATTCTGCACGCCCTCCAATCCGCTGATTCGTTTCGCGAATGACCTCTACACGAAACGCATCATGCCCCTGACCGCGACCTTCGTCGCACGCGATACCAGCGGCGCTTACAAGTATCTACCCAAGAGCGTCGAATCGTTTTACGACCAGCCTCAGATGCTGAGTGCAATGGAAGATGCCGGTTTTGCCGATCGCAAGGCCCATCCCATGACTTTCGGCGTCTGTGCGTGCTATGTCGGGCATGTCACCTGACACCACACGCGTCTTGAATCAGCTATCATTACATAGGTATGAAACTCGTCACTGCCATCACCGGCGCATCGGGCGCGCTTTACGCCCAGCGATTCATACAGGGCTGCGTCCGCGCGGATGTCGAACTCCACCTCATCATCAGCCCGTTCGGCAGGCGACTATTGCACGACGAGCTGGGCATGGCAAAGCCCGACCTCGACCTGCTTGCGGGAACGACGAGCCACAATATCACGCTTCACAATTACAACGACGTCGGCGCGAAAGTCGCCAGCGGAAGTTTCATGCACGACGGCATGGTGATCGTGCCCTGCAGCAGCAACACGCTATGCGAAGTCGCACACGGGCTTGGCGACAATCTCATTTCGCGCGCCGCAGCCGTCACGCTCAAGGAACGCCGGCGACTGATTCTCGTCCACCGCGAGATGCCGCCCAGTCCGATGGACATCACCGCGTACAAGCTTCTGAGCGATGCCGGTGCGATTGTCTGCCCCGCAAATCCGGGGTTCTATCTCAACCCGACCACCGTTCTGGAAGTGATCGACTTTGTGGCGGGAAAGCTGCTCGATCTTGCTGGTGTTAAACACAATCTGGATACACGGTGGGATCCCGATAAACCCAGAGCACCGATTCGCGTATAGTCGATATACTTTCCAGTAGTCAGTCCCGCTCTACTTCGACTTTATGGACACAGCCCAACAACTTCACAAAGCCTCCGTCAGAATCGACCAGCGTCTTCGCATCGGCTCGAAGATTATTATCGTGCCCACCGATATTGACGACAATCAAACCTCCGGCGCAGTCCACTTGACCCTTCGCGGAGAACTCGTCGGCGGGCCCGACGACGGGGCATTGATGCACGAAAATCGCGAACTGCGGATCGGCAATCGAATCGAAATCGGCACGCTAATCGGCGTCGTGCTACTCAAAATCAGCAACGGCGTCGCACACTTCGGCGTCACCTGCCCGACTCAGTTCATTGTGTTCGTCGAGTGAGCTCGCTAGTGCTTTGTCACACGTTTGTTTTAAGAATAGTTGAACAACCCACTTACGCAGCCAAAACACGGTTCTTGTTGATTAAGTCTACAGGGCGCGATCGGCAAGAGCGCAACGAGGAGGCTGTTGTCACGAGTACGAGTGGGCCGCATCGCACGAAAACAACGTCCTCGTGATCGCTGCCGCGACACACAGGACGGAGACCTGTACAACCATAAAACTTAAGAATTAAGACGTATGGGACACTCGACAATCAGCGGACCGCCCGCATCGCGAGCGGCACCGATAGCCAGCTTGTGATACGTTACGCGTTATGTCAGAGCGACCGGGCGACAACCCGCCCCCATTTATCCCGTACGCGACGGCCGCCATCGGAAATCGATACGACCCGCCCGATCCCAGCGCTCGCAACCTCGCGCTGATGTGCCATCTGCTGGCGCTCAGCATGCTCGTTTTGCCCGTCGCGGGCTCCGTGCTCGGGCCGCTGATCGGCTGGCTCGTTGTTCGGCACAACCACTGGTTCGTCGACGACCAGGGCAAGGAAGCGATCAATTTCAATTTGACGATGTTCATCGCCTATTTGCTGTGCATCCCGCTCTTCTGCGTCTTCGGGCTGGGCGGACTTTTGGCGGTCTTCGTCTACGTGTTCAATATCGTGATGGTGATCGTGGCGGCGGTGCAGGCCAGCGGCGGAAAGCTCTACCGCTACCCGCTGACGATTCGGTTCGTTTAGAAGAATGATCTTTTGGGTTTATCCTCGCGCTGATCCAGTGGCTCGAACACGGCGTGATTGCAGTGTAACATCTCAGCCGAATGCAGTGAATTGAATTGGACTGAACTGAGTTTCAGGGTGCCACAGCTTTGTATTCAAAGCTGTGTGTCGGTTTGCTCCACTCGCGCACAGCTACGAGTACGTAGCCGTGGCACCCTAAAACTGCGGATTTACTGCAGACGGCTCAAGTGTCGCATTGCAGTGATGTTTTGCCGGTGACAATTCGGGCTGCTTTTCCACTCTTTTCGCCCGACTCGAATCAACCGCAACATTCACAAGCGAGTAATCTCAAACTACTTCTGTGGTCTCGCGGGAAGATTTTGAAGGACGTTTTGCGCCCACGCGACGAACGCCGGGAATGCGATCTCCGGTTCATCCAGATTCGCTTGCCACCGTTTTTCGTGTTCGAACACGAGCCAGCCGTCGTAGCCGAATTCATCCAGTTCGACCACGGCCGATTTGATGTCGAGTTCGCCCTCCCCTGTCACGACGTATCGCCAGCCGTCGTGCATCACCTTCGGGTGTCCTGGATCGCGTCGAGCGTCTTTGATCTGCACATACCGCAGACGATCGCCAATCGCGCTAAGCGTTTGTGGAGCAGTTTCCAGGCCGACCCGCATGGTGTGCGCGACATCCCAAGTCGCCCCGAAGGCGAGGTCGGTCACTGCATCGAGTAAAAGGCGGCAATCAGATGAACGCACCCAATGGTCGTGTGTTTCGAAATTCCAACTCAGCGATCGCGCGCCCGGAAGTTCGAGAATCTGAGCGATGCAGTCCTGACCGATCCGGGCGGCTTCGGTCTGACCAATGGTTTTCACATCCCCTCCGCCGAACACACGAACATTCTTCGCGCCCAAAGCGGCAGCGACATCGATCGTCCGCCGGGCCTCATCGAGGTTTTCCGCCCGACGAGCCGCATCACACAATAAGATGCTGGTGCTCAAGCCACTGGTCACCAGCCCGTTGTCGGCGATCAGCCGTACGGTGGCCGCGACATTCGTCGTAAAGGCAGGCGTTTTGGAGACATCAATCTCGCCTTGTAGGCCTCGAAAATCCACGCCCGTAAAGCCGTATTCCCGCCCGCGTGTGCAGATCGTTTCGAGGTCCCACTCGGGACAGCCCAGCGTCATGAACGAGAGTTTCATCATTGGTGTCTCTTTGATTTTCCGGTCTTCCTCCACTGCGTTCAGCGAGAGAACGAGCCCGCCATATCCACTTGCGCCGGCGTAACGGACGACGTCCGCTTTTTTCCGCCGTGTTTGGCGTGCATGTCGAGGATGAACTGGTCGTACGCCGGGCCGTCGACTGGGATATTCACGGGCTGACGCGTGAGTGCGGACATCAGCATCGCGTTGCCGATTTCCAGGCCGTTAACTCCTTCGATTCCCTGCGCGATCAAGTCGGTCGCGGGCAAACCTTTGTGAATGACATCCACGAAACGGGACAGGACTTCATTATGATTTTCACTGATCGGGCCGACGGGAATATCCATCGACCACACCTGCGGACTCGGAAACGATTCCGGCGTCGTTTGGTTGATCTGCGACACGGATTGCCTTGTCCTGTTGAAAGTTAATTTTCCACCCTCCGCCACGATCTTGCCGCGATCACCCGCAATCTCCAGCCGGTTCGTTCCCGGGTATTCACCCGTCGTCGTGACGAATTGGCCGACCGCGCCGTTGGAAAACTCCAAAATCGCCGAGATCTCATCCTCGACCTCGATCGGGTGAAATTTGCCGACCGTTCCGACCGCGGTGATGCGATGGGGCATCAGACCTGTGACCCACTGCAGAATGTCCAGATTATGCGGGCACTGATTGATCAGCACGCCCCCGCCCTCACCCTTCCATGTCGCACGCCATCCGCCCGAGGCGTAATACGTGTTGCTGCGAAACCAATTCGTGACGACGCACGTGATTCGCGTGATGTTTCCGAGCTCACCGTCCAGGATCAGCTCGCGAAGTTTCTTGTACATCGCGTTGGTTCGCACCTGGAACATGATGCCGAATCGCAGGTCGGGATTCCGCGTCGATGCCTTGGCGAACGCGGCGTTCACTCGCCGGGCATCCGTCACCGACACCGCGATCGGCTTCTCACACATCACGTGAATGTCTTTTTCGAACGCGTCCATCGCGATCGGAACGTGGTCGTAGTGAGGCACTGCGATGAGAATCGCATCCACACTTCCAGAGCTTAGAAGTTCGACGTGCGACGAAAACTGCTTGACATTGAGTTTGGCTCCGACTCTTTCCAGACGAGCAGCATCCGCATCACACACCGCCGAAAGAACTGCGCCGGGAATCTTCCCTGCCGCGAGATTTTGCGCGTGCGCCAAACCCATATTTCCCAGGCCTATGACGCCAATCCTCAGTTGCTTTGCCATTTTATAATCCGGTGTAAGAGAAAAAAACGAGATGTGCTACACGAAGCAACACGCCTCGTTCGAACTGAATACGTTTTCGACGATTCTTACGATTTCAGAGAATCGTTCAACAAGGTCACAGTCCCGCGCGACAGTTACGACATCGTCGAACCACACAGCGAGGTCGCCTTTGGTTTCGCCCGGCCGAGGGAAATACCCGTTGAGTAACACTTCAACCGAATGCAGCGATGTGAATGTGGTGAGGTGCGACCAAGATTCGCCGTCGTCGGTGCTTTGCCAGACGCAGCCGAAAGTATCGCACGTGTTCCATCGCCGGCTCGATCCGCTGAACGCGAGAAGTCGCTTGGCCTGGTCGGGATC
>JBBQKP010000165.1:0-7529 GCA_038326995.1 Tepidisphaerales bacterium
CGCGAGCCAGAGAAGCGTCCGCCACTTCGATGACCATCTCCACCTCGGCCGGTCCCGGATGTCGCTTATCAAAATCCCGCACGCCCCCGCGAATCACGGAGATGTCGGGCTCGGGCTCGCTGTCGGAAAGCGTGATGGGCTGCTCGACCCGCACGAGATATTCCTCCACTGACTGTCGACCGTTTTGGTCGGAGATGACTTGCCTCACTTCAGGCTGCGTTCGCGATACGACCGACGCATGCGGTGGATTTTTCGGCATTTTCTGGTGCAGATGGCCTTCGAGCAGTTCAACCTTGTCTTCATCCGTCAAAATTCCCGCGCCGATCATCTGGTGATATTGATCCAGCGACAACGCGAAATACTCCGGGAACGCCTCCGCCTCGATTCGCAAAGTGGATGATGAGTGAACTCGCTGAGGTCTCATGAGCGTGAGTATATCAGGCTGATCTGAGAACGCCGAGGGAAGATTTCAGAACCTTTCCTTCAAGCGACATGCTGATTTACGAGCTGACTCGAGAGGTGCTTCGTACTGTGACTCGCATAGGGCGGGTTTGGTCTGTATAGTGCCCGCACGCTAATTTTCGCGGAGGACTCAAAACACTATGGCTCGCGTTGAACTCACCAAAGTCGGCAAGATTTACCCGGGCGGCATCAGGGCCGTCGATAACTTCAACCTGCAGATCAACAACGGCGAGTTTATTGTGCTCGTCGGGCCTTCGGGTTGCGGAAAATCCACGACGCTTCGAATGGTCGCGGGTCTGGAAGAAATCAGCGAGGGTTCTGTGACGATCGGCGAACGCGTCGTCAACAACATCCCGCCCAAGGACCGCGACATCGCGATGGTATTCCAGAATTACGCGCTCTACCCGCACATGAGCGTGTACAAGAACATGGCCTTTGGTTTGAAGCTTCGCCGCTTCCCGAAGGCGGAGATCGACAAGCGAGTGCACGAGGCGGCGGTGATTCTCGACATCGAGCACCTGCTGGAGCGTAAGCCCAAGGCCTTGTCGGGCGGCCAGCGTCAGCGAGTCGCCGTCGGCCGCGCTATCGTACGCGAACCGGCCGCGTTCTTGTTCGACGAACCCCTTTCCAACCTCGACGCCAAGCTGCGCGTCACCACACGCGCCGAAATCAAACGTCTGCACCAGCGCCTCAAAACGACCACCATCTATGTGACGCACGACCAGGAAGAGGCCATGACCCTGGGCGACCGAATCGTCATCATGAAAGACGGCCTGATCCAGCAGGCAGACAGCCCGCTGACGATGTACCAGAAGCCCGTCAACCGATTCGTCGCCAGCTTCATCGGCATGCCGCCCATGAACATGTTCGACGGCCTGCTCAGAACCGTGGGCGACCGCGTCGTCTTCGAAGAAGGACAGCTCATCAACGCTCAGAAAGTCAAGCAACGCTCAGACGAACCCGAAGTCATGATCGGCCAGCTCACAACCCCGGGCAACGGCTTCAAGCTCACGCTGTCGTCCACCGCCTCCGCGAAGCTCGCCTCTTATGTCGGCAAGCACGTCATTCTGGGTATTCGCCCCGAGCACTTCCACCTCAGGCCCTCCACCGGCCAAGGCGCGGGCGAATCCGTTCAAATTTCGGGCGTGAAGATCAACGTCATCGAGCCGCTTGGCAATGACATGGACGTTTACATCGAAACGCCGCTTCACCAGCATAAGGTTATTCGAGTCGAGGCAGACCTCGCGCTCCAGGCCGGCGTCGTGCTCGATCTGCACGTCGATTCCGCGAAGGTGCACGTGTTCGAGCCGGGCGTGGTGGGCAAAAACCTGACGCTATAAACGTGCGTTCGCGGCGATTGAATCCATTGAAAGAGCATTTCTTCCGTAAGAGTAGCCGCCAGCTTGCTGGTGCCTTCTCCGATTCGACTCGCATATCCAGCGCCAGCAAGCTGGCGGCTACAAGGGTTTGCGATTGCGATTGAGTTGAAAGATCAGCAAGACGAGCACAGTTTGAGGTGGAAGCACTAGACGACCGTTCACTTTTGCTTCAGCGCCTGCTGGAAGATCTCGGGAATCTGCTCTTGGCGCAGCGTCATGCCGCCCGCACCGGATAACGTGAGCGTGTAGCGTGTTCCGGGTTTGAACGGGCCGAAGACGCCCTGACCTTGAACGACGTCGACGCCTTGTGAGTCGCGGAAGGATGGGTCGGAGAACAGCTTCCAAAAATTCGTCCAAAGGGCGGTTTCGAACTCGAGGGTTTTGGGCGATGCGCCGCGGAAGATATCGGGGATGCGTGTCGGCTGGCCGGGCTGGGCGGCGTCGATGCGAAATCCCTGAGCTGGGGTTTGCGCGTCGCCGTAGATTTTATCAAAGAACGCGACGGACTTGCCTCTAAGGGCATCGCCCGCCTGCACGAATTCGCCGCGAAACTTGATGAGCAGGTGATCGATGTGAATGTTCTCGCCGCGAACGGTGAATTCACGAGGCGAAAGCGGCTTGCCGTCGCGTGCGGTCTCAACAAACAGCAGCGTGGTCACGGTGATGCCGTCCTGCTTCGTCTGATTCGTCACGATGATGTCCGCGACGCGGCTCTCACTGCTGACGCGCTCGACCAGATCTTTCAGCGCCTGTTTCTCGGCCTCGAGCTGCACGATCCGCGCCTGCTCACGCGTGGTGTATTGATAAAACAGCATCCCCGACGCACCAATGGTGCCAAGCGCAACGACGACGAAAATTTTGAACAGACCTCTAAGCATGGCTAAAGATGATATCGACTATTGAGCGGACATGGATGAAGTTTGCGAATTTGACCTTTCGGTTCCGGGTCGATCGACGCGGAAGGAGGCGGCCAAGGAGCCGCGCACGAAGCGGGTATTTCTGTGCTGTGAAAATGCCCGCTTAGTTTGTACGCGGCTCAATTAAGACCCTCTCGCGGCGGTCGGCCGGAGAGGGGGAGAAAGATCGAGTCGAGATATTGGCTTAGCGTCCGCCGCCACCACCACCGCCGCCACCAAACGGGGGGCGAATGGTGATGCCGCGTTCCTTCGCCCGGGCCATGACCGCGCCGATGAATTCCGCGCGCTGGGCTCGAACGGCCGGGGGGGTATTTTCCCGGGCGGCTTCTCTTCGGGCGCGCGATTCGTTGCGTTGTTCTTCGGTGGGTCCTGTGGTGGGACGGTCACCTGCCGGGCGATCACCTGCCGGGCGCTCGCCGCGCGGACGGTCGGGCCTGGTCGTGGGGCGCTGCGCCGACATTTTTTGATATATGTCGATCTGCTGGTCGAGGTATTTCGTCCGGGCCGGGCCTTCGGGAATCTTGAAGTAATCGTCCATGACTTTCTGCATTCGCGCTTCCATCGCCTGCCCGATCGCCTCACGGCTGATGCCGCTCTCAAAAAGTGTGCGGAAACCTTGAGGGTTGGGGACAGTCTGGGTCCCCAGGACCTCGTCGACCTTCTTCACTTCTTGTGCGAGCTTGGCCTGAGCGGATGAGCTGCTCCAAGCGCTGTAGCCGTAGTAGCCGCCGATGAGTGTGGCACAGATCGCGATGGTTCCGAAAAATTCTTTTTTGTATTCCATGATGGTATGGGTGAGGAGTGACTACTGAGATTGCTATCGGATATGTCTACCGGGCCTGTCTACCAAACGTGTCAATCGGTCAGGGCTGTCGGTCCAATCTGCGGTTTCCGTCCACGCTCCAGTCGGCGTAGAGGTAATTGCGGGCGTTACGCTCGGTGGTTTTATTGTGGAAAGGATCAAAGTCGCTCACGATGACGAGGTCTGACACGGGGCGTTTCTGGGCCGTCGGATTGAACTCACGCCGTCGGCTCGCCCAGTCGGAAAGCGCATCTTGCCAGACTTTGTTGACGCCCAATTGTTCGTCGAACGCAAACACATTGAAGAAGACGTTGTATTCGTAGCTGCTGCCTTCGCGCTCGAAGTAGGTATCAAAGTCGCCGGTAGCGCCGTTGATGATCTTGTCGGCCGGGCATAAAAAGACTTTGGTCGCGCCTTTATGGAACGGCTGCATCGCCTCGACGAACGACACGGCATTGACAATTTTCGGAACGGCCGAGGGCGTCGGATTCACACGCGGCACGCGCTGTTTGTTCGTGTTCAGGTACATCTGCAGCATGTTGCCGATGTCCTTGAGCTGTGCCTGACACGTCACGCGAGATGCGGACTGACGGGCCTTGCCCATCACCGGAAGTAGAATGCCGATCAGCACCGCGATGATGCCGATCACCACGAGCAGTTCGACCAAGGTAAAGCCGGGTCGCGTAAATCTGGAAGACGCTTTTTCATTGCCTGAAAGCGGCTCACGGTTTTTATGAATGTGGGTCCACATGGGAATTACTACTCTAGTACGCGCGAGCAGCAAAAAAATTGCGCAGCTTCGGCTAAATTTCGCTCTATCGAACCCGCACGACCGTTTACGGCTTCTGAGCGATCCTCGTCGTCGGGCCTTTGGGAAGGTGGGGCAGCTCTGCCGTTTCGGGCGACTTGCCAGACCGCGCCTGCTCGACCCATTGACTCAGCAGATGGGCCGACACATAGCGCTGGAGGTCGGTTCCCGGGCAGGTGGTTTGCCCCGGGGCGGCATCGACGTGCCCGCGGATCTCCGCAGGATTCAGTTCGTACGCGTCGCAAAGCCAGGCACAGAGCGCCACCGTCGAACGCAACTGCTCGATCGACACGCGCTGCTCGTCGAAATGACCCCAGAGATGAACGTTCACCGTGCCCGCGAGCGAGTATTTGGTGTTTGTTTCCGGCTCGAAATTGATGTCCCTGCCCACGAAAATTTTGCCATCAGGAGCGATGAGAAAGTGGTAAGGCACGTCGGGCCAGCCCTTGTCGCGCTGGCCCCATGACTGAAGCGCCTTGATCTTCTTTGTCGCATCGTCGGCCGTCTTCCAGAGCACGCCCGCGTGGTGGATCGTGATCACACGCGGTGTATGGCGACGCTCTTCCGCGATGGGCAAAGGGGTGGAGCCCCAATCGGCCGGTTCGACCATCACCGGCCTGACCATCACCGGACGAGTTGTTGTTGGACGACTGGCTGTTGGTTGACTGGCTGTTGGTTGACTGGCTGTTGGTTGAGTGGCTGTTGGTTGAGTGGCTGCGGTTAATTCAGCGCTGGTTAGGCTGCTGTTTTGTGCAAGCAAATGAGTCATCGACATCGCCGCCGAGCAAGCCGCGATGATTATAGAATACCGTCGCATTCGCACCTCCAATGGGGTTAGGCTATCCTGCCACCAAACTTCTCGAAAGGAAAATCTGTGATGCGGAAATTCAATTCTCTTGCGATTCTGATCGTCTCTTGTGCCCTGTGCGTACTGCTCACCAGTTGCAGGCCCAGCCGCGAGTCCGTCACGCCGCTCAAGCCCGAACTTAAACCCTCGCTGCAGCCCGCACTGGGTCTTCAAAAACGCTTCGGCGATGAGATCATGGTCTGCGGCGAGCTCTTCCGCATCGGAACGCCCGTCGTTCTTTTCACAGACCAGGGCGGATACGACGCCTACCGCGTCGAACGCCGATTTGTTCCGTATCCCGAATCCGACTGGAGCTCCACCACGCGGGCGATGAGCGAGGGCAATATCGAGTGGGTCAGCGGTAATCAGCAATTTGCCCCGACCCGCTTCAACCTGCGCTACGGCAACGCCGCTGCCGCAACCCAGAAATATCAACCCGATCAACTCGAACAAATCCGCGGCGGCGGGTGGACATTGCCCCAACTCCAAAAAGTCGTCGACCAGTTCGTCATCCATTACGACGTTTGCCCCACCTCCGAAATCTGCTTCAAAGTCCTCCACGACATGCGCGGGCTTTCCGTCCACTTCATGCTCGACGTCGACGGCACGATCTACCAGACCCTCGATCTCAAAGAACGAACCTGGCACGCGACCATCTCCAACAACCGAAGTATCGGAATCGAAATCGCCAATATGGGCGCGTACGGCATCGACCAGTCCACCTCATCGCTCGATCGCTATTACAAAAAAGACGACAAGGGCAACGTCTCGTTCGACCTTTCCCCACAGCTGATGAAGGCCGTGCGGAACAAAAACGCTTCGCTCAAGCCCATGCGAAATGAACTGATCGTCGGCGAGATTCAAGGCGGCAAATTAAGGCAATATGACTTCACCAAAGAGCAGTACGCCGCCCTCATCAAGCTGACCGCGGCGCTGTCGGAAGTGTTCCCCGAAATCAAACTCGAATACCCCAAGGATGCCGACGGAAAACTCATTCCCAACGCCCTGCCCAGGGAGGAATGGTCGAGCTTCAAAGGCGTGCTGGGCCATTACCACGTTCAGCCCGACAAAAGCGACCCGGGCCCGGCCTTCCAGTGGGACAAAGTCATCGACGGCGCCAAGGCACAAGTGCTGGAAATCCGCAGGGCATCAAAGTAGCCAGGCGGCCTTGAACCGGTGGTGCGACCATTTGAAAGAGCATCGCTTTTCCTTGAAAGCTTAACGCTTTTCCCGGAGGAGCCGCCAGCTTGCTGGTGCTTTGTCGGACTCGATTTGCACATCAAGCGCCAGCAAGCTGGCGGCTACGCGGAACAACGATTGAGTCGACAGATGAACAGACGTCAGCAGTGACCCGTCAATTTATGGTGACAGAGTACTAAAGCGGGAAAAGACATCGGGCCGGACGGATGCGGATCCGCCGGCCCGACGATGATGACGGCGTCGGTCTCATCGCCCGACGCCGAGGTGAGATTCGTACACCGAAATAATAATCCCGGTTTCGAAATTGTCGAGATGCGGGTGACTTTGGGTCGTCCTTTGCATTAGACCCGACCCGTACTACTTCCGTTTGCGGCATCAACTTGCGGCATCAACCTCCGGCCCGTCCGGCAGGACAGATTCTGTCCCCGTAACCCTTCAGCCGATAGCCGGGGACGTCGGTAAAACCGCACGCTTTGCGAGGACACAAAACGTCGCACGCGGCAAGGAATTGATTCAGGGAAATTGATTCAGGGAAATTGATTCAGGGAAATTGATTCAGGGTGGCACAGGTAGGTACTCGTACCTGTATTTTTCGCGCACCACCCGCACACCTATGCATACATAGATGTGGCACCCTGAACCGGGCCGAATCGTCGGCCCAACCGCACGCCCAGCCGCCCGCTTTGCGAGTACACGGAACGTAACAACCGGCGCATCGCGGCTGAGCGCGGGCGGCGAAACGCGCGGGTGACGATGGACATCACGGGTGTCAGTCGCAGGTGTCAGTCGTAGATGCCAGTCGAACGCAAAATCATGCCCGATACGACGCCGGTTGAACTCGTACTATGTACAAAAGTGCAAAACCTTGGCGGCCGAAATTTTCATAAATTCAATACCAGAAAAGAGATAGTGTCAGAAATTGACGCGAAGAAGGTCGTGAAAAAGGGTGTAAACAGGCGCAAATCGGTGGCAAAACAGTGAGAACAATAGCAAATGGACGGTAAATGGGTGTCAAATGGGTGTCAAACGGGTGTGGCGGGCGGCGGTGAGATCAGCGCGACGCGTCGAAGACGGGCTCTGGCAAGGTGATGCGGACGGCCGCGTCGGTGTTGAC
>JBBQKP010000166.1:0-7505 GCA_038326995.1 Tepidisphaerales bacterium
CGACGCGAAGCTCGGCTGCGTCAGTTTTGATGTGGTGCTGCCGAACGGGAGTCATGAATGCAGCGCGTACCCGGGCGTGTTTATTGGTTGCGGGGCGATGTTCAGGCGAAGTGCGATCGAGGCGTGCGGCGGGCTGCCCGAGGACTTCTTCATGGCGGCGGAGGAATATGTGCCCTCGCTTCGCATGCTTGATGCGGGGTGGAAGGTGGAGCGAAAGACGGACTGTGTTGTGAGTCATCGCAAGACGCCCGCGAGTCGATTGGGCGCGCGCACGCTTCGCTATGATGTGCGGAATAATCTCATGCTCGTGTGGCGATGTTTTTCGATGAAGCGCGCGGCCCAGTTGAGCTTCGACTGGACGCGGCGGTATTACTGGATCGCGCAGAACAACAATCAGCACGTCGCGTTCTGGCGTGGATTTTTTGAAGGCGTGATGCGCTCGCTTGCGGAAGTGTTCGATCGCAAAAGCGTAGTGTCTGAAGAGGTGGCGCGGGCGTTTCTGATGGAGCCGCAAATTCGAAGGGCGATGGAAGGGCAGAGCAGAGTGATCGTGCTGGGGCTGGGCAAGAACGTCGGGCAGGTGATGCGGGTGTGCGAGGAAATGAAGATTGAGGTCGCGGCGATAGTGGACGATGTGTTCGCGCGGCCGAGGTGGGAGACGTCGCGGAAATATCGTGGGGTGAAGGTGGTCGATGCGAAGGAGGGAATTCGGCTGGTGGAACAAGGAAGAGTGACGGCGGCGATGGTGGGGCATGCGTCGCCCGTATTGGCACAGAAAACGAAACAGCACTGGCAGCGATTGCTCGCTATTCCAGTGCTGGATTTGTTTGAAGGATCGGCTGAGTAGCGGAATCGCTTAGCGGCGCTGGCCGGGCTGAAGCGGGATCTCGCCGAACTGTTGCTCGTATCGCTTGACGAGCTGAGTCAGGGAGATGGCGAGGCGCTTGGCGTTGGCATAGCTGATGACGACGCGATCGCTGACGTTGAACAGCAGTTCCTGTGCACCGGGCTTAGAGGGGTTGGGATTGGGCATATTGAAGCCCAGATCAATGACCACTTCCTCGGGTGCGGTGTGGATGCGGTAGGCGTTGGAAAAGGTGGTCTTCATGTCTTTTTCGACAAGAATGACCTGGACTTGCTGCTGGCCTTCGGCTGACGGTACTGGGGTTTCTTCTGACATGCGACGGGTCTCCGTTAGGGTTTTGATGAACGAACGTGCTTTGTAGCCAAGAGCACGACAGTACACAAGGGATCGGCACGATTACAACACTTCTGCAGAAAAACGGGTTTGTTCCGAAAAGAGGGGTGGTGTGGATTATGGCGACGCCGCTTTTTGGGCTGCGATACCGGATTTTCGCAGGAGATCCTGATTTCAGGCCGATAAGGGTAACGTGGAACTGTTGATTTACATTCCGTCCCTCATCTTGCTGGCCTGGGCGATGCTGACCATTCTGGGCGGGGAAAAGAAGCGACTTGAGTACGAAAAAATTGTCATCGCGCACATGAAGGACGCCGCGAAGGAAAAGCCGTAAATAGGGTTTTGGTGGATAGTTAATTCATGCCCCGTGCCGTCGTTATATTGACGGGCAATTTTTCGCATGTCCCGGTTGATGTAGTGAAGCGAAAAAAGTTCGCTAGAAAATGGTCGGGATGAATGGAGATGGGTCGCGCCGTTCACGAACTGGTTTCGCATTCGCTCAAACTCAAGACACCGGCGTGTCGCTGCACTAGACTTGCCGTATCATTGGAAGGCATCCGTTTTGGCACTAACGCCGCGGAGGCTGTCATCTCTGTAAGCCTGTGTGTCGATTCGTTTCTGTTCGTCATCCTCAATTCTGCCGGAGTCACCCGTGGACTATCGAGAACCTAATCTTCATATGTCGCAACCCCAGAGTTCGCAACCCCAGAGTTCGCAATCCCAAACCTCACCTGCTGCTACCGGTCCGGGCGTAAACTCGGTTTACGTCGTCGTGTTCTTGCTTGCGCTGGTGATCCTGGGCGTGGGCGTCGCATTCGCGATGCGCGGACAGGGGCTTGCGGTTCTGGCGGCGGGTTGCGTGTCGCTGGTCGCGGTATTGATTACTTGGCCGATCGCGATTCATCTGACTTCGGGCCTGGCGTCTAAGACACAGTCTGACCTGCTCTCATCGCGGCTCGAAACCATGACATCGCGGCTCGAGCGTGTCGGTACGTCAGTCGCGATGATCGCCGACCAGCAGCTCATCAGCGATCGCGCGAAGCAGGTCGCATTCCGCGAGAAGGACCGCGAAGCGTTTCGACGTGCGATTCAGGAGGACTTGTCGAAGCAGGATTACGAGGCGGCGCTGGCGCTTGTGGACGACATGGACCGCGAGTTCGGCTACAAGGCCGAGGCGAATCGTATGCGTCATGAAGTCATTGGCAGGCGCGACGAGGCGGTGAAGCGGCAGGTCGATCAGGCCGTGATTGTCGTCGATCGTCACGTCGACGCCGAGCAGTGGCAAGCCGCGTTCAAGGAGGCGGATCGTCTCAAGGCGCTGTTTCCGAATCAGCTTCGCGTACAGAATCTTTCCGCCGACGTCGAGGCCCGACGCCAGCGCGTCAAGCAGCAGCTGCTCGCCCGCTGGACCGATCACGTCCGCGCCAAAGACCCCGATCAGGCGATCACCGTTCTGAAAAAGCTCGACATTTATCTCAACCCCACCGAGGCCAATGACCTGCAGGAAGATGCCCGCATGATCTTCAAGGAAAAGCTCGGCCAGCTCCGCTCTCGCTTCACAACGGCCGTCCAAAACCACAGTTGGAAGGACGCGGTCGTTGTCGGCGAGCAGATCATCTCCGATTTCCCAAACACGACGATGGCGCAGGAAGTAAAAAGCGCGATGGAAGCGATGAAAGAACGCGTGGCCGTGAAGAGTGCGTAATGGGAAGTGTGATACGTATAGACGCGGAAGACCGCTCATTAGCGGCAAATCATTCTATTTGTTCAATTGTCCTTTGTTCAACCCTCAGACCCAGCTCTCAACACGCCAACACGCGGAGTCGATCATCCGGACCCTGCGAGAGAACGGGCACGTCGCCTATCTCGCGGGCGGGTGCGTGCGCGACTTGATCCTGGGACACGAGCCCAAGGACTACGACGTCGCCACGGATGCACCGCCTGAGCGCGTGAAGAAACTGTTCAAGCGCACGCAGGCGGTCGGGCAGAATTTCGGCGTGGTGATTGTTCGCAGTGGTGACGATGTGGTGGAGGTCGCGACATTCAGGTCTGACGGCGATTACGACGACGGCAGGCGGCCCAGCAGCGTCAGCTTCACCACCGCAGAGCACGACGCACGCCGACGCGACTTCACGATCAACGGCCTGTTCCTCGACATTCATGTTGATGGTTCTGGCGATGACATTTTGAGCGAGACCGTCGTCGATTATGTCGGCGGGCAGGAGGACATTCGTCTGCGCATCATTCGGGCGATCGGCCGAGCCGAGGACCGATTTGCCGAGGACCATTTGCGAATGCTTCGCGCGGTTCGCTTTGCGGCGCGGTTCGGCTTTGCGATTGAGGAGAATACGAGCCGCGCGATCCAGAGCAACGCGCACAAGTTGGCTCGCATCAGCCCCGAGCGCATCGGCGACGAGCTTCGCCGAATGCTGGCAAGTGATTCGCGTGCGGTCGCGCGTGATCTGCTTAGCGAGCTCGGCCTGCTGAGTGTGATCTTTCGGCACGTGCCCCACGGAACGCTTCAAAGCACAATGACAGCTTCGCCTGCGCATTCGGTTGACTCACTGCTCGCAAAGCTTTCGCCCAGAAATGTCGGTGATGAAGATGGCGGCTTGCCACTGGGGCTATCTCTCGCGGCGGTGTGGCTCGATCAGCAGGAAGATATTCCAGCGGCCTTAAACGAGGCGAGCATCCACGCGGCCGCCCGGGGGCTTAGGCAAACTTTGCGGCTCAGCAATGATGAATTCGACGCCTTCGTAGGCACGGTTTCATTCGCGCCGCTGTTGAATGAAGAGCCGTCCGTCGCGAGGCTCAAACGATTTCTGGCTTGCGCTCATGCGGATTCGGCGCTGCGGCTCCTGTCGGAGTTGCGGCTGGATGGATCAATCGAAATGACAAGGCGAAAGCTCGTCGAGCGGCTAGTTGAATTGAAGCGCGAGAATGATTTCGCCCCGATGCCTCTGATTACCGGCCTGGACCTGATCGGGCGTGGGCACACGCCCGGCCCGATGTTCAAACGCGTGTTGGATAGCGCTTACGACGCACAGCTCGAACACCGCGTCGCGAGCAAGGACGAAGCGCTGACGTTGGCGGAAGAATTGCTGCGCATTACGTAATACCCGAGCGGCATCGTAAGGGTCTTTTGAAGGTCCGACCGCGACGTAGAATTCACGCACGGCCATCGTCTTCCAATTCGCATTTGGCGTCTGCGTAACATCCGTTTGAACCCCCAGCCCCTCTTCATGCAAATGCGCAGATTCGCCACATGTTTCAAAGTCGAGGTCGTTGCACCCTAATTGAAGCAGCCGCACCGCCGGCAGGCTCAGCAGGGTGATGACTATTCAGCCTTGAATAATCCGATAAGGCAACACTTCAGCCGAACGCCAGAATGTCGTGATATCTGGTCCCGCGACTTGTACGCAAGTCGTAGTACGATCGAAAATGCAAGCGATTCGATTGCTCGCGCCTATTACGGCTTGAATACAGTTCGTGGCGCCGAAAACGTCCGAACGAATGCGATTTTATGAAAACGACTGAAGTGTTACGGTCATGGTTTTTTATGATCTACCGAGCAGGATTTTGGCCGACGATAATAGGAACCGCACAATGTTTTCACATTTAGGAAGTGCATTGAACTTTTTACGAATGAGGAATGCCGAACGCCCGGACTCGTCGTCTGAAAAGTTAAGGGACATCGAAAAGGGGTTAGCACAGTCCGTCGCGGACCGGCGCTGCAAAAGGCCGAGATAGATGGACCTGAATGCACGTGATGCGAAGCCGGTCGTGGCGTTTAGATGCCAAATCAAGACCGTCGAGAATAATCGCGAGGCCTTCCTGCTCGAAGGTTTTGACATTCCGCTCTGATGCCAGAAGCGAACCAAGTGGCTGTGTGCGGAGCCGCTGGTCGGCGAGCTGGAAGCCGACGTGAATGCGATGCGTCTGAGATCGCCGTCGGTGGGGTGTTCAATCCGGACCATGCGATTGCATGCCGATCGGTTTGTGGAATTGGAGATGGTCGATTCGAATCGTGATTAGACCGTCCGCCGCACTCTAAAATGGTTTGTTGAGAAAGCAGTAAAGGTCTATCTTCTCAAGAACCCGATCGCCATTCCGACCGAAGAAAAAACAGTTGACGGCAGGCGAGTTTTGACCCAGTCAAAGGCGACGTCTGAGTTGACTTTCGCCCAAGCCATACCGCTGTCGTATGCGGTCTGGGCGCCGGAGGCGTCGAGGTTGATGTTGATGAGACCTAAATATTTGAGTGACCCGAATGCGACCACGCCCAAAGCCGCGAAGATCATGAGCCACTTCAGGAACGTTCGTGCGGCCATGCCGATCGCGAAGCCGATTACGAAACTCAATCCCGCTTTCCAAGCGTGAGGCGCGAGCCATTCCCACCACGCCAGTGCGCGCTCCTGAGCGACCTCGACAGCGCTATTAATGTCGTTTCGGTCAAGAGCAGCAACGTTGACGCCGGTACCACCACCCACGCCGCCGCCCGGGATGGAGACTGCGGCTCGTTGCGTCGTGGCCGCCTGTGGTGAGCCGTTCAGAAACAGGCTCGCGCCATGGCCGGTGAGACCAAAGAGTGTCAGGAGAGTTCCAAGCCAGAGGAGCTTTTTCTTCCACGAGCTCATGACGACAAAGCCGTCGATGAACTTTTGGGTCGGCGACTTCGAGGTGATGGATAGTGAATCGGTCATGGGCTCTGGATAGGTGGGCTTGAGCGATGTGGAACGGATGATGCCGGATCGACGACGACTTGCGTTTGCGTCACCTGCGTTTGGGTTGTCGGCATGGTCGTGGGTTTGATTCGGCCGGGCATGATCGAGGCGATCCAACGTGATCGGTTGGGTTTATCGGGATCAAACGTCTCGGCCTTGTTGTCGTATTCGTGACGAAAAATGCGTAGCCCGATCAGGCCCGCCTGTCGGTCTGAGTGCTCGGGCGAGCGATACGGAAACCAGATGTCTTTCAGGAAAATCCGCCATTGCTCTTGTGTTGCCTTTTGTTGTCCGAGTCGGCGGGCGCGGGTTCGCATTGATGCGTTGTGCATGGTCCTTTCGGTTCCATCTACAAACACTTGCCGGACTTCGAGCTCCCAGAGTTTCTCGCCCGTGTAGCGAATGCGGGCGTACATCGGGTAGGGCGAGAACGGCCAGAGTTCCTGACCGACGGCGGTTGCGAACAACTGCCCTCCGACGAGCAGGCCGATCCATGAGTAGATCATCACGCGCCGGCGAGGCGAGGGCGCGATCGATTTATTTTGTGCGACGCGTGAGTTCATGCTCGTGTCCAGAACTTACATCATAACGCGGGGATTGACCTTGCCATGATTTGAACCGTCGCGGTGCCTACCGCCAGTCCGAGTGCGCTGCCCGCAAGCACGTCGCTTGGAAAGTGAGCGTCCAGAAGATATCGAAGCACGGCCGTCGCGATCGCCAGGACCCAGAAGACGACCATGGCCTGAGGATACCATGGAATCAGGGCGACGCTCAGCGCCATCGCACACGCACTATGGCTGCTGGGAAAACTCTCGCGGTGATTGGCGTGCTTGAAGGACGGGCCCAGGAACTGCCCGGCCTGCGGGTGTCGCGGCCTGACTCGGCCGGTCAATTTTTTGATCGTCGTCGCGATGATGCTCGTCACCAACACCGGAACGATGATCTTCAGCGGAATCGTCCAGTCGGGCGGATCGCTGCACCACACCAACCAGGCCGCGATCGGCGTCGCGACGGCCTGCCCGTATTGCGCCAGAAACGCCGTCTCACGTTTCACATCGCCCTTGAACGAAAGCTCAAGCGTCGTGCGAATATTTCGGCTGCTGCAATACCGCTCGATCCAGAACAACACGCCCGAGAGTGCCAGCAGCACCACGGCGACAATATAGATGACTCGCGAGTCTTGAAGGGGCAAGAGACGCAAGATACAGAAAGGAGATCGAGAGTCGAGAACACGATGCGGACGCAGACGATGCATGTACGAGCGGTCAATGAATTTCGACATCGACAATAAAAAAGTGTGCAAAATTAAAAGAGCCGCGCGTGAAAGTAAGCGGGTCCCACGTAAGCGGTGTCAGCAGATTGCCGTGAAGCGTACAAATTGCGGATTCGCGTCAGGCCCGTCCGGCAGGACATTGCGATTCATTTCGTGTTCCTCGACCTGGCAAATGGTTAGATTGAAAGTGTCTTGGCGGACCGGCCGGAGGAACCGCGAATTCAAGTCCGACATCCGGGCATCAAAGCCAGAAACACACAATCGGCCAATTTTTTGCGTCACGCTTCGGTTCCGTCTCTCAAGTGTCGCA
>JBBQKP010000167.1:0-7491 GCA_038326995.1 Tepidisphaerales bacterium
GCAATGGGGCAGGCGATCAAAACTGGCTAGGGCCGGGATCGAACCGGCGACACTGCGATTTTCAGTCGCATGCTCTACCAACTGAGCTACCTAGCCGACGAACGAAGGACCATACCGCACGCCTAGCCGTTTGTCGAGCGAATCGCGTGATTCACTGACTTCTGTTGCTCAGTTGATTGATCCTTGTGGCGTAGGCCTGACGACGACGCGGTTGCCGTGGATTTCGGTGACGACCACGGCCTGGCCCTTGCTGACGAATCCGCGGTCGCTGACGACATCCGCCGTCGAAAATCCGCCCGTGGTCTGCTCAGAGAACATCGCCGTCCCGCCGGGCCTGAGATCAGTGACGACCTCGCCGGTCTGCCCCAGTTGCGGGCCCATTTGCATCCCCAATCGAGCCCCCTGACCTCGTGTGCCATTTATAGACATCGCATCAATCGGCTCGGGCGTGCTGCCGACGGTCGTGGTCAAGATCAGCCGGTTGAAATACGGAACGCTGGGAAGAAATCGACCCATCACGCCCCAGATGACGATGCTGCCCACCAGGGCCGAAGTCATGGCCACGAGTGCGTTGCGAAGTTCGTTCGGGTTGAATCCAGAAGCAGATGGCATGCCTGGCAAACCCGGCACAACCAACGGCGGGAGGAACGTCATCGTCAGCCCGCCCAGCAGCATGACGATGCCGCTGATGCCGATGAATCCGAATCCGGGAATCAGAAAAATTTCGAGCGCTAAAAGGACCAGGCCCAGAACGACCAGAATGATTTCATACCACTGTGCGTATCCGGTGAGAAAGGGCACGCCCAGGAGAACGCCCAGTGCGACGACGCCAATGGTTTCTGGAATTCCCGTGCCGGGCATCCGCAGAAACGCGTAGATGGAAAGCAGCAATCCGGCCGAGAGCACGCCTCGAACCAGGCTGGAAGAAAGCAGGTCGATCAACTGATCCCCCGCGTGCGGCGAAAATGTTGCGATGATCGTGTAGTTTCGCAATCCGGCGAGTTTCTCCGGCGAATCGATCGTGTCCTTTGACAGGCCGATCTTCTCGGAAATTTCCGCGCTCAACGTCAGAAGCGTCGTCTCATCATCCAGCGGCGCGCGCACGCCCGGCACGTCTCGCCATTGCGGTGGATTGTTCGCGTCCGCAGATTTGGTCAGCTCGGCGTAATCCTTCTCGTTGACGAAGTTCTTCTCGCCAGTCGTGATGTTTTCGATCACATAAACCTGCCTCGCCACCTGCACGAAAGCACCGGCAAGCAGTTCGCTGTAGCCGTTCTTGCGGGCGCTGTCGCGGAACTCTTCCACGACCGGACTTTCTGCCTTGGCTCGCTCGGTTTCGCCTTCAATGGTTCCGCCCATGCTGATGACTCCCGAATCACCGAAAATGGCGCCAGGCTCCATGAAAATTTCGTCGCACGCCAGCGCGATCATCGACCCGGCCGAGTAGGCGTAATCATCAACCAAGCAGATGATGTGAAGGTCATCCTGTCGCTTGATAAAACGCGACATATTCAACGCCGACGTGACCGCGCCGCCGTAGGTGCGGAGCTGAAGGATGATCACGCGAGCACCGGCCTTGCGGGCTTCCTCGAATCGCTTTTCGGTGGTGGTAACGCGGTAGTCGTTAATCTCACCGTCGACGACGATGACGACGGCCGACGCACCGGTATCGATTGTCGAAACCTGCGCAGGGACACCGGGATTTGTTGCGGGCAGTTGCGCGAGCGACCTCGCAGCGAGGGACGCCAGCAGACCTGCCACGAGAAGTAAGGTGAAGATTCGCATCACCAGTAGTATAGCCGAGTAATACGATGACCGCGGGGTGATCGGTGTGGCGAATCGCGTTGAGGTTCACCATCGTCAACCACCAATAGCCGGCACCAATAGCCGGATTTTCTTTCCGGCACGGAAATGTCATGATCATGCAAAGCGGTGCGAAGGAATTTCAGGAATAATTTTGCAACGAAATCACTTACTCATGCGTCAATATCAATTGCAAAAGTCAGGAATCCACTTCGTGCCGACTCTCATCGACGTGAACAAACCGTTGCCCGGCAGCGGGCAGGTGCTGGTTCGCGTTCGAGCGGCGTCGCTCAATTATCGCGACCATATCATCGCGACAATGGGCGTTCTGCGCGAAAAAACTCTGGGCGTCGTGCCGCTTTCGGATGGGGCGGGCGAGGTCGAGGCGGTCGGCGCGGGCGTAACGCAGTGGCGCGCGGGCGATCGCGTGGCGGCGAACTTTTTCGCGACCTGGATCACCGGCCGATTCGATCGAACGTATCACGATGCGGCACTCGGCGGGACGTATCCGGGCATGCTCAGTGAGTACGCGGTGTTGCCCCAATCGGCCCTGGTGCGCATTCCCGAAGCGCTATCGTTCGAAGAAGCATCGACGTTGCCTTGTGCGGCTCTGACCGCGTGGCAAGGCTTGTTCGAGCGCACGCAGGTCGGCCCGGGCGACGTCGTGCTGACGGCCGGCACGGGCGGCGTGTCGATCTTCGCGCTGCAGTTCGCCAAGGCCGTCGGCGCTACGGTCATCATTACGTCTTCGAGTGACGAAAAACTTCAGCGCGCGAAATCACTCGGGGCCGACCATTTAATCAATTACAAGAATGAGCCCGAGTGGGATAAGGAAGTGCTGTCCATCACCAACGGCCGCGGCGCGGATCATGTCATGGAGATCGGCGGCGCGGAAACTTACCAGCGGTCCATCAACTGCGTCGCCGCGGGCGGGCACATTCACCAGCTCGGCGTGCTGAGCGGGTTCGACCTGCGCCCCAACCTCTGGAATCTTCAATCCAGCAACGCCACCATCCACGGCCTGTATGTCGGCTCGGTTGAAATGTTCACTCGAATGAACGCGTTTATTTCCACGCATAAAATCAAGCCCGTCGTCGATCGCGTCTATCCGTTCGAGCAGGCGACGCAGGCTTTTGCGGCGCTCGCGCGTGCGGGACATTTCGGAAAGATCGTCATCGCGGTGTAGCGTTGTGTGACATGGCCGCGTGTGTATCGAGCGAAAGTTTTTACAGGAATCATCATCATGCCGCGAGAATTTGTTGAGCCCAATCTGCATATCGTGATCATTCATTTCCCGATCGCGCTGCTGACGATCGGCGTGTTGATCGAATGTTTCGCGATGCTGTTTGCAAGGCGTTCGAGCCTGCGCGTGGCGGGCCGATGGATGATGCTGTTTGGCGCGATGTTCGCGGTGCCGACGGCGCTTTCGGGCGTTTACGCGATGCGCGACATCGCCGAGCGGGGCCTTGATGCGTCGGCCGCAGGAATGGGCTGGAACGAACTGCTGAGCGAGTCGCGAATCGGAACAGACCCGGCCGTCTGGGAAGCGATGACCGACCATTTTTACATTGGCGGCGGGGCGACGCTGGGTGCGCTACTGGTTGTTTGTGCGTGGCTTTCGATGAGCGACCTTTGGCGCGGCAGGTCGTCGCCCGTGCTGCTCGTGCTGATGCTTCTTTCGGTCGGTGCGATGCTCGCCAGCTCGCATCACGGCGGCGAGCTTGTGCATGTGCATGCGGTGACCACAACACAAATGACGGAAGAGCCGATCGCTGAGAATCCGATCGGCGGGAAGCCCACAGTCGAAGAGCCGGCTACTGCGTACCAGACGTTGCTCGGCGTCGCGCCGCCGTTGCAGATTCACACGATCCTCGCGGGGCTGAGCATCTCGATGTCCGCGGTCGCCCTGGCGCTGGGTGTGCGCGCGTGCGGCGAAACGACTGGTCGCGGTGCGAATCATGCATCACTGGGCACCGACGAAGTGCAACAAGAGCAAGCTGGTTTGGTCAGAACGCCTGTCTCACGATGGTGGCTTACGGCCGCGGGCGTCATCGCACTTTCGTCGCTCTCAGGAATCTGGTACCTCGCACAAGACAGCGACACATGGACCATCGGCGGTCTGCTTCAGATCGTTCGCGGCGAACGCGAACTCTCCGGCCAGTTTCTCACTCGCCGAATCGTCCACATCACCGGCGGGTCGCTTCTGTTCATCGGGTCGATCGTCATGGTCCTGCTCACGCGCTTTGCCCCTCGCGCGCGGCTGCTGCTCACAATCATCGGAGTCGGCCTGGCGCTTCTGCTGCTGGTTCAACTATGGGTGGGCGTCATCATGCTGCTGGATTCGAGCACCGGCCCGCTGACTGCATTTCAGGAATAAATATGGCTTCAATTTTGAGCTTGCTCGAAAGGAAAAAGGAAATTCGAAAAGAGGCATGAAATAAATCGGTCGATGTGCGTGACAAGTCGACCGGACTCGATACCATGAGCAGGCGAAACGCTTTGTAAGATGCGGGCCGAATACGGATTATTCACCCGGAAGCGTTTTGAGCGTCGGGCCAAGAGTCAATGACTTGGCCAAAAAGCACTCCACGGACGGAGTTGGGCATGAAACTTGAAACAATTATAGCGCCGAGCATGCTCGAAGCGATGAAGCGCGTGAAGTCTCTTTTTGGAGACGAAGCGGTCGTGTTTCAAACACGCACGGTCGAAAAGCGTCGCTGGCTGGGCCTGCGAAAAACAGTTCATGTTGAAGTGACCGCAGGAAAGGGCGTGAACGTCCAGCGGCGTTCGGTTTCGCCATTGCCTGCGGTTCGCAAGGCGGGCTTGCCCCTACTGCCGGTAGATGCGTCGGCACGCACATTAAATGGCACGTCTGTCGGCACGTCTGTCGGCATATCGAACAACAACGCCGGCCGAGCCAACTCGCCCGCCGCCTTAGGAAGGGCGCTGCTCGACACGCCGGGGGTTGCGAACGTCGCAATGCTGAACATGGCGAGCGAGCTGGGCGGACTTCGGGGCATGGTCGATCAACTCGTTAAGGAAGTCCGCCACCGCGCGACGCCCAATGTCCCGGCCGATCTATTTGAGCATTATCTCAAGCTGATCGAAAACGACGTCGCCGAGGAACTCGCAACAGACATCATTCGAAGCGTGCAGCGAAGCCTTAAGCCCGAGCAGCACACCAACGGCGATCTGGTGCGTGAAAAACTCGTCGAGCACATCGAAAAACTCATCCCCACCTCCGGGAAGATCGAACGAAAAAAAGCGGTCGGGCCTCACGTCGTCGCACTCGTCGGCCCAACAGGCGTTGGTAAGACGACCACCATCGCCAAGCTCGCCGCCCATCTGAAGCTGCGAGAGAAACGCAAGGTCGGCCTGATCACGATCGACACCTACCGAATCGCCGCGATCGATCAGCTCAAACGCTATGCCGAACTCATGGACGTCATCGTCGAAGTCGTGCAAGCGCCAGAGGAAATCGCACAGGCGATCGCCTCAATGAGTAACTGCGACTTCGTCCTGATCGACACGGCAGGCAGGTCGCCCACCGATACGCTCAAGCTCAGCGAACTCAAACGATTTTTAGAACTCGCCAAGCCCGACGAAGTGCATCTGGTGCTCTCGACGACCTGCGGCACACGCTCGGCCGAGCTGGTGATGCAGCGATTCGGCGAGCTGAAATACGACCGCGTGATCTTCACAAAAATCGACGAAGCGGCCCACCTGGGCGTCGTGCTGAACGTCGTTCGAAAAGTAAACAAACACCTGAGTTACATCACGACAGGTCAGGACGTTCCCGACGACATCGAAGTGGGCGTGAGCAGGCAACTCGCCCGACTGATCGTGGGCGATGGAACACGGTAGAAAAATCGAATGAGAAGGATCGAGTTAGGCGGAATCATCATGGCCGTACAGGCACGCACAAGAACCAACGCCCCACAAGCCGGCCCGCTGCCCTCAGTGATGCCCGCTGGTCCACTGCAGCTCGCGGTGCCGCGCGCCGTCAGGCCGGTCGTCGAAGACCAGGCCGCCAAGCTCCGCGCCATGACTCAGGGCGGCAATCATTCAGTGACTAGTAACGCGGCGAACGGTCAGCACTCGACCGTACACCACCGCGCCAGTGTGATTGCGGTAACCAGCGGCAAGGGCGGCGTCGGCAAGAGCAATGTCGCGGTGAACCTGTGCATCAAGCTGTCTGCCGCAGGAAAACGCGTTATTCTGCTTGATGCCGATCTGGGCCTGGCCAACGCGGACGTGCTGTGCAACGTGTCGCTGGATGGAAATCTCGCGCACTTCGTCGCTCGTCAACGCGCACTGAGCGAGGTGATGGTCGATGCGCCGGGCGGCTTCAAACTCATCGGCGGCGCGTCGGGTCTGGCGCGCATGGCCGACCTCACCGACTTCGATCGTCAGCGAATGATTCAGTCAATGGGCGAACTCGAAGCACAGGCCGACGTGATCGTGATCGACACTGGCGCGGGCATCAGTCCGAATGTGCTGGCCTTCACGCGCGGTGCCGACGACGTGCTGGTGGTGACGACGCCCGAGCCCACCGCCATCACTGACGCGTACGCGGTCGTGAAGGTGCTGAATCGACAGGAAAATAATCTGCCCGGCCGCCGCGTGAGTCTTCTGGTGAACATGGCACTTTCGCCCAACGAGGGGGCGGCGGTGTACGAACGAATTTCAAAAGTCGCAAGGCAGTTTCTGGGCGTCGGACTCCTCGACGCGGGCTACATCCTAAGCGACCCGGCCGTACCGCTGGCGGTCAGGCGGCGCGTCCCGTTCTCGATCGCATCGCCCGACTCGCCCGCGTCGCGATGCGTGCAGCAACTGGCAGCGCGTCTGGGACATACTGCGCGACACGAAGCACAGCGTTCGGGCTTCTTCGATCGAATGAGTTCGTGGCTTTTCGGATAAAAGGCCCGACGGGCGTCGTACGGGCTTGGGTATCAATACTGGTAAAGCCGAATTTATCCGGACCGATAAATCAGTGATTTTTCGCGTGACAAACCACCCCGCAGGTGATTATGTTTCGTCGCCAGTGGAGCTGAAACGCAAAGGAAAAATGGTGGCCAGAAGAAAGCCCGGAATCTGACAAGAGCGTGGAAACAAGAGCAACCAATGCCCGTACGACTCGCCGCCATTCTCTCACTGATCGCATTTTCGGCATGTCTGGTCGCCGGCTGCTTTACTGCCGAAAACAGCTTCCGCACGACGGTGGGCCGGGCGCTGGTGGCGATGTTCGGAACACTGGTAATCGCGTGGATCATCGGCGCGATGGCGCAGCGAATGCTGGAGGAGAACGCCGGGAAGGACGCCTGACAATTCGTTCAAAGAGGCGGCTGAACCGTAGCTGAACCGTAATCGGTGACTGAATCGAAAGAAAAAACCCGCAATCGGCTGATATCGACAGAAAAATGTTTTTCCTGCAAAAGTATTTTCAACCAGTGGCCGATAAAGAATTGTCGGCTCAAGTGCACAGTGCTCTCGGTACGTCTACAAATCTCACACGGAAACGAGTTCAATCATGGGTGTTCAGGCCAAATCATACACGCGCCATCGACACGGACGCGGCGGCGGTCAGAGCAGTAACATGAACAGCCGACCCGCCGTCGACGTGGCCAAGACGTGGAACGACTACCGCGCGGCCAAGGCCCTGATCGAAGCGGCGGAGCAAAAGCCCGA
>JBBQKP010000168.1:0-7459 GCA_038326995.1 Tepidisphaerales bacterium
GAACACCCGCCGCGAAAATGTGACGACGCGGATTCGTGCGGCTCAAGACACGTCAGCGCTCCATCTCTTGCGAAGACGAACTCCAGACCATCAGGAAACACAAGCCCGGGAATAAATGCACTGTTGATCTCAAAATTGAGAAGCGCACGGGCGTGTGCCAGCGTCGAGAGTTCACATCTGATGACCGCCTGAACCATACCGGATTTATCGGACGACCAAAGTGGATTTGTGCAGAAATGGACAAGTGTGTGCCGATGATTATCGGACAATGAATCGACGCTTTGCGCTCATTCTGCTTGTGCTATGTGCCTTGACGATGTGCGGCGTGGGCGCGGGCGATTCACATGCTTCCACCGAATCGTCGACGCAATCCGGTACGGAGCCTGCTAAGGACACGTCTGCCGACGCTACCACGGACTCCGTCCACGAGGTTCTCGCTCGCACGGTCCGGATCTTTGATTTTGAAGAGCGCGGCCGCGGCAACTTCGAGCCTCTGCCCATGGGCTGGATGAAAGTGGAAGGCCCCGGCCTGCCGCATTACGTTAACGGGCAGATGGACCGAAGCCGCAAATACGCCGGCGACTGGAGTTTTCGCTTCGACCTCAATGGCGGCAGTCTGATTTACCGCTATCCAGCGGGGCAAATTCGCGTCGCACAGGGCTCGAGCTATCGTGCCGACGTCTGGGTGAGCACGACTCCGATGCGCCACGCACGAGCGCGATTGGTCGCATATCTCGCGGATATTGATGGCAGACCTTTGCCCAATACGGTGGTGAGGTCGGAGCTGTTTGCGAGCGACGGCGTGACGACCTGGAAGCAGCTTCGCGTAGACCTGCGTGCCGACGACCCGGTCGCGCATTCGATCGCGGTCGAGCTTCAGCTCATTCAGCCCGATCTGTTTGAGACTTCGACGCTCGGGCAGCAGGAGTTGTTCGTACAGGATATCCGCGGCTCGGCGTGGTTTGACGATCTTCGTGTGGCGCAGGTACCGCAAGTCAGGCTGGAAACCGACAGGCCGGGCAATATTTTCATCGCCGGCGAATCCGCGACGCTGATCGTCGACGTCGTTGATCAATTATTGAGCGACCTCGACGCGAAGCTAGAGATCACCGACGCACTAGGCAAGATCGTGCATCAGCGCTCGGGCCCGCTGACGACTTCCCATTCCGCCCAGCGCGACGTGCGTGCGCTGATCGAGTTGCCCGGGTCGCTGCCCACGGGCTGGTACACGGCGCGGCTCGGCCTGAGCGCGGGCGGGCAGTTCGTGGGCGAGCGCGTGCTGTCATTTGTCATCAGTCCGGCAGTCGTTGGAGGAAATCAGAACGTGGTTCGCGACCCGCGCATTTCGCTGGTGACAAGCGATTTGGACGCGGAAAGTTTTGATGAACTCGCGGGGATTCTTGAAAACCTCGGCGCGGGCCGGGTCAAGCTTTCGGTCTGGACTGCCCGCGCGGACATCGCCGCGGATCGTGCGAGCGAGTTCGAGAGACTGCTCGACCGACTTGGCGAGTCGACGATTCAAATGACCGCGAGTCTCGATGCGATTCCGCCGTCCATTCGGGCGCGCGCGTCGCGACAAATCGGGCCCGACCAGTGGGATGAACTCACTCGCATGGCCACCGAGAAATGGCAGCCGCAACTGGCGTATTTGCTGTCGAGGCACGCGAGCCGCATCGAAAGCTGGCAATTTTTGCCCGATTCGTCCGCTGAGCGATTCGCTCGCGACCCGGCGCTTCGGCGAACGTACGAACAAATGCTGAGCGAGTTCGGAAAGCTGCTGGGCAAGCCGCCGTTGGCAATGCCCTGGCCGGCGTGGTATGCGTTGGAGGACGCCGCACCCGAAACGCTCACGCTCAACGTCGGAGCGATGATCCTGCCCGGGCAGATCGCGCTCTACACACAGGAGGCGGAAAAAGAGAACGCGGGGCGCGAACTGGCGGTTCGAATCGAGCCCATCAATAACAAAAATTACGGCAGGCTCCGGAGGCTTCGCGACTGGACCGAACGCGTCACCTCCGCACTGGCGGTGCCCGGGCTGAAGCGTGTTGAATTGCCCTTGCCGTTTTCCGTGAAGCGCGAGGCGGGAAGGTCTTACTTCGAGCCCGACGAGACGGCTCTGGTGACGCGAACGCTGCTTCGGCATCTTTCGCAAGCGCAGTACCGCGGACTCATGCCGATCGCGACAGGCGTTCAGGCACATTGCTTCGAGCGCGACGGGCTTGGTGTGTTGGTCATGTGGAGCACGGACAACGCGACCGACGCCGCGCCGAAAAAGATTTCCGTCGAGCTCGGCTCACAAGCGAAATTGATCGACATCTTCGGCAACGCCCTGCCTATGTCGCGCAACAAGGACGACTCGTCCTGGGAGTTCACGATCGGCATGATGCCCGTGTTTGTCATCGACGCGGAGCCGGCCCTGGCGAGGTTCCGGGCTTCGGTGATGATCGACAACACACTTCTTGAAAGCAGCTTCGAGCCTCACACGCGGATGCTGAAACTCACCAACACGTTTCGCGAACCCGTCGCGGGCTCGATCCGCATCACCGGCCCGACCGGGTGGAGCATCGTCGCCGCGAATCCCGTTTTCAGCCTGAATCCGGGCGAAACTTTTACCACGCCCGTGCAGATCGAGTTTCCGTTCAACGGCGTCGCGGGCGAAAAAGTGCTTCGCGTTTCAATCCTGCTCGAATCCCGGCAAAGCTATCGACTCGACTTGCCGCTTTCACTTCGATTGGGCCTGAGCGATGTCGGACTGCAATCCCTGGCGGTTCGAAAAGGAGGTGACATTTTCGTACAGCAGATGATCACCAATTACGGCAACTCCCCGATCAACTACACCGCATTCGTGCAATGCCCGGGATTGCCGCGGCAAGAGCGACTGGTCAGCGAACTCGCGCCGGGAAAAACGACAGTTCGTAAGTATCGACTCACCGGCGTGAACGCGAGCGTGCAGCAACTGCGGAGCGGCCTGCGCGAGATGGACGGCATCCGCGTGCTGAATGATGAGATTGATGTGCAGTGAGAGAGCGGCGAATCTAAGATTTCAGATTCTAGATTTCAGATTTCAAATCTCAAATTTCAGATTTACGCATTGCCCTCTTCCACCGGCGGTCTGATGTGCGAAGTCAAACTCGCGAGCTGCTCGCGAAACGCATCCGCACGCTTTCGGCCTTGATATTTCGCACGGGTTTGATCGTTCAAGTGACGTGGGCCTTTGATGTCTGAATTCTGCAGACTGTCCGCCCAGCCGCGAATCTGACGCGAGCACGACTCGGCGAGAATGATCAAATTTGAAACCTGAGAATTGAGATGACTCGACTCGGGCCAGCGGGTGAGAAACCGCAGCATCGATCTGACCTCGCCGGCCGAGCCTCGGGCGATATACAAGTAAGCGAGCAATTCGTTCGTGCTGCCGCGTTCAAACCCCTCGGCGATGTTGTTCGACACACTCACGGCAGCGCGGCGAATCTGGTCCTTGATCCCGCCTGATGAGCCGAAGATCCGTTCGTCCGTCAACGCAAAGACCCCAAGCCCTAGCTCGATCGCCGCCGACCATACCGGAAGGTCCTCGAAGCGTTCGTACGTCATCGTGATGTTCCTTTCGACATATGGATTTGAAATTTCAAATTTTAAATTTGGAATCTGAAATTTGGAATTTGAAATTTCAGATTTGATGTTTCCCTTATCCCCCACGCCTGCGCGCCGCGCCCAATTCCTTGTCGCGCTCGCGCTGGTGTTCACTCGCCCGCTTGAGTGATCGCTTCTCAAGCCAGTTGAGACTGTTCATTCCCGTGGCGCTGACCTTCGCCAGGATCTTGTCGACTTCGATTCGCTCGGCCGCGTCCTCGGCGAGCAGCTTCGCGGTTTTGCGGCGGGCCTTCTCGTTCTGCCGCTGCTGCTGCGAGCTGATCCCGGAGAAGTTGTCATCATCAACTGACTCCGCCCAGGGTTCGGGCCAGGTAGCCAATAGTTCCTGCCTCATGCGAGTACAGTGAAGCAGACCGAGCAGGCCAAGAATAGCCAGCGTGAACATGCCCGATGCGAAGAACGCGATACCCAGAACGATGCCGAGGCACGAGCCGACGATGCCGACGATGCAGGAGAAATAGGTCGCCTTGTGGTAGCCGAATTTGGGCCAGAGCGCGGTCTGCAGCATACGTCCGCCGTCGAGCGGGTAGATGGGGATGAGATTAAAGATGAGCAGGATCCAGCTCATGTTAAAGATCCAGAAGGCGAACATGCCGATCTGGTAGGCGAGAGACGAATTGAACGCGGGCCTGACTTCGGAGAAGAGGTAGGGAACGAGGGGGACGTAGTTGATGGTCAGGCCGCAGATGAGGGCGGCGACGATGCATATGACGACGTTGACGGCCGGGCCGCCCGCGACGGTGAGGAACGTCGGCCAGGCGCGGCGCGGCGGGCTGGCGAGCGCGAGGCCGCCCAGCGGGTGCATGATGATCTGGTTCGCGGATCCGCCGACCCATCGTGCGGCGAAGCAGTGGCCGAACTCGTGAAGCAGAACGATCACAAACAGCGACGCCGCACTGAGAAAGCGGTCTTGCCACGTCCAACCCTGTCCGGGCAGGCCGATGAGAATTGTCCACGCGATGAAGAACAACAGCATGGCATGAGCGCGGACGTCGATCCCGGCGAAGCGGAAGATCGGCACCGAGCCTGTCGAAAGCCACACGAGCGGATTGAAGCCGCCGCCCGGTCGGTCACGGAAGTAATCTCGGTCGCCGGATGCCATATGAGGTAATGCGTAAAAGGTGTGTTCGGGTGGAAAAGTGAAAACAGTCAGGTCACGACTCTCAGACGATAGTACTACTCTGCATCTTCAGTCGACTGAGTTCCGTATCGATCGAAAAGCAGAAGTGCGGCGATGCTTTTGGCGTCGGCGATCTCTCCCGACCTGATCATCCGCATCACCTCGTCTTTGGGCGTGGGCATCGGAACGATTTCTTCGCCCAGGTCGGGCCGCGCCACGCTTTGCATCAGATCGTAGGCAACGAATGCGTACATTTGTTCTGTCAGAATTCCTGGCGACATGTAGAACTTGCCCAGAGGCAAAATTTTGCCCGCCAGGAAACCCGTCTCCTCCAATAGCTCGCGCCCTGCCGCATTGAACGGCATCTCGCGAGCGTCGATCGCACCCGCGGGCAATTCGATCAGTTCCTTTCCGGGTGCCCATCGATAATTGCGAATCAGCACGATTCGGCCGTCATCCATCACGGGCACCACCACCACCGAGTCAACCGTCTTTACCACCTCGCGCGTGTGGTCGAGCCCGGTCTCCTCGTTTCGCAACAAGTGCATCTCCAGCGTCACCCGCTTGCCGGCGTGCAAAGTCTTTTTGTCTCGAAGTCGCCACGTCATTTGTTAGGAGTATACACAAGTGTGCGGGATTATAATCAAGCGCGATCATCGACCCGGCAACTGTCGATCCAACTGACTTCGAGGACCCGCCCGATTTCCTCGGCGGTGTCGATGAAAGCCTATGGATTGACGATCAGGCCGTGTCAACCCTACCGATTGTGGATAAGCCGACGTTTACATGGCCGGAAATGAATTCGTCAAGCAGTTGTCGTAATCTCTTGAAAGTGAAACAAGCCACCGCAGACTTCAGGCCACGGATGGTGGGCATCGACCTCGACGGCACACTGCTCGCGCCATCGGGCAAGCCCAGCGCACGCACAATAAGCGCGGTGATTTCGGCAAGAAAGGCCGGCATTCACATCTGCATCGCCACCGGACGCAGCTACAGAGAAGCCGTCATCGCACTAAAAGACCTCGACGTTCCAGGGTTTCACGTCTTCGCAGGCGGTTCAATGGTGATCGAGCGACTCGGCACGGGCCCGGACGATTACCGCGTCGCCGCCAAGCAGGCGATGCCCGGCACCGTCGCACGCACATTTTGCAGCGTCGTCGAGGGCCTGGGACATTCCGTGCAGGTCCTTCAAGACCCCGCGCTTCATCCCAAAGGCGCGCAGTTCGATATGCTTCGCAGCGCGAATCAAACCATGGACGACCGCGAAAAAGTGTGGCTTGCGAACAATCCGGTTCGGCTATCGACCGCGGCAGACCTGCAGACACGCGACCATGCCGACACCGTGCGATGCTCTTGCGTGGTCGACAGCAGTCACATGTTCAGAGTCGAGTCGGCGGTGCAGGATGCGCTGGCCGGCCGCGCGAACTGGCACGTGATTCGAGTGCCGACGGTCGGCGTGGACGTGCTCGAATGCTTCGGCCCGGGCGTGAATAAGTGGTCCGGGCTCCAGCTGGTCGGTAAGCTCATCGGCGTCGATGATGCCTCGATCGCGGCGGCCGGGGATGATGTCAACGACGTCGACATGATCAAGCACGCGGGCAAAAGTTTCGCCATGGGCAACGCCATCCCCGCGATCAAGGAACTCGCCCACGAAATCATCGAGAGTAATAGCAACGACGGCATCGCCAGACTCCTCGAAAGCTGGTGCCAGACGCAGTAGAGCGTGAGAGAAAAGTGTGAACAAAATCGCCAAATCAAAACCAGGACGATAACAATACAAGGAAGAGTGCGAAAGGAATCGCAGGCCTGGAGGGGCTGGCTTGTGGCGCCCCCAACCCCGCACCGGGCAGAGCAAACGCTTTGCCCGGTGCTTTTTAATTCCTGATTCGGTAAGCTCTCTGATGGCTTCTTCGGTTCAGACCACAATTTCGTATGCCCACGATCTGACGTCACAAAAGTCAGGACCGACTCGCGTGCCTGGAAATGTTGCAATCGTTCTGCTCGGATGGGCCCTAATTCTCGCGGGATCAATCACACTTTTTATGTGCCGATTCCCGGGCATTCTTCCAATGAAAGGGCTGGTAATCTCGTAATACTTCAGCCGAATGCCAAAATTTCATGCTGTCTGGTGCCACGACTTGTGCGCAAGAGTAATGCGCTAAAAAGGTGCAAACGATTCGACGACCCGCGCATTTCACGACTTGTATACAAGTCGTGGCACCCAAAACGTCCAAACAAACGCGATTCACTGCAAACGGCTGACGTGTTACGACGGAAATAATTCTGACGAGAATGGTCTTGACGTGTTGCAACGATCGAAACTAACGCCGCACTGGAATTATCTTCTGGTCAGAGATCGGTGACACGCCGATTGCCACGTTCTGTTCTTCCAGAGCGTGCCCCAAACGCGGCACGCGGTTCATTCGACGAATGATTGCGGGATGAATACAAGTCAGGCAACGCCTGACTGGCCTTAAACGAACGCATTTTCGTAGGGTGGGATTTATCCCACGCGGTCTGGCGTGCGGGAAACGGCGGGATGAATCCCAAGTCAGGCGAAGCCTGACTGGCCCTACAGGGCGCATCTAAGGGGCGGATTCTCGTAGGGTGGGATTTATCCCACGCGGTCTGGCGTGCGGGAAACGGCGGGATGAATCCCAAGTCAGGCGAAGCCTGACTGGCCCTACGGGG
>JBBQKP010000169.1:0-7459 GCA_038326995.1 Tepidisphaerales bacterium
CGTGAACGTGTGGAACGCTGCAGGCGCTGTGCCCTTGGCGAGTGAGGCACCGTCGAAGACGAAGACCTTGCCTGCCTTGCTCGCAGCTAGTCCCTTCACGCCCAAAGGATTGGCAGCCGCGACGAACAGATCGGCCACACCGTCGCCATTGTGATCCCCGAGCGCGACCTGAACCAACCCTGTGTACGGTGTGCCTCCAGCATCCAAAGGCCGGAACGTCGAGATCACTGCCTGTGTGGTCGCGTTCACGATGCGGACGGTTCCGTCTGAGCCTCCAACCACGAGAATTGTGGCGTTCTCAACCGTAAATGTCGCGCTGGGTCCGGCAGCAAGAGCCAGATTCCCCGCAGTGTCACTCGCTGTGCCAGCAGCCAATGAAATGCCGAGCGTGCCGTTCCCTGTGATCCCGCTGATGGTCACCAGTCGCGTGTTGCCGCTGCCCGACACGCTAAGCGTGCCGTCTGCTGAGCCGGTCCTGTTCAGAGTGATGTCTGCTGCGGTCAGCGTGCTGCTGTTGAAGTTCGCGTCGCTGTATGTGATGAGGTAGGTGATCGTCCCGTGGGCCGTGGCTGGAGACGACGGCGCGCTGATGGTCACTGTCGGTCTCGTGGTATCGCCGATCCCTCCGCCTCCTCCGCCGCCCCCACCACCGCCCCCACCACCGCCGCCTCCGCCTTGCAGGCTAAATTCGGGTGCATTGTCGAAGTCAGGGATGATCGTCAGCAGATCGTCAATGGGATAGATCCGGGTGATCATCCGAGAGTCGGCCAATTCGCGCGTGGTGATGATGACGATATTCTCATCGACGTCGAAGCCGATCTGATCGGACACGCCTTGCATGGCAAAACGCAGCGCCGTTAGATAGGTGACCTGACGAAGCTTCAGACTGACGGGGGCCGAGCGGTCGATTCCGATCGCCTCCAGTGCGGGCCAATTCACGATCAGGTTAATCCCGCTTCCTGAGGCGATGTAGTCAATTACATCGACCAGCGGCACACCGTCAAAGACAAAATCAGCCCGAAGCCTCAGGCCTACAGACGGATTGACGGGGTCCAAAGTTTTGACCTGCGTCGTACCAGAAGAATCGCTCGGCTGCGTCGCAGGCGCAGCTAAAACCAGGGAGGCAGCCCCACCTATTGAAAGCGGCGCGATCGAACCAATGACAGCCACGGCAAGCACCGAAATCGACTTTCGCATGGAGTGAACCCTTTCAAATATAAAGTGCCACTACACCGGCGGGATGGTTGGCGGAGTCGACGAAACCGTCGGCGCCTTAGGCTGGCCGTTCACTTCGCCGTCCACGTCCTTGAGTCCTTTTTTGAACTCAATGATGCCGCGGGCCATACCCTTGCCCACTTCCGGCAGTCGGCTGCCGAACAGCAACAAGCCCACACCCGCAATAAGAATGATTTCCATCGGACCTAATCCAAACATGAGACGCCTTTCGTTGAAACTTGATAGTATCCTTATTCACAATAATTGAAACGCTGATTCACACGAAATGTTGCACAAGATGAAGATATCGTCCAGCGGGATCGACCCGATATGCCGACATCTTTCAACTAATTACCCATTCGCCCATAGAAATTCGCATTGATTCCTGAAATCGGCCCGCTACTGTTATTAATCCCACCATGACCATCCCCTACCCACGACCGCAGCCGCTGCTCAAGACCCCGCTCGACCAGATCAACGACGTCGAGAGAATTAAGCTGGAAAGCCACGGCCTGCGCGGCGAGCTCCATGCCGACTTCCGCGATGACGCCAAAGGCGACATCTCCGACGCATCCGAAACACTCGCCAAATCCCACGGCATCTACCTCGAGTACAACCGCGCCAAGACCGGCACGGAAAAAGACTGGATGTACATGATCCGACTCGCCCTGCCCGGCGGCGGAATCCTCAATAGCGCCCGCTGGAACGTGCTCGATCAAATCGCCCGAAAATACACCGTCAGCGATCAGGGCCTGCCCTCCCTTCGCCTCACCACGCGTCAGTGCGTGCAGTTTCACTGGGTCAAGAAGCCCGACCTCATCAAGCTCATGCAGGAAGTCGCGGAAACCGATTTCTTTGCCCTCAACGGCTGCGGCGACAACACGCGAAACATCATGGCGTGCCCGCTCTCTCGCTTCAGCACGCTCTTCAACGCACACGAGCACGCGCTGCACTACGCGAAATTTTTCCAGCTTCCCGCGGCCGCCCATATTCAGGTCTTCGAAATCGACACCAGCAAAAAACGCTGGCTCGACGACGAAGTGAACCCCACGCCCGGCTCGCGCTTCGCCTACGACGAGGGACTGCTCAATCGTAAGTTCAAAATCGCCATCTCCACCGCCCACCGCGACCTCCAGACCGGCGAGATCGAATACGACAACTGCGTCGAAATGCGCACCAACGATCTGGGCTTCTCCCCCATCATCAAAAACGAGAAAGTCGTCGCCTATCAGCTCTACATCGGCGGCGGGCAAGGCGAGCGCAACGGCAAGCCGACGTTCTCCACGCTGTCCCGGCCTCTTGGCATCGTCGCGCCCGATCAGCTTCAAGGCGCGATGAATGCCGTCGTCAAAGTCCACCAGGAATGGGGCGACCGCAAAAACCGCCACTGGGCACGTTTGAAATACGTTGTCCTTGCTCAAGGCGTTCCGTGGTATCAGAACGAGGTCAAGAACCTGGGCGTCGATCTGCAATCGCCCGATGAAACTTTTGATCCGGGTGCGCGAAAAATGCACCACGGCTGGCACACGCAGGAATCAAACCGAAAGCTCGCCCGCGGACTGTGGGTCGAGTGCGGCAGGCTTATCAACCGCAACGGCTACAACGCGCTGGACATGGTCAAAGACCTTGTCGATTCCTTCGACACCGAAGTGACCGTCACCGCCAATCAGGATTTGATCTTCACCAACATCGACCCGGCCGCCAAGGCGGACTTCGACGCGAAGATCGAGAGCTATACCAAGAAGCGACTGGGCGGGCGCGCGATCAGCAGGCTGCGATCGCTCAGCGGTGCGTGCGTCGGCCTGCCGACTTGCCGACTCAGCTACACCGACAGCGAAGAGTTCGGCCCGGAGCTGTTCGCACAACTCGAAGACATGGGCTACGGCGAGCTGCAGGAATCCATCGGCATCACGGGTTGCGAACGACAGTGCTTCCGCCCCGGCACGAAAACCGTCGGCTGGATCGGGCAAGGCCCCGATATGTACATGCTCAAAATCGGCGGCGACGAAGGCGGCCGACATCAGGGCGTGCCGCTGGTCGAGGGCGATAAGCTCTTCCTCAGACAAGTCGCACGCGTGCACGTCGCGCCGGTCACTGCCGCGATCTTCGATTTCTGGAAACTCGGCAAACAGGATTCTGAAGACGTCGGCGCGTTCATCCGCCGCGTCGGCCATCAGGCCCTGCTCGACTACTTCCGCGCTCAGCCGCACCTCGCGGACGTCGTCACCAAATCCGCAAAGGCTCCGTACCTCCCGGGCAACGATCCGGTTGTCAACGAGTATCAGAAGGCCTGACCCGGCGTGTTGATTCGCGTCGTTTTGTAGGATGGTTTCCAACCCACCAAATTGTTGCTCGGCAGCAATCGGCGGGATGAAGCCCACCCTACCCACTGGCCTATTAAGCGTATCAAACCCTATCATGCGGCCATGACACACAAGAGCGCATTGCGTCAATTCATTTTGATCTGTGCGGCGACGTTCGCGGCGACCGCCGGCGTGAAGTTGTTCGCGCAGCCGACAACTGCACCGACAACTGCACCGACAACTGCACCGACCCCAACAACGACAACCGCACCGGTGATCGAATCGACCCTGTTCCCCGCATCGGATGCCGGCAAGGCCCTCGCTGCGGCGATCGTCAAGGCCTCTGGCGGCGACCTCTGGCCTACGGTCACGCGACTTCGATACACCTTCAACGTCGAACGCGAAGGCAAGACTGTTCTCTCTGCAAAACACGATTGGAACGTCAAGACCGGCGACATCACAATCACCGTCGGAGACAAAACGATGTCCACCAACGTCTATGCGAACATCACGCGAGACGGCGAAGCGAAACAAGCCTTCGCACGATGGACCAACGACTCGTACTGGCTGCTCGCACCGCTCAAACTTCTGGACGGCGGCGTGATTCACTCCGACATCACACCCGCCTCGCGCGACACACCCGCCTCGCTCGTTCGCACGACCGTTCGATTCGCGTCGGTCGGCCTCACGCCGGGCGATCAGTACGACCTGGCCGTCAACACAAAGCTGAACCAGATCGTCGGATGGGTCTATCGCCCCGGCGGTGGAAAAGCGATGCCGTTCAGTTGGGAGAACTACCAGAATTTCAACGGCCTGACGCTCTCGACGGAGCACAAAACGCCCGACAGCGCGGTGCGTATTTTCTTCACGGACATTACGGTTGATCGTCAGTAATCGCGCTCAGTACTGCTTTACCCATTACTGCTTCACCGCACCGGCGGTCAGACCAGCAATGAATTCGCGCTGCAGGGCCAGAAATAGTATTGCGGGCGGGATGATCGCCAGCAGAGTCCCGGCCAGGAACACGCCGTATTGATTGCTGTATTCGCCAATGTATTGATTAAGAATGACCGGCAGCGTCAGCTTGCTTTGCGTCTGCAAAAAGATGTTGGGCCCGAGGAAGGAATTCCACGAGCCCAGGAAAGTGACGAGACAAAACGCGCCGATCATGGGACGGACCAGGGGCATGACGAGCTGCATATAGATCCGGAATTCGCCGCATCCGTCGATACGCCCTGCCTCGATGATGTCGTCGGGCACGCCCGCGATCGCCTGCCTGAACAGAAACATGCCGAACACGCTCGCGGCGCCGGGAACGAGAAGCGGCAAATACGTGTCCATCCAGCCCAGGCTGTAGATGATCTTGAAACTCGGTGCCAGAAGCGCGACGCCCGGGATGGTGAGCGAAGCGAGCATGAAGAACATGACGTAGCCCTTGCCGGGAAATTTGTATTTCGCCAGCGCGTACCCGCCCAGCGAGCAGAAGAAGAGCGAGGTGAATGTGCCCGTGGTGGCGATAAAGACGCTGTTGAGGATGTAGCGGCCGAAGTTGATCGTGCCGCCGCCTACGGTCTTTCGGTTCTCGAAGAGCCTTTGGAAGTTTGTAAATCCGACGGCAGATCCAGTAAATGTCTTGCCTTCAACTTCAAGGGTGTACTGCTTAGACCACTCACTCAACGGCGGAAGGAACATCGAGTCATTCAGCACATTCGGGTGCTTGAACGCCGCACACACGAGCCATATGAAAGGCAAGAGCATGACCGCGCCGACGACGCTGAGCATGGCAAGGCGAGCGTAAGTCCAGGCGAATTTTCGGCGCACGAAATAGAGCGTCACGAAAACGGCAATCAGTGCGATGAAGAAAAAGTGGATCGCGTTCATGGGGTTAGTCCTTCCTCGCTGCGCCCGATAGACGGATTTGGATCAATGAGATGACCAGGATCATCAGCGTGAGAATCCACCCGATCGCGGCGGCTGTGCCCAGGTCGCCGGTCTGCACCCAGTTGAAGAGATATCCGATTATGGTGATGCCTGAATTTTCAGGCCCGAAACCTTGAAGCAGCGTGTAGGGAAGTTCGAAGAGATTGAACGAGCCGATGGTGGCAGTGACGACGACGAATGTGATCACGGGCATGATCGCAGGCACTGTGACGGCTCGGAAAATATCAAAAGGCCCGGCCCCGTCGATTTTCGCGGCCTCGACGAGCGACTGATCCACGCCCTGCAGCGCGGCCAGGAAGTAAATCATGTTGAAGCCGACATAGAGCCAGAGGCTGACGATGATCAGTGCGGGCATCACCAGCCTGGGGTTGGTGAGCCACTGGTACTGCAGAAAACCCTCGCCGTTGCCGCCCAGGTTAGTACTGGTAAGCCAGCCGAACGTGAGGTGCATGAGCTGGTTGAACAGGCCGATGTTGGGCGCGAACAAAACACCGAACAGAATGCCGACGAAGACGGGCCCGACGAGGTTGGGCGCGAAAATCGCGAGTCTAAAAAATGATTTCAATTTGTCGCTGCGGGCGTTGAGCATCATCGCGAGCCCGAGCGAAAGCGGCAGTTGCAGGAAGATCGAGAAGAGCGAGTAGATGACCGTATTGACGACGGCCTTACCGAATGAGGGATCGCTGAGCACGAACGAGAAGTTCTTCGTGCCGACGAATTTCCAGCTCAACGGGCCGTTGGTCTGGTGGAACGCCAATACTGTGGCGTACGCCAGCGGATAGAGAAAAAAGACGCTGGTGAGCAGAAAATAAGGCGCAAGAAACACGTACGGCGCCAGGCGTTGATTTCGGTTGTAAGCAGAGATCATGTTTAGATCATGGCAAAGAAGAGATGGGGCAAAACTATTTCGAGCCCGACGTGACACTGACCGGCGTGTCCGTCGTCACACCGGACACCGTATCTGTCGCCTGAAAGCTGTTGTGGTTAATTTCCTTGCGAACCCTATCGGCGGCGATTTTGATCTGCTGCCTCGCAATATCCCGAAGCTGTTCGACGGGCATCTCGGGATTATTTTCGTACGCACGGGAGGTCGCGCCGAACGCCTCGCCAAGCCTGGCAAGAATCGGAGCGTTGTAAGGCGAGACGAACTCGGCCGGGACATCATTACCCAGAGCGGCGAACATCGTTCCGATCGCCTGGCCGGAAAAATACGGTCGAGGCTCGGCGAGTTCGGGCAGCGTCCACGCCTCCTTGAGCGGCGGGAGAATGTTCATCTGCTTGAAACGCGTGCCCAGATCAGGCGGATGGTAATAAAGGTATTTGCCCAGCTTGTAAGCCAGCTCGAAGTTCCTGCCACCCTTGGGAAACGCAAGGCCAGTTCCGCCCCACGTGCTCGTGCGGATTCCACCTTCGGTCCATGCGGGCAAAGGCATCAGCGCCATCTTTCCCGACATCGATGCGATGTCGGTCTGAAAGGCGAACGTGCGCCAGTCCGGGCAGAAGTAGAAAAGACAGGTGCCCTCTTTGACGGCAGTGGAAAGTGACTGCCCCCAGCCTGCTGCGAAAGCTATTCGATTCGGGCCCTTGGAGGCGCGGGTGTACCAGACAAAAACATCGACGACTTCTTCGGTTTCGAAAGCGATCGAGCCGTCCTCGTTGATCAAGCGCCCGCCGCGCTGGGTGATCAGAAGGCGAAGCACATCGCCCGGGCCGGGGAGATCGATCATGAATCGGTCGATCGCACCGTCGCCGGTCAGGTCCTTCGTAATTCTTTGCCCGACCTTCAAAAAATCGTCCCACGTCTTAAGATCGCGTTCGACATCAATGCCCAATTCCTCCACCAAGTCGCGCCGATAAGCGAGCATCACCGGATGAACATCGTGCGGTAATGCAAAAGTTCGGCCGCGACTGCTCCAGAGACTAAACCGCGAGATCGGGATTTTCTCCTTAAGCTTCTCCTCTTCGATCAGATCCGTCAGGTCGCGGAACTGAACATCCTC
>JBBQKP010000170.1:0-7377 GCA_038326995.1 Tepidisphaerales bacterium
GCCAAATAGCTCTGCGTCAAAAGGAGCGACGACGACACCCTTTCGGCCGGTGCGGTTTTTGTGTTCGCGCAAGGTGTCTTTCACGACGTCACAAAAGTGCCGGGCGTGTGCGAAGACTTTGCCCTTGATGTCGTCGGGGAAGTAGGGGTCTTTATCGGAGAGGGCGGTCTTGGTGCTGGTGACTTTATGATATCGCAGACCCTTCTCGCCGTTCTTGCGGTGGAATTCAAGATAAGAGCCATCGCCCGGGTAGCCGATCGAGCCGGACCAGACCTGCTCGCTGACTTTAGGATGGCGCGCGAAGGCGAAGACGTCGGGCGCGCGATGCGTGCTGACGACGCCGACAGGATCGAGCGGCTCGCGCCAGCCCTTGTTTTTGTCCCAATTAAGAACGGTGTCGTTTTCGACTTTATAATTGTGATTGTCGAAGGCCCCCATCACGCTTCCGCCGGTGATGAGGTGCGTATCTACGAAGAAATGCGTCACACCGGCGGCGGCGATGAAAGTTTCAACGCCCGGCCGATGACGCGGATTGTCGTAAAGGACGCTGGGCGTCCAGTTGTCCCATTCCGGGCGGTAAGCGCACTCAGGCAGCCACATGCCGCGCGGCGAAACGCCCAGATGTTTCTTGCTGACGCTCGTGCCGACAGTCATCTGGGCGCTAAGCATCTCGTCGTTCAGGACCAGCGGCATGTAGCAGTGCGTTGCGTTGCTGGTGAGGATCTGAAGCTGGCCCTCGCGAAAGCGTTCACCGAACTCGCCCGGAATGTCGCGGCCGATCCGCTCGAAGTGTTTCAACTGCTCGCCATACCACTCAGCCCATCGCGTCGCGAGATACGCCATGTGCGGTTGATTGCTCGCTTCGAATTCTTTCTTATCTGAATGAGCACGTTCGATTCGGCCGTTTAGATACTCGACGAAGCCCTTCTTAAAGCGCGGATGCGCGAGCTGCTCAAGCAACACGGGCGTCAGGCCCACGGTCAGCGCCGATCGAATGTTGTGAAGCGCGGCCGCACCGATGAGATCGAGTACCGGCAGATACGTCTCGGCGGCGGCTTCGAAGAGCCAGTTCTCCCCGTGCGGATACACGCCGTGGTGAAGCACATACGGAAGGTGGCCGTGGAGAACGATACAGAGAGAGCCGAGAGTGTCAGACATATTGATGTAGTGTATCGCGTGTCAAGCGATGCGCGATATCGGGGAAGTCTGGTGTCAGGAGAAGGATCGGGAAATGGCAAAGGGCGTCGGCTTACGCCTGGCTCGGCGGCGGTGGTACTTGTTGTGATTTCCAATCCTGAATCTGCTGCTGGGCCATTCCATCGTCGCGATTCCCGGTTCTCCCGAGCTGGAATCCGAGGTAGGCCCGCCGACAAATATGTCAGGAATGACTATTCGGCTTAATTCGTCGTCCACAAAGTCCACAAGAACTTGTTCTTCGATGCAAGCAATCAGGTCCGCGGGAAGCGATCGATTAAGCTGTGCGCCGATGCGTGCGATGAGGATATGATGAACGCTCTCCCACTGCTCTTCGAGCCACGGGTCCATGCCGGGGAATGGCCCGGGGTTAACGGATTTTCCTTCTGGCATGTTTCGCATTGTAGCAGAAGAACGTTGAAGCGGCAGGCTGATCCGATCGACTTTGAACTGGAGTAGATCAACCCAAGGGTGCGGATTCGCTTCTGGCCCGTTCGGCAGGACATTTCGTTGCTTCAGGAGTTGAAGTCTCCTTATGAGATTCAGATGGAAAATGTCCTGCCGGACGGGCCAGAAACACACCTAGGACGTCGCGTCTGTGAGTCAAGACGTGCGGTCGATCACTCTCAGGGGACCTCGAGGATTTCGAGTGCTTCTGCAAACGGCCGAAGTGTTAAACATCAATATACTAATCGTCAATGTAAACAACCCGCAAACCAAGCAACCAATAACTAATCTAATGTTCCGATGTATAGCTTGGTCGTGTAAACCATCGTCACGAATCCGTCAATTTCGTTCTGGAAGAACAGGAACGCGAGATGACCCAGCATGAACCCGAAATCCGGGTGCGTGGGCTGCGGTGCGTAGCTGCTGGACAGCAGTCTTCGCTTGAGCTGGGCGAAATCGAGAACCTGCTCATTGTAAAGCTCGAAGGTTCGGAACTTCCCGCCGAAGAAATCTGAGATCGCCGCCTCATCGCCCGAGGATTTCCTTTTGATCATGGCGTAATCGATGCCGTGCTCGTCGAGCATGGCCTCATACTGCCGATGAAAGTCATCACAATCGGTCGATCGCTGGTTCCAGCACAAGGCGACTTTCGCGCCAGGCTTTATAATTCTCCTGGCCTCTTCCTTGAACTTCGCCTGATCAAACCAATGAAACGACTGAAACGCGGTCAGAAGGTCGATCGAATGGTCTTTGAGCGTCGTCGCCTCGGCCCGGCCGTCCACCACAATCAGATTGTCATCCCCGCCCAACTCGCGATGGCAAATTCGCCTCATCTCGGCGTTCGGCTCGATCGCGTAAGTAATATTAAGATGATCCAAAAACAAAACGCTCGACAAGCCCGTGCCCGCACCAACATCCGCCACAACATGCGCAGGTAAAAGCCCCGCGTGATCCTTCAAGAATTCGATCAACTCCACTGGATAAGTAGGCCTGTGCGATGCGTAATCGCGGGCGCGGTCTGAAAATCTTAGTACAGGATCGACCACTGTTTTCTGAGCTTCTTTCTGACAATTCTCATTGACGCTGTCGTATTTTGTAGCCATTTGTTCGACACACGCCGAACTGGCCCTGCCGGATGCGTCAACCCCATTGTCGGGCGTGTCCACCAGATTGGAATCCCCGAACTCCCCACCGTGACATCTCGCTCCCTTTACTATTGTCGGTCTCGAACCACTCAGCAAGGTAAATTTTTGGGTGGTCTCCCTAATTCCACCCCGAATCGGAATCCGAACTTGTTCCGCACGATTTCCGAGTTATCTATCTTATTACACAATCTCGCAGATCGATTGTTTTTTTGTAGCCGGACATGCAACTCCGGATTTCGGGACATCGACTCCGGACCAAACACGTTGCGAAACACCACCCCTCGCTGAAAGTGCCCCTTTTAAGGGTTCTCGCAGATATCGCAGCTTGGGGGGTCGCTCTTGCTTTTGATTGTCCGTCGAAGGCGGTTTGAACGGGGTTCGATGCCCGTTCAACCGACCTTCGAGCGGCGGGCCGGGGCTTCAGTTTCCTGAACCACCGGCCCTTGTTGAGTCGCATTCATGTCCAAGCGATCGTCACGCGATGCCGGGGCCGTTGTTCGTGTGCGTACGCGTGTCGCGGCGCTGCTCTTCGTCGCCATGTCGATGATCTGCCCATTCACGCCGGGGAGGTTCGCCGCCTTGGCGATCCGCACGGACGTTTTGATTGTTGTCTCCACCAGGCGAAGCGCGCCTTCGCGTTCAAGGTTCGCCAGGGCGTGAAGCTTCACGATCGACTGCGCGTCGAAGCGAACGCCGGGCGCTGTCTTGCTGGCGATCTTCTTGACCTGCTCAAGCGTGACCAGGCCGCTCGCGGACGCGACCAGCTCGCGAAGGTCCACGCGATGCTGAATCCGCGATCGAATCTGTTCCGTCGGGTCATAAATGCCGTCCCGGCGGTTTAAATACCGCTCCAAGTCGCCCGTGCCGATCCACAATTGCGGCACGCCGGTTGCGTTGAACAAGTCGATCAGACACCTAAGCGTCGCACGGCTTTCCTTCAGTAAATGCGCTTCGTCGATGACCAGAAGACCGCACGCTTGAGGCAGGTGATCGCGAAGCGTCAGGAAGATTTCCGGCTCGCGAACGCCACAATAATTCACGCCGCGAAGCTGTCTGCGAATCTCATTCAGGAACGGCACGGGCTTCACCAGCGACGACGCCACAGTCACGACGGCGACGTTGGCGTGCGTCAGGCGAATCGCCTTGATGCCTTGCGTCTTGCCCGTGCCAGAGTCGCCAATGACCAGGCCGATCGCCCCGTCTTCTTTCACGTCGTCGGCGGTCTTGAGAATCGCCTTCACCACCGGCGTCATGACGGGCATTTCCGCTTCGACATACCGCCGATGATGTTCGCGTTCGATCGCGTTTTCGATTCGGTCCAGAATCACGTCCCAGTCGATCGGCAGCTCACGCTCAAGGCACGCGCGCACCTGCTCGGCCGGGAACTTGACCGCCGCCGCCAGCGCTTCGATCGACCAGCCCATTGATTCAAGCTCGGGCCGATACGCGTTGATCCGGCGAACCGCCCGCTCGCACGTCTCTTCGGGCGTCTCATATGGGTCGTCCAAGAGGTTTGACTTGTAGTGGAAGCCGCTCATTGATTGCCCGCTTTCCGCCCGCTATCAGGCTCAAAATAGAACGGGTCCGCCGCGCGACGAATCGCTTCCTCTTGCTCTGGTGTGTAGACAATCACGTCGTCGTCGCCCGCGTGCTCGTCCTCATGTCCGACCAGGCGAAGCCGAGGCCGATCTTCAGCCCGCTGGTCAACCAGGGGCGCGCCGTAGATCGTCGGCACATGCTGGCGAACCACCGGCGCGGGCAAATTCATTGACGCGATCGCCGCTTCGTGCTCGCGCCGCTTCTGTATCGCCTGTCGCTGTAATCTTCCGGCCGTGTCGGGCGCGACGCGAAGCCGACGCGTTGCAGGCTCGGCCTCACGCACGAAACGCGCGTCACGCCGGATCGTCCGCATCGCTTCTGATAACTGCTCGCTGGTCGCATTACGCGGCACGCCCTGAATCTCACTCGCCGATCCGATGATTCGCCCGTCCAGGTCCGCGATCGTCACACGCGACACGTCCAGGTCATTGACCAGCACGACGACTTGACTGCCTAAAAGCCTGTCAAGTTCGGGCGACTCATAGTCAAGATTGTTGGCGCGAACGCCGTTGCGACCGACCTTCACGACAACGCGGCGCGACAGTTCCAAGTCCAACAAGTCAACAGGAACCGGGCGTCTTTCGCGTATGTTGGCGGTGAACACTTGCATCGGCGTCTTGCCCTTCAGGCCGTCGCCCAGGTGCGGGTGATGGTGATACTCGGCTTCGAGAAAGTCGCCGAACAATTGAGCGATGTCTTCGAGCGTCGGCACGTTCAAGCCGTCCTTATGCTTCTGAACATCGAACGGCCTTTCGGTCGTCGTTCCGCCGCAAAACGTCGGTATCTCGCGCGAGAATTTTTCCTTGACCGTCCGGTGAAAGCGCTCGAGCGTTTTCGACTTGGCGTTGTACGGAAGGGCGTGCTCAACTTCGATGCCAAGGCGCGAGAAAACACCGACGTCGATCGCCGGTCGCTCGCCCTTGCGGCGCTGACTTTTGGTGACGCCTTGCAGCGACTTCGCGTCGTAGGCTTCGCCGTTGTCGTGGAACACGCGAAGGGGCTTTCCCCATTGCTCCACGCCTTGCCGGAACGCGTCCAGAATGACCGTCTGATTCTCCGCACAAGCCACGATCCGCCAGCCGACAATCACGCGCGATCGCATGTCCATCCACGACACCAGTGTCGGGCGAATCAGCTTCGTTTGACCCGGCACGCGGACGAAAAAATCGAACGCGTGCCCGTCACTGACCCACAGCTCATTCGAGTCGAGCGTGTCATATCGACCCTTGAGATATTTGCCCCCCGTGGAGTTGTACGCCCGCACGCCAAGCTGGCGGTACGCCACCACCTTCGGGTCGATCTTCGCAAGCTCGCGCACGGCCTGTTTCTGGCCGAACGGGACCGTTATCCCCTTCTGCTCGAATGCGTCGCTCGCCAGGTCAAAACAACGGGCGCGGGTTCGTTTTTTCGATGACAGATACCAGCGTTTCAATTCATCGACGAACGCCTGTCGATTGGGGTTCGCGTGCGTGAACGTGTTGCGTGAATCGGCCAGGGCCGCGAACCCGTTGAGCTGAAACCCGCGAAACCAGCGGAACAGCGAACCACGACTCACTTTATCCCCGTGCGCTCGCGCCCGGCTCACGAAGCTCTGGGTGATGTCACGCTCACACTCGCCCGCCGCGAATCCTTCGACCCGATGCTCAAGCCAATTATCCATATTCGCTTTGCGCTTCTCCACCCCGTCCCGCTGTTTCTGGGTCAGTCGGCCCCAGTTGAACGCCTTGAGTTCAGGCGCTTTCGACCGTGCCAGGGCCGCGTCCGCGTCCTCGCGAACGTGCCACGTCGCCTTGCCGCCAGTCGAAGGCGCTTACAACTTCGCAAGCCCGTTTTCCGACCAGTCCCCGCGACAACGTGCGGCAAGTGTTTCCATCGCCAGACCCGACCGATACGCCGCGTCGCGAAGCGGGATAAACACCACGCCACGCGGGCCGGGCCGGGTCTTCGTGTCGAAGTCTTCGGGCGTGTTCTGCGAAGTTGGAAGCGTGAGTGAGAACATTCTTGCGTCAGTTTGTCAGACCACGGATTTCATTGCCCCAATCGCTTCACGGGTCGCGTCGCGGGTGTGCATCTTGTCGAGGTGGGCGAAGTCCGTGTAACTTGGATCGGCGATCATCTCGGCATAATAATTCAGGACCGCCGCTTCGATTTTGCGAAGCTCCGCGAGTGCCGTCGCCTTGCTCGTTCCGAAGCGGATCAGCACTCTGACCGGCGTCGTGTCGCTGGTGAAGTGCCATTCGCGACAGGCACTTCGACGGCTCACTTCCATGATTGACGCGAGGTCTTCACCCTGAAAAATGGCGGTCAGGTCCGCGAGTAATTCGCGCGTCGAAGGCCGCGAAGTGATGTCGCCAGGCGTCCAGCCGTTGCAGACGTTTTTCTGTTGGTGTGGCAACAAACTATCGAACGCGGCGATCGCCGTTTTTAGCCGCTGGTCGCTCGGCTCGAAGTCGTCCGTCTCGCTGGTCGCACAGGCGAACGCGAAGGCGGTGGGCGTCTTTCGCGACAGGCCCGCTTCGACCAGGGGCGCGAGCTGCGCGACAGTTTCGAGCATGACTTGCCGCTGTTCTGAATCGGTCGGTTGAATCGAGGTCACGATGCACTCCCTTGAAAAATCCCGGCGTCCGTGCCAGCCAACGCGGTTGTACTCCGCGACGCCTTTGTTGCACGAGTGTACAACAAGAATATCCGTTATACAAGTGTTGATCGAATTGATAACCGGTGTTACACTTGCACCATGCTTACCATGCCCCGCGCAAGGACGACAAAGGTGCTCGTAGGTTTCCGGATCAACGGGAAGCTCTTGGAGAGACTCGAAGCAATTGCCGAGCGTCTCGAGCGCAATCGCTCTGAATTGTTTGACCGCGCCGTTGACGAGTATGTGCGACGGATGGAATCCGAGTTGGCCCCGCCGCCGCCGGTGATTCACCCCAAGCCCAAGCGATGACCGCCGGGCGTTTTGCCAAGTAGAATCGGCCCCGATGTCGTCGGT
>JBBQKP010000171.1:0-7269 GCA_038326995.1 Tepidisphaerales bacterium
CATTTCAAAAAAGAGTCGACATTCAAATTCGGCTTGCGGACCGACCGGCCGGACGGTACGGTTTGGAGCGATGTCTGAATCTTGCCAGAACAAAGTCCTCCACGCCGCCTTGAGCGTGATCGCCGCCAACGGTGTTCCGGGTTTGACGCTCGACGCCGTCGCCAAACAAGCGGGCGTGTCGAAGGGAGGGCTTTTGCATCATTTTCCCACAAAAAACGCCCTCTTGTCGGCGATGATCGAAAGGCACGTCGCAGAGTGGCGCGGCGACGTCATGCGTGCGTACGACCAGCAGCCCGAGGGACCGGGTCGTTTCTCGCGTGCGCTGATCGAACTCTGTCTCGCCGACAAACCTCCAAAAGGTGAGAAGGAAAACTGGTCGGACGCGATGCACAGTTCGTGCCGCGTGGTACTGACGGCCGTGGTGCAGGACCCGTCGCTCGTGCAGCCCATCCGCGACCTTTACCGCGATTTCGCACGTCTGATCGAGCAGGACGGTCTGGAGCCCGGACATGCCGATGTCGTCGTGGCGGTCGTTGATGCGATGTGGCTCTACTGGATTTGTGACATTAGCGCGATCGACAGCAATCGCCTGACTCGCGTCCGTGCCGCATTGGCGAAATTGATCGACGTCAAAGTCTCTTCAGCTAGAACCGGACGAGTGACAAAAAAACAGGCGTCGAAGCTTCCGGTGAAGCGTTCGGGTGTCAAGAAAGAAACGACCAGATCATCAGCTAAGTTAAAGCCCGCCACATGAACCGCCAGGTAAAAATTCTTCTACTGCAAACCTAATCCATCATGACCGATACTCCCGCAAATCCGCCCGTTCAACCCGTCGCACACACAGCACCCGTGGAATACGCCAACGCGAAGACGAACGAACCGCAACGTGCATCCATTGGCAGATATTTACTGCTCAGTGGCATTGTCGCGGCGATCGTGCTGGGCGTGATCGCGACGTTGACATTCTTGAAATACCGCTCGATTCAGGCGGCGATGGCAGGCGGCGGCTGGCCCGAGGCGCCGATGTCGGTGCTTGTGACGCGGGCGACCGAGCGGGACTGGCAGCCGGTGATCAATACGACCGGCACGGTAGTAGCGACGCAGTTTGTAACGCTTCAAAACGAAGAGGCCGGGACGATCAAGGAATTGAACATCAAGTCGGGTCAGGTCGTTGAAGCGGGCGCGTTGGTGGTGCGGCTGGACACTTCCGTCGAGGCCGCCGAGCTTCGTGCGGCCGTCGCGAAGCAGCAGCTCGCCGAGCTTCAACTCGATCGTGCCAAGCGGTCCGCGGCGTCGAACGCGGCGAGTGCGAATGAACTGGACCAGGCACAAGCGACACTCGACGAGGCGATTGCCGTCAATCAGGAGTTGCAGGCCCGGATTGATCGCAAGACACTTAACGCCCCGTTTAAAGCGACGGTCGGCATCGTCGATTGGCAGATCGGCCAATACTTACCAGAGGGCTCGTCGATCGTTGCCCTGACCGGAGTCGACGACTATGTGTTTGTCGATTTTGCAGTGCCACAGCAGATGGCCGGCCGATTGCCTGTGGGCGCGCCGATTGAGCTCTTCCGCATGGATGTTCCCGATCAACCCTTTATGTCGCAGATCGTGAGTGACGACATGACGCTCAGCGACCGCACGCGTACGACGCGAACGCGAGCGAAAGCAAAAAACACCGCACAAATGCGGCCCGGCATGTCGGTCAACGTGCGTCTGCCCGCATCACTTCCGCAGCGTGTCATCACCGTGCCCGCGACGTCGATTCGCCGGGCCGCGTGGGGTGATTTCGTCTACGTGCTGACGACCGACAACGAGGGAAAAACGCGTGCACAGCAACGCGGAATCACGGTCGGGCCTTCGCTGGGCGAGCAGGTCATCGTCCGCAAGGGCGTCGATGCTGGGACGGACGTTGTCGCCGATGGTTCGTTTAAGCTTACTGAGAACGCGCTGGTGCAGGTCGAGTCCGCGGCCGACGCAGTCGCATCCTCGCCGCTTCCCGCGACGCAGCCCGTTAAGTAAGCCCTCTCGAATCATCTTCCAACAATCGCGGCTTCAATCAGGTTTGTCATGAAATCATTTACCGACATTTTTATCCGTCACCCGGTTCTCGCGATTGTCGTGAATCTGGCGATTCTGATCATCGGCCTGCAGGCCGCGTTCACGCTGCCCGTGCAGCAGTTTCCCAGCATCGAAAAAAGTTCGATCATCGCGACGACGGTTTACATCGGCGCGAGCGCCGAAACCGTGCAGGGCTACATCACCGTGCCGCTGGAACGCGCGCTGTCAAGCGTGAACGGCGTTGATTATGTGCAGAGCCAGAGTTTTGCAGGCGTGAGCACGATCACCATGCAGCTGCGGCTCAATTATAATTCATACGCAGCACTGTCGGAGGTGAACGCGAAGCTGCAGGAGGTTCGCCGCGACTTGCCGAGCGACGCCGAGCCGCCCAACGTGGTGCTTCAACGGGCCGACCGTCCGTACGCGGCATTTTACGTCTCCTTCACAAGCGACACGCTGGACGTGACGCAGCTGACGGATTTCGTGACGCGTCAGATTCAGCCCGAGTTCGCATCCATCAAGGGCGTGCAGCGGTGTAGCGTGGAGGGCGGACTGAACTTGGCGATGCGTGTATGGCTCGACTCGGCGAAGCTCGATGCGCTCAATCTAACGCCGGGCGAAGTCACGGCCGCACTTCGTCGTAACAATTTCCTCGCCGCGATTGGTCAGACGAAGAACAGCATGGTGCAGGTCGACTTGCTGACCAACACCGATCTGAGAGGCACGGAGGAATTTGAGAATCTCATCGTACGCGATGAGGCCGGTTCGATCGTGAGACTTCGCGACATCGCCCGCGTCGAATTGGGCAGCGAAGAGGGCCGAACTGTCACGATGGTGGACGACAAGGAGGGCGTATTTCTCTCCGTCTGGCCCGCACCCGGCACGAACGAAATCGACATTGCCAAGCTCTTGAAAGAGCGGATGGAGCTTGTCAAAACCACGCTGCCCGCCGACGTCGAAATGAGGCTGGCGTGGGACGGCACGAAGTTCATGTCCAACGCGCTGACTGACATCACCAAGACACTGATTGAAACAGTCCTGATTGTCGGATTCATTGTGTTCCTGTTCATGGGTTCGATTCGCAGTGCGATCGTGCCGCTGGTGGCAATGCCGGTCTCGCTCGTGGGCGCAGTCGCGCTGATGGCGATGCTCGGTTTTTCGCTGAATCTTCTGACGATCCTCGCGATAGTGCTGGCGGTCGGGTTGGTGGTCGATGATGCGATTGTTGTTGTTGAGAACGTCGAGCGACACATTCGCGAGGGGCGAAGCAGAATTAACGCCGCACTTATTGGTGCGCGCGAGCTCACGGGCCCGGTCATCGCGATGACGATCACGCTCGCCGCGGTGTACACGCCGATCGGTTTTCAGGTCGGCCTGACGGGCGTGTTGTTCCGCGAGTTTGCATTTACCCTCGCCGCCGCCGTAGTGGTTTCAGGTGTCGTCGCGCTGACGCTCAGTCCGATCATGAGCGCAACGATGATCGCCGGCCACGGCAAGGAGAGTCGCTTCGCCCGCTTTGTCAACGGTCGATTCGACAAACTCCGCGTCCTTTACATCGGTGTGCTCAATCAGGCCTTGATCGTCCGCTGGCCAATCATGATCGGGGCCATTTTTCTGGGCGTGATCGCCGTGCCTTTATACATGTTCAGCGGCAAGGAACTCGCACCCACTGAAGACCAGGGCTTTATCGCGTTCTTCCTCGAAGGATCACCCGACGCGTCCCTGGCTTATGCGAAAAAGCAGAGCGGAAAGTTCAGCCGCGAACTTCTCGACACGATCCCCGAAGGCAATCAGACGTTTCAGATCGTCAATTCATCCTTCGGCTTCGGCGGCTTGCTATTGGATAACTGGAGCGATCGCGAAAAGAGCGCGATGGACCTTCAACAGGAGATCATGGGTGTCGCCGGGAAGCAGACCGGCGTGAACGCTTTTGCCATTCTGTTGCCCTCCTTGCCGAGTGCTGGCCAATCTGACGTCGAGCTCGTCATCACTACGCCCGACTCCGTTACATCCTTGACTAAGCCACTCGAAGAACTTCGAAAACGGAGTATGGAAAAAGGCCTGTTCATGTTCACACAGGACGACCTCAAGGTCGACTTGCCCCTCACACGCGTGTCGGTCGATCGTCAGAAAGTCGCGGACCTCGGGCTCGATCTGGCGAGCGTGGGCGAGCAGCTCGGCACACTGCTGGGCGGGGCCGACCTGAATCGATTCAACCACTTCGACCGCAGTTATCCCGTTATTCCGCAACTCGAAGCCACCGGACGTACCAGCGCCTCGCAGCTTCTGGATTTAAAAATCCGCGGCCGCGACGGAACGCTCATTCCTATCGCCAGCTTTATCGACCTCAATACCACCGCTGTCGTCCGCTCGCTCAACCGCTTCCAACAGAAAAATTCCATCACGTTCTCGGGCGGCATCATTCCGATCTACACCAAAGAATCGGCGCTCACCGAAGTCGAGAAAATCGCACGCGAGGTCATGCCCGCCAATGCCTCGATCGACTACGCCGGCGAATCTCGACAAATCCGCGTCGAAGGAGACAAGCTCGTTCAATCGCTCGGCTTTGCGATGGTGATGATCTATCTCGTGCTGGCCGCCCAGTTCCGCAGCTTTCGCGACCCGCTAATCGTCCTGCTGGGCTCGGTTCCGCTTGCCCTGACGGGCGGTTTGGCGTTCAGCTTCCTTGATTTCACCACGATCAACATCTACTCGCAGGTCGGGCTTATCACGCTCGTCGGGCTGGTTGCCAAGAACGGCATTCTCATTGTCGAGTTCGCCAATCAGCTTCAAGAGCGAGGCCTGACGAAGATTGAAGCCGTCATCGAGGCCGCGGGCACTCGCCTACGGCCTATCCTCATGACCAGTGCCGCTACCGTCTTCGGCCATCTGCCGCTCGTCTTCGTATCCGGCCCGGGCGCGGCGTCGCGAAATTCCATCGGCATCATCCTCGTCAGCGGAATGGTCATCGGCACTCTCTTCACCCTCTTCATCGTCCCGGCCATCTACGCCATCATCGCGTCGAATAAATCCGCTCATCGCGACGAAGAAGAAGACGATGCATTCGACGCGGCCAAGCCCACTGGTATTCCAATGGCCGCATCGTCACGCAAGCTCGCGGGGGTCTGATCATCTTTATCCGAGGAAACAAATGGCTTGCCAGCCGGGCCAGACATCGAACCGCAAACGATTTCGCCAGTGAACTGAAACCCGTTCATCGGGGAACAGCTAAACATCGGCGCCTCGCCAGAAAAAACCAGCCGCCGCCTGCTTCCACTGTCCCCGCTCTTTCTCTATAGTTCCGCCCACAATGGCAGAACTCATCGGCAACGCGGTCGTCGGACAATCAGGCGGACCCACCAACGTCATCAACCAGTCACTCGTGGGCGTCATCCAGGAAGCCCGCAAGCATAAACACATTCAAAAACTCCTCGGCACCCGCCACGGCGTGTCGGGCATCGTCAAGAACGACTTCGTCGAACTCAATGACGCGCCCGACGAACTGCTCGAGCGCATCGCCCTCACGCCCAGCGCGGCCCTGGGCAGTTCGCGTGACAAGCCCGACGCAGAGTACTGCAAGAAAATTTTTGATTCGTTCAAGAAGAATAACGTTCGATACTTCTTCTACATCGGCGGAAACGACTCGGCCGACACCGCGCGAATCGTTCAGGAACTTGGCCATTCACAGGGCCACGAAGTTCACGTCTTCCACATTCCAAAGACGATCGACAACGACCTTCGCGTTCACGATCACACGCCGGGCTACGGCTCGGCCGCGAAGTTTGTGGCGCAGGCGCTGATCGGCGTGGACAAGGACAATCGCTCGCTTCCGGGAATCATGATCGACGTGATCATGGGGCGAAACGCGGGCTTCCTCACCGCCGCGGCGGCGCTGGGTCGCAAATATCCTGACGACGGCCCGCACCTGATTTATCTCCCGGAGAGCAAGCTCGATCCGGAGAAACTTCTCGCGGATGTGGATCGCGTTTACAGCAAGCTCGGCCGGTGCATCATCGCGGTGAGCGAAGGGATCGAAGCGCTCGACGGCCGCGCTTATGTCGAGGTGCTTGCCGAAAAGAGCGGCAAGGCGGTCGATCGAGATTCGCACGGCAATATTCAGCTCTCGGGCACGGGCGCTTTGGGCGATATGCTGGCCGACCTCATCACCACCAAGCTTCGTAATCCGGGCGGCAAAAAACTGCGTGTCCGTGCCGACACGTTCGGCTACCTCCAGCGCTCCTTCGCGGGTATCCTGAGCAAGACCGATGCGGCCGAGGCGCGACTCGTCGGCCAGAAAGCCGTCGAATACTCCGCCGACCCGAAAAACGTCCAGGGCAGTGTCGTCATGACGCGCAAGCCCGGCAGCGTGTACGCGATCAACGTTCACCTCGAGCCGATCCAGAACGTCGCCCGCCTTACAAAAGAGTTCCCGCACGAATGGATCAAGGACGGCAACGACGTGACGCAGGCGTACATCGACTACGCGATGCCGCTCGTTGGTGAACTGCCGACGGTCGGAAGCTTTGCGGAGCTGAAGTAAACAGCATGTAACGTGCTCGTACTCATTCACACATGAAATGATGGTTGGTTCTGTAAGAAATAGTGAACAGGTCGGAGACCTGTTCCACCATCAGAATGCTGGTGGCACCGGTCTCCGACCGGTGTTGTGTCCGCGGAATCAGAGGGCAACGCGTTACGGGATTAATTGATGTCCACAACCGACACGCCAATCTCGCCCGAATCACCCGAGTCAGCAGAAGCGATCGACAAATCTGACACCGTCATCACCGACGGCGCGGTCGTGGTCGATGTCTCCGACGAGGCAGCCATATTGCCGACGTCGCAGGTCGAAGCGCTGCTGTTTTCGACACAGCATCCGCTCACGCCCGGACGGATCGCTGAACTGCTCGAACTCAATTCGACGCGGGCGGTGAAGCGGGCGGTTGCGGAGTTGAATCGCGAGTATGAAAATACGAGTCGGGTATTTCGGGTCGAGCAGGTCGCGGGCGGGTATCAACTGCTGACCTTGCCCGAGCACGGCGAATTGATTCGCAAACTCGTCACCAAAGAAACCGACGCGAAGCTCGGCAAGAGCGCTCTTGAGACGCTTGCGGTCATCGCCTACAAGCAGCCGATTTTGCGGGTCGATGTCGAGAGCATTCGCGGCGTCGCGTGCGGCGAGGTGATTCGCGGCCTGATGGAAAAACA
>JBBQKP010000172.1:0-7232 GCA_038326995.1 Tepidisphaerales bacterium
TCGCTGTCAGATGTCTCAGGTGTTTGATCGCGCTGTTCCGCAACCTCGGGCGACACTTCATCCAGACGCAGCAAGTCCCCTTCGGGAATCGGCGACGGCCAGCGAATATCGACACGGCGTTCTTCGGGCGTCGTGTGAAACAGTCCGGCGTGATCGAGCCAGGCGAGTGAGAGTTCGCACGCCTGTGCGATCGCAGGGCCGTAGGTCAGGTGCTTGCGCGTCGTGCGTGCGAGCAATGAAAGGAATGTGACGCGAAGCGCGGCAGCGCTGGTGAGACGCCCGATGCGTCCTCTGATCGCGCCGGCGGCGATCGGTGAAACTCCGCTTTGCTTGTCCAGCGCCTCGCGAACGTCCGCGATGTGCGCGATCTCGCTCGGGCACGACGCATCGCCGCCGAACTCGATCACCGCCGCTTCAAGATTGTCCGTGCTCCACATGCGTCCCGGCGAGACGGGCAGGCTCGCAAAATCTGCGATCCCCTTGCCCAGATACATTTTCGACGACTGCATCGTGATGCGATATGCACGATCACTCAGGCGCGTGTTGAGCTCATCCTGCAGTGGAATCAGCCCTTCCACGTCGCTCGCACCCGCGTACTCGAACGGCAACGCGACGTTCTGAATATGGATCAGCGGCAAGCGTTCGAGCGTGTTCTTTCCTGCTGCGACCAGTACTTCGTCTTCGTACCTTTGCCACTGTCCGGGAGAGACCAGCTCGACGACGGTGACGTAGCTGTCGTCGGTCACCTGGGCCGGCAAGTCGGTGGGCAACGCACCTGAAAGTCGCTGCCACAATCCGAGCGAGCGCGCGGGTGTTGCCTGAACACGTGATGCGGGTTTGACCTTCCTCTGACGCCAGACCTGCGCGTGCGCTACGACGCGTGTCGGGTCGGTCTCGTCCACGATCGCGAGTGCGCGAGGCGGCTCGACGATTTCCCATCTCAAACAGCCGGCCAGGCATTTGAGGTCTTCGAGCGGCGCAGTGGTGTGGGTCGATGTGACGGGCGTGAAGTCCGGATGGTGTGAGGGAATGTTATTCTCAAACTTGATCATCACGTCGACGAAGCCGTAGACGGAGCCGAGCAATGCGAGTCGCTGGAAGAAGCCCGAGTCGCCGTTGGCTTGGATGATCTGCTGAAGTGTTTCTTCGATAAGGCGTTTTCGTGCGGGGTCATTTGCACGCGATTCGATCTGCACGGACCTGCCAAAAAGAAAGTCGACCATCGTGTCGATTCGCCAGGCGATGTCGTTCTCGACGACCACTTCCTTGCGAGTCAGGCCTGTCGTGGCTTCGTTGTTCGAACGCCCTGTGATTCGTGAAGGCATGCCCCACTCCTGCCCCTGCTGGTAGGGCCTGCCGCTCTCGCCCGACGCCAGGGCGGTCGTCATCGGGTTTCGGTAGTAGTTCCAAAGCCTGGCGTAACGCGGCAAGTGAGAGTGAAGCAATTCCCGCACGCGGCGGGCAAGCGAGTCGTGATCGACAAGGTCAGGATGAACGATTGAAAGCAGTTGAGGCTGATAGGGCATGAAGGTCTCCGGTTGGTGTTACCGAAGGCCCTGTGATGCGCTTCGCTTGCGGCGCGCAAATTCGAAGCGCGACAGTTATTCGAAATTTTTCAGTCGAGTGCAAAGGGTTAATGTTCGCTGCGCGACGCATAAAATCAGGCAGCGTTAAAGGAGCCGCGCACGCAGTAAGCGGGTTCTGCAAATTGCCGTGAACTTCTTTTCACGCGAATACGTTTCTGGCCCGTCCGGCAGGACATCACATTTATTCTTTGAATGCCAAAAGAGAATGTCCTGACTCCGCCTTAGACTCGCCATAATATTCAGATCATCGCCTCTCATTACGATGAACACGTACGCAGGCTTGCGACCGCCGCGAAACGGCCACGCGCGGCAATTTACCAATGTTTTACGCAGCGACGAAATTTGCTCTCGCGCATGAAAGGGGCGAACCCACTGCACGAAAGTATACACAATGCGATACAGTCAGGCCGTGAATTTCAAAATGCGAATCCCGGGCCTGGTGGCGCTGCTCGTGCTGTTAATGTTGCAGTCCGTCGCGTCCGCCCAGCTTACCGCCGACGACTTGGCGCTCGTGGTCAACAAGCGACAACCTGCTGGGCGCGAACTCGCGGAGCTATACGCGAAAACGCGAGGCGTGCCCGCAAATCGCATCATCGAGATTGATGTGCCCGACGCGATGCAGATCGATTACAACACGATGCAAAGGCTGATCGCCACGCCGATCAAGGATCAGCTTTCTGCGCAAAATCTGACGACCACCGTGCGATGCCTGGTCTTGTTCTACGGCGTGCCGCTTCGTATGGGCGACCCGCTTCCGGGCGAGGCGCGCGGGTTTGAGAAAGCAGCGATCGAGCGGCAGCTCGAGCGCGCGACTTCAGACCTCACGCAAACGGTCACCGGCTTCGAAAAGTTGGCGCGGGAGTTCGACACAAAGTTCGTGCCGCAGGGCGACGAGACCGTGCCCAGCATGATGCAGCGCGCCGCCAAGGCGGAGCAAATTATCGTGGGCTCCATTCCTAAAATCGCTGATGCGCAGGCCAGGCAGGACGTGTCGAAAAGATATCGCGACCTGACTCGCCTTGTCCTGCCCGCCTCTTCTCAACCTGCGACTCGCCCGACCAACGCCGCCATCCAGAAACTCGTCTCCGACGTCGATCGCCCGCTCTCGCGTCAACAAGCCCGTGACGCGATCGGCAACTTCGGCTCACTCGCAGAGCGCCTCTCACTGCTGCTTCAGCACAAACGTTTTCTCGAAATCGACGACATGCGGTCGGCCGTCGATAGCGAACTCTCACTGCTCTACGTGCCCGAGTTTCAGCGTATGGGCTTCCTGCAAAATCCGCTCTACTTTCGGTCCGATGCACTTCGCGGCGGAAACGTTCCGTCTGTTCCCACGACCAGCCCATCCGTGCCGCCGAGGGTCATGATGGTCGCACGGATTGATGCGCCCACGCCCGAACTCGCTCGCAAGATCATCACCGATTCAATCGTCGTCGAGAACGCAGGGCTCAAAGGCACTGTCGTCATCGACGCTCGCGGCCTGACCAGCAACGACGGCTACGGCAACTACGACCAGACGCTCCGCAACCTCGCCTCACTGGTTCGCGATAAGACCAAGCTCACCCTTCTTTTTGACGACAAGCCCGAGCTGTTTTCAGACAACTCGACCACAGACGCCATGATCTATTGCGGCTGGTATTCAGTCAGGCAATATCGCCCGTTCGGAAAGGTCGTGCCCGGCAGCGTGGGCTATCACATCGCCAGCTACGAACTCCTCGACCTGCGTCCGCCCGGCGAGAGTGGATGGGTCTCCGGACTCATGCGCCTAGGCATCGGCGCGACCATGGGCTCGGTGGAAGAACCCTATCTCGTCGCCTTCCCCAGGCCCGACGAATTCTTCCCGCTTCTGCTTGCAGATCGCATGACGCTTGCCGAGGCGTTCTGGCGCACGCAGATGGTTTCGAGCTGGCGTATGGTCTTGATCGGCGACCCGCTCTATCGGCCGTTCAGGCAAAACCCCCCGCTCTCGCTCGAAAACTTGCCGGGCGATCTGGCGCGGATCAAGCCCGTGGTGCAGCGATAAATTGCGACAGGTCGTCTGTCTCGTGCGTGATGCTTGTAACGGCGTAAGATGAGAGGCAAGATGAGAGGCAAGTAAGCAAATCTCAGGGCAAACAAGGTTGACAACCCGGCCCGTCCCGCAAATAATACTCGGTTCACGGTAGCCATAGCTCAATTGGCAGAGCGCCTGGTTGTGGTCCTGGAGGTTGCGGGTTCGAACCCCGTTGGTTACCCTTCGCCTGCTTTTTCATCGGTTTTTTCGCCTGTTTTTTCGCTCCACTCTAAACAATGCTTACCCGCCGCATTATTCCGTGTCTGGATGTGGACAAAGGGCGTGTGGTCAAGGGTGTGAAATTTTTCGATCACGTCGATGCGGGCGATGCGGTCGCCTTGGCGAAGAAGTATCAGGATGATGGCGCGGACGAGCTGGTTTTTTATGACATCACCGCGAGCCATGAGGGCCGGGGAATCATGGCCGAGCTCGTCGGGCGCGTGGTGGAAGAAGTCTTCATGCCACTGACCGTGGGCGGCGGGATTCGCACGATCGACGACGCGACGCGGCTCATCCAGGCGGGTGCGGAGAAAATCAGCATCAACTCCGCCGCGGTGAAACGTCCGGAATTGATCGCGGAAATCGCCCGAAAGTTCGGCTCGTGCGCGACGGTTCTGGGCGTCGACGCCAACCGCGTCGTCTCGGCTTCGGGTGTTGAAAAGTGGGAAGTTTTCGTCAGCGGCGGCCGGGTGGGAACCGGGCTCGACGTCCTGACCTGGGTCAGGCAGGCACAGGATTTGGGTGCGGGCGAAATCGTGCTCAACGTGATGAACGCCGACGGAACGCGAAGCGGGTATGACCTTGAGATGACGCGAGCGGTGAGCCAGGCGGTGACGATTCCGGTCGTCGCTTCGGGCGGCGCGGGCGAGCCGAAACATCTGCTGGACGTTCTGACCAAAGGCCACGCCGACGCGGCACTGGCGGCGAGTATTTTTCACTTCAACGAGTTCGGCGTGCGTGCGTGCAAAACCTATCTGCACGAGCACGGCGTGCCCGTTCGAATCGTCTAGAGCACATAACGTGTTGCTCTAATCGATTTAAAAAACCGCGCACGCAGTAAGCGGGTATTCCGAATCCCACCGAAAGTAAAAAACAAATACATCCCCAACTCGCTTAGTTCGTGCGCGGCTCTTTCGTGATCGTTCAGAATTGGCTCTTACCGAGCATAACCATCGCCAAGCACCGAATGTTGGCGATTGGTGACGCGATTGGTCCAAGACTTACGAAAGGCAACCTCATCAATTGTCAGCGATGGTCGGTTGCCATGATGTCGCGTTGACTCTGACGAGCGGTCCGTACTAAAATCATGAGCGGAAACGCAATCAGGCTTTTTCCTAACTCAACCTACCAATTTTCATTAATCGCAATTCATCGCCAGGAGATTCCGTGAGCAATACCGCCAAGTGCCCTTTTCCCGCCGCACAACTTCATCCGACCTCAAACGGCGGACGCACGACGCGCGAATGGTGGCCGAATCAGTTAAATTTGCGGGTGTTGCATCAGAACTCCGCCAAGGCCAACCCATTATCGCCCGACCCGATGGGGGCAAACCCAATGGCCTTGGACCCGATGGCGGCAAACCCAACGGCCGAGGCATTTGATTACGCGAAAGAGTTCAATTCGCTCGACCTCCAGGCCGTCCGCAAGGACATCTTCACGCTCATGACCACCTCGCAAGACTGGTGGCCGGCGGACTACGGGAATTACGGGCCGCTCTTCATCCGCATGGCCTGGCACAGCGCGGGCACCTACCGAGTGGGAGATGGTCGCGGCGGAGCGGGATTCGGCACGCTGCGATTCGCCCCGCTCAATAGCTGGCCCGACAATGCCAACCTCGACAAAGCTCGAATGCTGCTCTGGCCCGTCAAGCAGAAGTACGGCCAGAAGCTGTCGTGGGCCGATCTCATGGTCCTCTCGGGCAACTGCGCGCTCGAATCCATGGGCTTCAAGACCTTCGGCTTCGGCGGCGGACGCGAAGACGTGTGGGAACCGCAGGAAGACATCTACTGGGGCCCGGAAACTGAATTCCTCGGCGACACCCGCTATACCGGCAATCGACAGCTCGAAAATCCGCTCGGTGCCGTGCAAATGGGCCTGATCTACGTCAACCCCGAGGGGCCCAACGGCAACCCAGATCCACTCGCCGCCGCCCATGATATTCGCGAGACCTTCGGCCGCATGGCCATGAACGACGAAGAGACCGTCGCCCTCATCGCGGGCGGGCACACCTTCGGCAAGTCCCACGGTGCCGCCAACTCCGCCGACTACATCGGCCGCGAACCCGAAGCCTCGCCCATCGAAGCACAAGGCATGGGCTGGAGAAACTCCTTCGGCACCGGTGCGGGCCCGCACACCATCACCAACGGCATCGAAGGCGCATGGACGCCCACGCCCACCCAATGGGACAACAGCTACTTCGACACCCTCTTTGCCTACGACTGGGAACTGACCAAAGGCCCGGGCGGCGCACAGCAGTGGAAGCCGAAAAACGGCGCCGCCGCGACGGCCGTCCCCGACGCACACGACCCGGCCCTGCGTCACGCGCCGATGATGATGACCACCGACCTCTCGCTCAAGCTCGATCCGCTTTATGCCCCCATTTCCAAGCGTTTTCACGAGAACCTCGACCAATTCGCCGACGCCTTCGCCCGCGCGTGGTTTAAGCTCACCCACCGCGATATGGGCCCGCGCGTTCGCTACCTGGGCCCGCTCGTGCCCAGCGAAGAACTCATCTGGCAAGACCCCATCCCGGCCGTCGATCATCCGCTGGTCGATGCACACGACATTGACTCGCTGAAAACCAAAATCGTCGAATCGGGTCTGTCCGTCGCGCAGCTCGTCACCACCGCCTGGGCGTCCGCCTCCACTTTCCGCGGCTCCGACAAGCGAGGCGGCGCGAACGGCGCACGCATTCGCCTCCTGCCGCAAAAGTTCTGGCAAGCCAATCAGCCCCCGGAGCTCGAAATCGTCCTGCAAAAGCTCGAAGCCGTGCAGAGCCAGTTCAACAGCAATTCTCAGGGCCAGAAGAAAATCTCACTCGCCGATCTCATTGTCCTTGGCGGAAGCGTCGGCATAGAACTCGCCGCCAAAAACGCCGGGCTCGCGATCAAAGTTCCCTTCACGCCGGGCCGAACCGACGCGTCACAAGACCAGACCGACGTCGCCAGCTTTGCCGTGCTCGAACCGCAGGCCGACGGATTCCGCAACTATCTGAAGCAAGGCCAAACCCGCTCCGCCGAGGAACTTCTGCTCGACAAAGCGCAGTTGCTCACGCTCACCGCGCCGCAGCTCACTGTCCTCGTCGGCGGGCTTCGCGTCCTGGGCGCGAACTTCAACTCCGCCGCACACGGTGTGTTCACCCATCGCCCCCACGCACTCACCAACGACTTCTTCGTCAACCTGCTCGACATGCGAACCACGTGGAAAGCCGCCACCGATGCCGACGACGTCTTCGAAGGTCGCGACCGAGCCACCGGCACCGTGCGATATACCGGCACGCGCGCCGACCTCATCTTCGGCAGCAACTCTCAGCTTCGCGCCCTTTCCGAGGTCTACGGCAGCACCGACGCCCACACGATGTTCGTCAAAGACTT
>JBBQKP010000173.1:0-7210 GCA_038326995.1 Tepidisphaerales bacterium
GGTTGTCATCCTTCTGGAAGGTATGGTAATTACGCGCTAAGACATCGCGTTTTTGTTTGGTCTATGTTATCCAAACAAAAGTAAAACACAAGGCTTGAAATAAAAAAAATGTCGAATATGCTCCTTTTTACTGAGTGCGAGGTGATCGGTTTTCGTCGCGGCTAAACGTCGCATAGCGAGCGGCGTAGAGAAATCATGGAAAAAGCTTGCTAAACTAGGCAGATCAGTACAAAAGTTCCGTCATGTGTCGCGTGTATCTCGAAGTCGCGTTTCAGGTCTTTAATCCGTAAATAACCCATGAACATCGTCAAGTTCATCTACGATCGCACTCTCAACAGCGTTTACTTCGGCATTACCCTGATGGTGCTGATCGCCAGCTACATATCGATCGGCAGCGGCGTGCCTGGCGTTCGCGAGTATTTTGAGATGGACGAGATCGCGTTTTTTACCACGTGGGTGTTCGGGGCGTTGATGGGAACGTTCGCACTGAACATGATTTGCGTGACGATCACCCGCATCCCGCTCACGCCGCCGCGGTATGGGGTGTGGACGATTCATATCGGAATTATCCTTTTGATCATCAGCTGCTACGCATATTTCCAACAGAAACACGAAGGCCTGGCGTTCGTGCCGATGAATAAGAGCGCGTCTGTATTTTACGATCGCTTTGAGAGGTCGATTTACGCACGCATTCCGGTTTCCACGTCGCGTGGCTCGTTCGATCGAACCAGCGCCGCGGTTCGCCTCGGCTCGCTACCACGATTTGGTGAATATTCGATTGAATCAGGCAACACTGCACAGCTCGATCGGTCGGATCTTCAAGGCCGGTCCGCCACGATCCGCGATCTGTTGCCCGAATCTGCGGCGTACATCAATCGGCCGCTTCATGAAATGGTCGGCGTCTCGGATCCGATCTTGCTCGATGTGATAGAGTATTACCCTTACGCAGTTGTCAATCGTTGGGAAGTTGCAAAGCAAGGCGAGACTACTCCGACAGGCGAAGCACTTAAAACACAAGTGGCTGTTACTGTTCGGGATGTGAACACGAATGAGCCCGCGCCGATTTGGCTTGTTCCCGAAGGTCGTCAAACCGATTTCAGGGCGATCATCGGACAGATCGAAATTGAACACCGGCACGTGCCGACAGTGACTGATGTCCAAATGCTTCAGTCGTCGCTGGGCAAGATGCACAAAGTGGTTGCAAAAATTGGCGATTTCTCGCGAGAATTCACGGCCGAGCCGGGTAAGGCGTATGAACTTGGCGAGACGGGTTACCTGCTTCGGATCGAAGAGTTTTTCCCTGACTGGACGACGATCGCGGGCGAGAAGAACGTTAAGGCATTGTCGATGGTCGTCGAGAATGTGAAGGCCACCGGATCTGAGGTGAAGCAGTTCCGCCGCATGGTGCTGGACCAGAAGGAACTCCAGACCGATTTCCTGATGGACATTGCGGGAGGTGGACCGATGGGCAAGAGGCAGACGGCTCCATTGGATGATCGTCTAACTGTTTCCTATCGCTTCTCCGATCCTGTCGATTTATCACCCATACGGACGAGTTCAAGGCACATTCTTCTGACCAACGGCCAGGACGATTCGGTCGTGCGATTGTCGAGCGATTTGACGATGGCGAGTGAGTCTGTGGCCATCGAATTGGACGAGAAGAGTCGCGGCAAGCTTGCGGTTTCCGCGGCGGCCGTACCGATGGAGAAGCATCGGTCGCAGCGGCACGAGTTCGAGATCGAGCGAATTGCCAACGTCGTTCGGCGTGACACCGTGAAAGTTGTTCCCAGTGAGAAGCGAGATTCGCAGGCAGGGCTAACAGGCGAGTTTCAGGTCGCAAGGATTCGCGTCACCAGCGGCACGTGGTCGGAGGACGTTTTAGTTTCCTTTATGCAGTTTGCCGTCGAACGGCCGTGGTCCACCTCGCCGATCGAGATCCCAGGTGCGAAGACGCCATTTACTCTTCAGCTATCTAACACACGCCTGAGCCTGCCGGTTCAGGTCAGGCTTGATAAGTTCGAGGCCACGCCCTACGCGGGCGGCGAGATCAGCAGCGCGAGCCTCATGCGTGATTTCAAGAGTCATCTCACACTGCTCGACCCGGTGACCGCGCAGGAGACTGCGAAAGTGACGACAAGCCTGAATGAACCTGCCTTCGTCACGCGTACGATATCACGGTTTTTGCCAGGCGAGAGTTGGATTCTTTATCAAGCTCAATGGGATGCGAACGCTCAGCAGTTCACCATTCTGGGCGTCGCAAATCGGCCGGGCGTGAGGATGATGGCCGTGAGTTGCGTGCTGATTACCGTCGGCCTGCTTTATGCGTTCTATGTCAAGCCCGTCGTCGTTCATCGAATGAAAATCAAAGCTATTGAAGAAGCAAAGGCCAGGCAACTTCAGGCCAGGCAACTTCAGGCCGGTCACGTTTCTGGCGAATTACCCAAAAAGGATACACAACATGTCACTGCACTGGTTTAATTCACTCAGGCCGTCGAGGCTCGGCGTCGTCTTCATCGCGATTTTTTCAGCGGTTCTGGTTTCGGTTGGTGTGGTCAGAGCGCACAGCAATCAAGGCACTGACGCTACCGCGCCGACCGCGGCTACTGAGTTATTAGTCGAAGAACGCGTCGCGCCTTCTGTCTCCGACGAAGTCTTCGCCAAGTCGATCAACTTCTCTCGCTTCAAGTCGCTTTCAGTCCAGCACAATCAGACTCTTAAGACCTGGGACACAATGTCCAGGCAGATGCTCGCGGCAATCACCGGCAAAGGCTCAATCTTAGGCCAAGAGCCTACGTTCACCGTTCTCGACATCGCGATGAGGCCTCAGGTGTACGCGACGCGAAACATCATTCGCGTCCGCGTGATTCCGCTTCGAAACGATCTGGGAACAGTGCCTGGTGTTAGTGCGGAAGAGAAGCGACGAATCCTCCACGAAGGCACGATTTCGCTCGCGTTCTGGCGTGATCCTGTCACGGTTCGGCGAATGGCGGAGATTCAGGCATCTGCGTTTCAGAAGGGCGACGGGATTCAGAAAGTCGAGGCCGCTGCCGGGGCGATGGAATCGCTCTTTGCGGGCAACTTCGGCTTTCCGCTTGTCGCAATGATTCCGCCCGCAAAGGGTTCGTACGGCACGTGGACTCGGATCAACGAGATCATCGGCAACGTGCCCGCGCTTCGGAAGTTTGCCGAACAATCCAAGTCGCCGCTGCCCGCGCCGCTGCCAGATTATGACGAAGCGAAGGTCAGCGCCGTGTGGGGCGAAACGCTGGGTCTGTTTAAGCACTGGCAGTCACGCGACGCCGAGTCCGTGCAGAAGAATCTTGACGCACTTGCCTTGGCTCTTCCTCAGGTGAACCCTCAGGCCTATCCCAGTGAGCTGAAGCGTAACTCAGAAGTGTTTTACAATCGGCTGTTCAACCTCACGTTGCCCGGAGCGGCGTTCTACTTTCTCGCGTTTGTTCTGTTCCTGATTTCACTTCGCACTCAAAGTCAGAGCGTAAGGCTATGGGGGCTTCGGTTCTTCGTCATCGCCCTTTTGATTCACACCGCAGCGATCGCCATTCGTTGGTGGCTGCTTGAAAAGAGCACCGATGATTGGTTCCATTCGATTCCCATCCGCAATCAGTTCGAGAGTGTGATGTTCAGCGCGTGGTTCGGCAGCGTGGTGCTGCTTATGCTCGAACTCTGGAAAGGTAAGAGTCTGTACGGAACGGCCGCCGGTTTCGTGGGCTGGCTCAGCTTGATGGCAATCTTTACGGTGCCGTACGTGCTGAACATTTCCATCGGCGAGCAGCTCGGGCAGGTGGGCGGCATCCTGATGAGTTACTGGCTCTATATCCACGTCACCCTGGCGGTGGCAAGCTACGCACTCATCGCGGCGACGGCATTCCTGGGCGGCTTGTGGCTCTGGACGTACTACAGGGCGCGCAAGGTCATCGCAGACATCAAGAATCACAGGCAGCTCGCGAGTGAAACCGCCGACTTGCAACTGGTTTCGTTTGCCGGCAGCGGCGTGATTGCCAATCCGCTCATCACGATCGCCCGCATGCTATTCATTCCCGTCAAAGCCTCGGCCGCTGAGGGCGTGCAGGCGTCTTCAGATGCGGCGACTGCCTCGACGCTCGAGTCATCGGTCGTCGCCAGACTTCGTCAGATCGATCAGTGTAACCTCACTGTCATGCAGCTCGCGTTCTGGGTTCTGGGTGTCGCAATCGTCTTCGGCGCCGTGTGGGCCGACGTGTCGTGGGGTAGACCATGGGGCTGGGACCCGAAGGAAACTTTCGCGCTGGTCACTTGGATGTGCTATCTCGTGATCGTACACATTCGTTATGCGACGGAATATAAGGCCTGGTACACTTCGGTATTGAGTATCATCGGGTTCATTGTCATGCTCTTCAACTGGATAGGTGTCAACTACTTCCTCGTCGGGCTGCATAGTTACGCGTAAGCTGGCAGTGCATGTTTCCATCGCTTCTTCAACTCATCTGGTTCGTGATCTTGGTGATCGTCGGATCGAGTATATTCGTGGCAGTAACTCACAGACGCCACGCCCGACTGACAGACCGCAGGCCCTGTAAATACTGCTCCAACGTCGAACTGTCTGCCGCAAAGTTCTGCGGCCAGTGCGGCAAGCCACTCTAATCCCAAACCAATCGAGCCATCCAATGGAACCCACCAATTCAGACCCAACGGTGAACGCCGGCAGCGAGTCTGCTCCTGCAACGATTGTTCCACCCATAACAGACCCTGTCGCCGCGGTAGTTCCGGCGTCCGTTACAGAGTTGATTCAATACGACGACTTCGCCAAAGTGAAGCTGCGAGTGGCGACGATCATCAAGGCAGAGGCGATCGAAAAGTCAAAGAAGCTGCTTCGGCTCCAGGTTGATTTGGGTGACGAGCAAAGGCAAATTCTGGCGGGTATCAAAGAGCACTATCAACCCGAGTCACTCGTGGGCATGCAGATCGTGATCGTCGCGAATCTTGCCCCGCGTGAAGTGATCAAGGGGGAAATCAGTAACGGAATGCTGCTGGCCGCAAGCGATGCGAGTGGCAAAGTCATCATCATTTCGCCGTCCGCAGCGATCGCCGCCGGCGCAAGCGTTCGATGATGAATCGACTATAGGAATTGTCATGCTTCGCGAGCTCCACATCGCCAATCTCGCGGTCATTGAAGACGCCCGGATCGACTTGTCCGAAGGGCTCATCTGCTTTACCGGTGCGACGGGTGCGGGCAAGTCGCTTGTGATCGGTGCGGTTGAGATTCTGCTGGGTCTGCGAAGCGCGACGGACATGCTGCGCAATGGTGCGGCCGAGGCTCGTGTCAGCGGACTGTTCGAACCGCGATCGGCCGAGATACTGACGCAAATCGCAGAGCTGATCGACGCACCAGTGGAGAACGACCGCGAGTTGCTACTGGTCAGGCGAATCTTCGCGAGCGGAAGGTCGACCGCTTCTCTCAACGGCCACGCCATCACGCTGGCAATGCTCAAGCAGATCGGCGAGCTGCTCGTCGATGTCCACGGGCAGCACGACCATCAATATCTGCTCAAGACGTCCAACCAACTTCAGACGCTCGACGACTTCGCCGCGGCTGAGACGATTGGCGAAAAATACCGCCAGACCTGGACGCTACTTCAAACGGCAAGGCAGAAGCTCACCAATCTTTCGCGTGACCAGGAAATTCGCCGGCAGCGACTGGAGTTGTTGCGGTTTCAGGCGCAGGAAATTGATCAAGCGAAGCTGGACGCGCGCGAGCACGCGTCGCTTGAAGCGCGTCAGGTCGTACTGGCGAACCTGCAGCGACTTCGAACAGAGTCGTCACAAATTCAAGCCGCAATCTACGAATCGGAGGATGCGATCGTCGATCGACTCAAGCCCGCCGCCGCCGATCTCATTGAACTCGCGTCGATTGATCCGCAACTTCTGGGCGTCGCAGAGCAGGTGAAGCAGTCGCTCATCATGCTCGAAGAGGCGGCATTTGATCTGAGTCGGTACACGCAAAAGCTCGATCTCGATCCGGCTGAGATTGAAGACGTCGTTGAGCGCCTCAACACGATTAACAGGATTCTCAAGAAGTACGGCCATGCCGCCTCATCGTTCGGCGAGGGCGTCGCCGGCGTGATTGGCCTGCGTGAGTCGATCAGCCGGCAGCTTGATCAGCTCGTCAAATCAGGTCACGACGAATCAGAGTTGTCGTCGACCATCGGCCCGTTGGAAAACACTCTTAAAGAGGCGGGCGGACGTTTATCTGCCGCACGGAAAACCGCGGCGGTGAAGCTGTCCAGGCTCATCGAAAAGCAACTGGCCGAGCTGGGAATGGAGAAAGCGAAGCTGACGATCGAATTGTTGCCGCTTTCTGAACCCGGGGCGTCCGGGCTTGAGTCGTGCGAATTCGTCGTGCAGACCAACCCTGGTCAGGCGGCGGCGCCGCTTCGAAAAATCGCCAGCGGCGGGGAGATCGGGCGAATCCTGCTCGCGCTCAAGTCCACGCTGGCGGCGGGAGATCGCGTCTCAGTGCTCGTGTTCGACGAAATCGACGCCAACATCGGCGGTCGGTTGGGTTCGGTTATCGGCGCGAAGCTGCGCGACCTTGCCAATCGACATCAGGTGCTGTGCATCACACACCTGCCGCAGATCGCCGCGTTCGCGAGTCAGCACCTGAGCGTGCGAAAAGAACAGACCGGCAGGTCGACTAAAACGAGCGTTCGCGTGCTTGAAGGCGACGCACGAATCGAAGAATTGGCCGATATGATCGGCGGAACGCGCGTCACCGACACCACGCGTGCTCAGGCTCGTGAACTGCTGGCGACGGGTGAACTTGTGTCACCGATCGCGAAAAAAATAAAGAAAACACTCGGTTCCGCCATCCCAAGTCGTCCGTCAATTTCATTGACGGTGCCGAGACTTAACGCACCAAAAAAAGCTCCGGCTCGACGATCTAGCGAGAGCTAAACGAAGTTCGTCCGATGCTCGTATGTCGCTGAAAAAGTTACACGCCAACGAGTGCGGGCTTAGGCGCTTCAACAGACTTTTTCGCGTCGGTCTTTCCGTAAGTGCGAGCACGCGGAGGAACAAGGCTCGTGTCGACGGGCCCGAGTTCGATTTTCGCTTCGCCACTTGCCGGGTCGAATTTCGCGAGTGTGGTTTTGAGGAAACGCGAATCGTCACGATCGGGAAAGTCGGGTTTGAAGTGTGCACCACGCGACTCGTC
>JBBQKP010000174.1:0-7167 GCA_038326995.1 Tepidisphaerales bacterium
CACGATCATGTGCGGCACGGTCAACGCACTGAGCGCGACGAACAACACGCGAACTACGCCCGCCTCCATCGAGTCTCGTGACAGGAACATCAACGCCACCGCCATCGCGATCAGCGTCATCAATGTGAGCGGCCAGCACTCGCGGCCGACGCGCTTCAAACCCGATCTCACGTCGCCGGGCGAGAGCCAATCCGCCAGGTCGATCATGTGACGCGAGGAGTGCAGCAGCACGAAGTAGAGCCCGAACGCGATCAACGGCGGTGCGACGAAGTTCGCAACGACAAGCAGCAGCACTTCGCACGCGATCACCGTCGCGCGACCGGGCGTGTTGTACAACGCGCCCCGCACGAGCGTCACGATCACACACGCCGACGCGAACGCGATAAACCAGCCTTGCAATGGAACAAGATTCACCGCAACACCGGCGACGGTTGAGAGCAAGCCGCCCGCCTCGACGGGTTGAATCGCAAGCGGCAGAATAATCGGTATCGCACCGCGAAAAACCGCGGTGGATAAAGACGAGTGCTCGTCGTCGCCCAGTCCGAAGTGAACCGCGGAATACGCAAGAAACGCGACGAGCGTGACGAGCGGAAACGTGGCCCAGCCCAGCAGCACGACGGTCGCCAGACCGAGATACCCGATCGCGAACGTGCTTCGCCACCGCGCTGCGAGCCCGCCCAGTTTTGGGCCCAGATTTTGATTCAGTTGCGGCTTGATGCACACCTCCGCCACGCGGTGGTCCATCGCGCCGTGCGGCATGCCCAGGCTCGCCACACCGATGCCCAACAACACCAACTGAACCCAGATCGGTATCGGCCCGACCAACGCCAACACGGCCAACAGCACCGCTATCAACGGCAGCGCGACGATCGTATGAATGCGGCGATACTCATCAACTTCCGATCTCGCGTTCGACCTGACCGCTTCGTCGTTCGCACTCGCCCGCCTTCGCGGACTAATCAGCAATCGGCATGACAGCATCGCCTGCTTGATGAACGGCGTTTTGGGCATCGACGCGATCACCGCAAGGTCATCGACCATGCTGCCGTGGTTCATCATGAACCGTGCGAAGCGCTGCGGATTCGTGCCCTGTGCGATTCGGTGGAAGAGCGCCGGTGCGCGCTCGGGGTTGCGCGCCAAATACGCGAGAAAAATCTGATCGAGCATTCGCGACACGCCGCGGCCGGGAACCAGCGACGTCGTCGATCTATTTTGCACGATCGCCTGCGTCAGTCGCTCGCTGTGCTCCTGTATCGCCGCGAACGCATAGCCCGTCGAAGGCTTGGCCGCACCCGCGCCCAGCCCGATCCGCGTGACGTGCGGATTCACCAACTCACGCGAAGCCTTCTCCGGAATCGTCGCGGTCGTCATCGCGATCGCGCCCTGTTCGCGGCGAATCACCCGCCACGTCGTCACGCCAAGAATCCCGCGCAGATACCGGGCCGCGTCTTCATCGAGCACGTCGTAACTTCCAGACTTGGGCAAAAATCCCGTCGCCTCCACCAACGCCGTCCGACTCGTCGTCGGCAATACATAAACAAAGTGAATCGCACCGCGCTGCGGCGTGCGGAAATCCATCATCATCGCACTCGAGGAATCAAACGCATCCTCATCCGTCTCGACTTCCAGCCCCACGAACTGCTGCCACAGCAGCGTGTCGTCCGGCCCGCCCTCCACATCCCTCAGCGTCGGCGGGCGACTGTCAAAGATGTGCCCGGCAGTCAGATTACAACGCTCCCCATCCCGGCCGATCGTCTCAATGTCCGGCCCGTCGATCCCGACCACCGACTGCCCCAGCCTGAGCTCCACCCGCGGATCACTCGCGAGTCGCGTTAGACAATCGCGATAAAAATCACCCGACGCGATCTGCTGGTATTTGTACGAATTCGAATGATGCGACGCGCTGGCCGTGTCGGTCGAGAACTTCCAGTTCGACCAGCGGCAATTCGCGAGACGATCGAACCGGTGCGGGCGGGTGGAGAAGCCGCACCACGTTCGGTCATTAAAATAGTCGTCGAGCCTTTTCGGCTCGACGACTACAATTCTTTGGTCCACGCCCGCGTCACAAAGGTGGGTCGCCAGGCTTAGCCCCGCACACCCTCCGCCGATGATGACCAGCGGGTTTTGTTCGCGGGACATACAGCGCCCTATGACTTGGTGATGACCTGATACGGGCGACCTGATGACGGACTATCGACGAGACGGCTCCAGACCCGTCACTTCCGTCGAAACTGACTCGGTGCTCGAGTCTTCGAGCTGAGCCTTTGTGCGTGCGATCATGTAGATCACCAGACCGTAACCGGCCTTGGCGGTGATGTCCGCGATCGAGTATCCGACCTGAACCGCAACTTCGCCAGTCGCGTTCAAGGCGAACAGTGTCTGCGCCGCGTAAGCTGCGGGGTAGAACAACCACGTCACGAGCAATACGACTCGTGCGAGTTTGATCAGGCTCTGCACTTGCGGGGCTTCCCGCTCGAGCGCCTTGCCCAGTTCGATAAACAGCACATACAGAACGTACACGAACGGGATCATGCTCAGGGTCCACCAGAGCCAGCGTGTGCCAGCGTCGGATGAGATTTCGCCGGGATAACCCAGACCGATCATGAGCGCCGTTGCGACGACCAGCTTGATCAGAAGTTTTCTGCTCTCGCCCTTGGGAAGCGTAAGAACAGCGACGAGTTCGACCATTAGCAGCGGGACGGTAATGAACCAGTCTGCGTAACGATAGAAATCGTTGAAAGGCGATCCAGAAGCGACGTAGGTCACCACCCCGCCAACGGTCTGCATGGTGTACGCCGTCACGAACGAATCATAGATTCGCACATAGTGATAGGTCGCGATCGCGCAGACGATGCCGCTGACCGTGATGGCCAACTGATATCGCTTACCGCTCGCGGAACTGATGAAAAAGAAAATCGCCGCCGCACCTAAGGTCGCGATGGCGAACGACAGCATATTCGATACTAGACTGAACTGGGCAACTGAAAGTTCTGGCATAAAGAGCTCCTCGTAAAAAGATGTGGTGAAAAGGGTTTTGGTATTCTACCAGTGCAAAACCTCGTTACCAGTATGACTCGCGAGCGATCATCAAAATGACGTGTTTTCTTGGGGTTTTCGTCTGTATTTATTTTTTGAAAGATCGTGTTCCAGTGGGTCAGTCCGAGTCTGAATCACGCTCGCGCAAAAAATGCACCACGCAATATATGAACTTAATTCGTCATGCTGGTCTCGCATGCGTGTTTTCATATCTCCCCTTCTTCGCAGCCGCGACCGTGCTTCTTCGTCGTCCGTGCCGCTCGCCCACGAAGTATCGATCCCACGTAACACGTCAATCGTTTGCAGCAAATCGCATTCGCTTGGACGTTTTGCGTGCCACGACTTGTATTCAAGTCGCGATAGACGCGAGCAGTCGAATCGCTGGAATCTTTCGAGCGGCTCACGACTCGCGTACAAGTCGTGGCACCACGCATCGTGAAATTCCGGCATTCGCCTGACGTATTACGATCCCGCCACCCAAAGCGACGTCTCGACCGATAATAGATCCCATCATCAGACCACGCCCTCTTGCATCGCCGTCGGCCTGTACAGCTCCACGCCCAAACCTTCGCCTGCCTCCCCGCCCGGGCCCACGAACGATCGTGCGTCAAGCGACGTCCTGTAAAAAACGTCTTGCCATCGCGCGATCCGCGTCGGTCCTTTTCGCCTTAGCTATCGGACGGTTCTGGAGTGCTCCGGAGCCGCTCTGAAGTAGACGGGAGAGGCTCCGGAGTGGTCGAGCGAGTCGTTGGAGTGGTCCATCAAGCCGCCGCACACGTCCAATAAGCCGCTGAATACGTCCATCAATCTGTTTAGGTGCTCGCTCTTTCCCGCCGCTCGCGCCCGCCCGGCCGCGCTGTCTTTCCAAACGGCCCCTCTGCCGGTCAGTCCGAACATCAACTAAACTCCCGCCACGACGCCCAAGGGATACACGCACGCTTACCCCTCACTCCAGTCACGATAAGAGTCGCCTGTGCGATCTCGAGAATACGACGACGTCAAACGCAAGCCGGGCAATAAGCTGGGGAACGATTTGGAGAATTCGTTCCTAGTTGTCCAGATACACCACGATACGTTCGACGTCGATGGTGTCCCCATCATGGGGCTGAGCGGCTGACGGGGAAAACCCATGTCCAAAACCACCGACACCGAAAGGGCCGACGTCCTTCGTCTTCTCGACAGAGATAAGCCCCTGAAGGATCATGACGACATTGTCCTGTTCGAGCACCCCATAGGCACATTTCTTGCGGTCTAAATCGTTTCAAGACTATGATGTAAAGAGGTCGATGCTTTAAAAATGCGCCTTCGCACTGTAAAATTTCGATTCGACGCAGGTACAAAAAAAGTCACCGCGGATGATATCGTGCGCACCATCAAGCTCATGCTCGAAGCGACGGGCGATCTTGCCGACTGGGAGATCCAGACCCTGAGCCTGGCCAGTCCGTTCGACTTGGCAGCAGGCGGTACAGACGACATGGTCAATCCCATTTCTGCGTTTACGACAAGCATGATGGAGATCGAATCTGGCTCCAAACCTTCCAAGCCTTTGGGCCTTACTTCAAACAAGCTCCTCGACTCGGTCGATGCCATCACCAGTAAGCATTTTGGCTCCGTTCAGATCGCGCCGACGGCAAAACTTTCCGTCACCATGAACCACGCCGCTGTCCAGAAAGCACGAAAGGCTACTGGCCAACTTGCTCCCTCCCTCATGGTGCATGCCCGCGAGCAGATCGGGCAACTCAGGGGCGATCTTGAACAAATCACGGTCAAGCGAGGCCAGTCCCCGCGCTTTGGAATTCGCGATCGCGTAAGTCACGTCGTCGTGCCTTGCGTCATTGCCGATGGAGACGATGAGCTTCTCGCATCTGCCAAGAAAGCGCTCGGCCGTCGAGTCATCGTCAGCGGTTTGATTCGTTTCGGCAGCCAGTCTGTCGCGACATCCATTAAAGTCGCGTCCCTTGAAATTCCCGACGAGTTCACGATCCCCTTCGACAAGCTGATACGCGCACCGCTCACCCGCGACGGCGATTCCGTCGGGCACATCCGGAGATTGAGGAATGGTTGATGCTCCCCCGACCGCCGTCGGCCTCGATTCGTGCATTCTGATCGAGCTCTTCGACGAGAAATCGAAGCATCGCCAAGACATCAGGCAAATCTTCAACGCCGCCGAACGGGATGAGTTAGTTCTGGTCATCTCGACGATGGTTCACGCCGAAGTCGCAGCCACAAAAAGCAACGCAACGCCTCATCAGATTTGGGAAATCCGTCGGGCCATGTCTCAAACCTGTTTCGAACCTGTTGAATTGTCCGTCCCGCTGGGCATTCTCGCAGCAGACCTCGCGCGTGAGCACGGCCTGAAGCCTTACGATGCCATCCATGCCGCAACCTGCGTCAATAAAGGCGTTGAGTGGTTGCTCACATTCGACAAGAAAGTGCTCCGGGCAGACGGCAAGATCATGACCAGTGCGTCAGATCGATCTAAACGCCTTCGCATTGTCACTCCCGAAGCCTTTTGCAAATTGTTCTACAGGCCGCTTTTCAGCAACTAGCCATCCGCAGCAGGAATCCGTCCGCGGTTGCCGGGCGTGCAACTGGTTGGATGATCTCCCGCGCTGCTTTATAACCCGTGCTCCAAAGCACCTATCGTCATCCCAGCGTGGGACCGTCTTCCATGTCCAAAACCACCGACACCGAAAGGGCCGACGTCCTTCGTCTTCTCGACAGAGATAAGCCCCTGAAGGATCATGACGACATTGTCCTGTTCGATGACAAGTGCGAGGTCGAGCTCGTCTGGACCAACAAGACGGCCGAGGTATGCAATGTCATGCTGCCGTTTCAGATAATCGAGCGCGTGGACGAGCGGCGGACTTAGCACGAGTCGTCGGTCGACGACGTTTAGTCCCGCGATCGCGGCTTGGCCGAGCGCGACAATGAGAGACATCAGTCGAAATTCGAAATCAATTAGACACCGGCTTTGTTCCCACTGTTCCTTCCCATGACAACCCACACCGCCAAACCCTTGCGACCCTACTTGTGGCTCAAACGATCAGCCATCGCGCTGGTCGCGTGGGTGATTTTGGTTGCGCTGCTGTGGACGACGGCAAACCAGATCGGCAAGCGAAAGCTCGCGCGACTGCACGCCGAGCTTCGCGCGCTGGGCCTGCCCGCAACGCCCCAGGAGATTCCCAGGCAGGCCGTGCCCGACCCGCTGAGTGCGCAGAGTCTGATCGTTAAGGTCGGTGAGCAGATCGAGGCCACCGGCGTCGATTCCCCCAGGACTTCAACGGCCGAGTTCGATAAGAGTGATCTTCCTCCATTCTCAGACGCTTGGATGGAGATGGCCCGCAAGTCGCGACAAGTCAACATTCCACTTTTGAAGCAGATCGATGAATTGTCCGACGCGCCCAGAGCGTTAGTTCTCCCTGGAGCGATGTTCAAAATGAATCTTCCGCACCTCAGCGGAGCCCGCAGGATTGCCAACGTGCTGGCTGATGACGCGGCGTTGGCGAACGCTCAGGGCGACTCGCAACTCGCGCTTACGCGAATCAACCAAATTCTGGATGTTGCCGTCGCGATGGTTGGCAAGTCGGACGACTTCTTTGTTACCGTGTTGGTGCAGAACGCCATGATTGTCATGGCATCGCTCGAATTGCAATCGCTTGCACTGCTTCACGACGTCGGGCCGGCCGACTCGCAATTGAACCCGGACGCGGTTCGCAAACTCATCAAGCGTCTTGACGACTTCGACAAATCATTCGACTCACAAGTCTTCAGAGCGTTCGCCAATGAGATTATTTTAACTAACGAAATTCGCAAGGTGTTGATCTCAAACTCGATTTTCCTCCGGCCAGTTCTGACCTTGGAGAATCACCGTTTCGGCCAAAATCTTCTTAGAAAGACAAAGGCTTCAACAGCAGGAGCGGAGGCGGTAGACATCAGTTTGCGTAGAACAATACGCCAGACTGATGTGATGTTCATGGGAGCTAACGCAAATTTTGACCGTAGTTTTGAAACGATCTGGCGGTCCCGGAACGAAATCCGCATGACTCGAGTCGCGCTGGCCGTCAACCTGTTTCGCGTTGATCAAAGACGGTTTCCAAATGACTTGGCAGAACTGGTGCCGGGGTATCT
>JBBQKP010000175.1:0-7102 GCA_038326995.1 Tepidisphaerales bacterium
AGGCACTTTCAGCAGCGAGAACATCTTTGTTTCGTGTCGGCACGTTTGCAGCGTGTGCACGTTTATTGCGTGTGATTGTCTCATTCCAGACCGCCTGATCGTCTGGAGTATGAGCCATGGATTATTTCATCGTAGTTGCGGTTTCTGTGGTGGTCGGCGCTTTGGGCATGTGGGGAGCGGTGACGGTGCTGCGCGGTAATACTCTGGCGGCGGCGCGGAAGGACGCCCAGCAGATCGAGCAGCGCGCCCGCGATCTGGCGTTGTCAACGGGCCGGGAAGCGGAATTGAAGGTCAAGCAGGATCAGCTTGCGGCACGAGAGGCGTTTGATCGTGATCAGGAAGCCCTTCGCCGAAAGATGGGCGAATCCGAGCAGCGGCTTGTCCGTCGCGAAGAAACTCTGGACCGCAAGACCGACACGCTGGCGGTGAAGGAGAAATCGCTCGAACAGCTTGATGGCAAGCTCGCGTCGCGTTCGAAAGTGATTGAGGTCAAAGAACAGGACGTCACTCGAACGCTCGAAGAGCAGAGGCAAAAGCTGCTGCAGGTCTCGGGCATGTCGGTCGATCAGGCGAAGGAGATTTTACTCCGCCGGATTGAAGACGACATGCAAAGCGAGGCTGGAATGATTGTTCGAAAGTATACCGAACAGGCGCAGGAAGAGGGCAAGGAGAAGGCCCGCAACATCATTTTGCAGGCGATTCAAAGGTACGCGGCAGAGCAGACGAGCGACCATACGACCAGTGCGCTGAATTTTGGCGATGACGCGATCAAAGGCCGAATCATTGGGCGAGAGGGGCGAAATATCAGGTCGTTCGAGCGGATCACGGGGGTTGAAGTGATCGTGGACGACACGCCGGGCGTGGTGGTGATTTCGTGCTTCGACCCGGTTCGGCGTGAGATTGCACGAAGATCGCTGGAGCGATTGGTTCAGGACGGCCGAATTCATCCGGCACGGATCGAGGAAATTGTCAGCGGCGTGACGGCAGAGATGGACGAAGACCTGACCAAGCACGGCAGGACGACGATCGAGCAGTTGCAATTGCTCAGCGTGAAGCGGGAAATCTACCCCACGCTAGGCAGGCTGCATTTCCGCACGAGTTACGGGCAAAACGTGCTCAAGCACTCGATGGAAGTCGCGTATTTGTGTCAGGTGATGGCCAGTGAGCTGGGGCTGGACCCGACTCTGGCGCGTCGCGCGGGTTTGCTGCACGACATCGGCAAGGCGATCGACCACGAGCACGAAGGAAATCACACGACGCTGGGTTATGAACTCTTGCGAAAATTGAACGAGCCCGAAGCGGTTCTGAACGCGGCACTGGCTCATCACGGCGATCAGCCGGCGACGACGCCTTACACGCTTTTGGTGATGGCGGCGGATGCGATCAGCGCATCCAGGCCCGGAGCTCGCCGCGAGAGCCTGGAAAAGTACGTCAAGCGGCTGAAGGATCTGGAAGCACTCGCCGTGAAGTTCGACGGCGTGACACAGGCTTACGCGATACAAGCTGGGCGTGAAGTTCGTGTGATCGTGGACGCAAAGCGAATCGACGATCCGGGCAGTGCGAAACTGGCACGCGATATCGCCAAGCAGATCGAAAGCACTCAGAATTATCCGGGCGAGATCAAGGTGACAGTTCTGCGGGAAACCCGAAACGTGGAATTCGCGAAATAGGCCGACGGATGATCAGAAAGCTGAACAGCCAAGCTCAAGTCGGCGTAAAAACCCGATGGATTCGTCATGGATCGGCCGATATGCAATTGCGGAGAAGCCGCATGGACAAAGCAGGTGGTCAGAGCGTATCATGTTTGGACAATGGTCGGTACGAACCGCTAAGCAGTTCCAGCGGTTGATTCACCGTGAGTAAGATACACTGTGTTTCGCATACACGAGTTTCACATAGACGGTATTTCACATTACGGCCGATGGTGGCGTTTGTAATATGCCACGACGACGAACGAAGCCCGTCGATTCAGAACGAGGCATGTCATCGGGCTCGGCGAAATGACTGGGCGAAATGACTGGGCGAAATGATCCGGGATGAGACCCGGGACGAAGACTTGAAAATCAAAACAGTGCGAGAGGTGCTCGAGTCGGAAATCCATTTCGTTTCACATATCGAATTACAGTTCGACGTGTGAACCCCGCAACCCGTAAGGGTGTGCCATCCCTGGCAGCGGGCGACCCTGAGCCTCACCTCGCAACCTACGATCGATCACTCTCAGGGTTGCCCCCAGGGTGATCGATCGTTCTGCTTAACGCCCCCGGACGTCCGATGTCCGAGTCGCTAAATCCCCCTGCCGACAATCCTTTGTCGGCGGACCGATAACCATTCCAATAAACGCAAAGCGAAGCGCAAAACGTGCCGCGATCGTCTTGGATATTGGCCGAATCCGTTCGTGGTTATGACGCACATCCGTGTGCGACGATCTGCGTGTAAAAGCATGGCATTCGACACTTATTGTTCCAACACAAGGCCCAGGGAAGATCTTTGAGCGATTTTTGGTCGAGCTTCGCGTGAGGATCGCCTGCGGTGTTGAAGTGTCGGCCGTCTCAATCCATGAGACGTCAGCCCTGCTCAGTCGATATGGGAACCTTCGATGTGATCTCTTTGATGATCGTTTCCCGATGTGGTTCGAGCCTATCCCTAAGCCCATGAGTAACTGATCGAATAGTGAGTTATTGTTTATTGCTTTGTTGAATCACTCTGAGTGGCACGCTGTCTATGCTCTTTTTCGCGTAGGTTAATCAGCTTGCTGTTGGCGCGGAGTTCCTTGATCTTCTGATCCCATTCGGGCCTGTTCCAGATCTCCATGTGATTTCTCGCGCCCACCAGATACACGTCGCGCTGCGTCTTGGTTTCATCGAGCATAGATCCGGGCAAGTTTACGCGTCCCGAGGCGTCGATCACCAGTTCCTTGGTGAGGGCGTAGTGCAGGTAATCGAAGTCGAGTGCATCATCTTCGGGTGCGAGTTCGTCGCGGTTGGATTTGATCAGTTCGCGATAGGCCGAGAGCGGGTAGAGCCAGAGCCTGTCATTAGTGCCGATTTTGATGACCAGATGCTCGGGACCGGAGGTCTTGTCAGCGGACTTCTCCCGTGATTTATCGTTCCCGGAATTGTCCGTGCTGATTACAGATGATTGTGATATAACTACTATGTCAGGCGTAAGTTGCTGTCGGGTCGCGGACGGTATCAGAAGCCGACCCTTATCATCGATGGTCAGCGGGTGCTGGTCGCTGAAGTAGGGTGCGGGTTCGAGTCTCATGTCTTGGCGGGTGATTCATTCTGGTCTGATCTGGTCTTGTCCGCCACTTTGACTCAGAATACCCCACCTCGACTCGTCTGGCAAGATCAATGTCGATTGCGCGCCGAAAAATTCACGTTTTTATGGAATATTTGCCGAAGGGGTTGCCGCGAGATATCGCCGGAGGTCCGAAACCGTCTTTTTGACGCGTCAGGCGGCATGGGCTCAAAACTCGCCGGCAAAGTTGTTCACCGCCCGACGTGGGCGAGCGGTGGATATCCTGTCGCCGAAGTCGCGAAGTCTTTGTTCGTAATTGATCGACTCGTCTTGAGACTCTCCGCAGGCAACTGTGTTTCGGTCATCGTGAAAGCTTCATCATGACGTGAAGCGTGTTGCGAATTGTCCTATGATCGATCCAATGTCTTCCGACCTGATTACCTCACAGATTAGCGCACCAGTCACTGCGCAGGTCATTGCGAGGGTCGTCTCCAACACGCCCTTGTGCCGCGAGCACTACAGACTCACGCTCGACGCGCCGATGTTGCCCGAAAGCGCGCCCGGTCAGTTCGTGCAGGTGCTTTGCCGGGACGATGAGCACGCGGCTGGCGATGTTGAACTGGATTGGACCGAAGGCGAGATGCCAGACCTGAGCGACCCCGATTTCGCAGATCGTAGAGCGATGTTGCGTCGGCCGTTCTCGATCGCAGGTCGCCGGGGAAAGCAAGTCGATCTCATCCAGCGAACCGTCGGCCCGGGCACGCAGTTTCTCGCCTCGCTCAGGCCGGGCGACGAGCTCAATCTCATCGGCCCGCTCGGTAATCGATTCGCAATGCCTCCAGAGCGCGGAATCGCGCTCCTGGTCGGCGGGGGCGTGGGCATTCCGCCGATGATTTATCTGTCGCAAATGTTGGCCGATGCCAGTAGCGATTCCAGCAACTCAACCTCTCGGCGTTCGGTCGCATTTTGCGGCGCGACCACTCGCGATTTGCTCGCCCTCACCGTCACCAATGATGCGCTGCCGCCCTCGAGCACATCTCTCGCGCCGCTCTACAACATCGCGGAGTTCGCCCTGTTCGGCACGCCCGCAGTCATCACCACCGACGACGGAACCTACGGCTACAAGGGATTCGTCACCGACGCACTCGCGGGTTATCTCGACCAGTGGATCACCGACAACGCCGACCGCGCGAGAACGATCATCTACACCTGCGGCCCGGAGGGAATGATGAAGCGCGTTCAGGAAATCGCGGCACGAAGGAACATCGCCTGTCAGATCGCCGTCGAGCGTGCAATGGCGTGCGGCATGGGCACTTGCCAGAGTTGCTGCGTCAAGGTGAAAAAGCCCGACATCAGCAAGCCGCCTTTGGTGGGCAAGGACTGGTGTTACAAGCTCGCCTGCACCGACGGCCCTGTGTTCTCGGGTGATGAGCTGCTTTGGTAGAAACGCGAAGCGGGTTATCAAATCACCGAACGCACGCCGAAGTTTCTGCCCGTAAATGTTCCGCCGCCGCTGACGGTAATCCGATAACTTCGGCTGCTCGGGAACGTGGTGGTGAGGATGAGGGAACTGGTGGCGATGGTGACTTCCCAGTTGCCGTCGGGAATGTTGGAGAAAGAGTAATTGCCGCTTGAATCGGTCCGCGCCTCGAAAACGCCCTCGCGATTGAGATTTCGGATTCGAATGAACTGGCCGACCAGGGCTCTTTCGCCGTTGTTTTGAATGCCGTCGCCGCTGAGGTCCTGGAAGACGAACCCGCGGACATTAGCACCGGCAGAAACGCTGTTGTTTCGGTTCAGGAAGCTGAGCCCGGTGACGCGATTGCCCGCGCCAATTGGTGTTACCACGAGTGATGCCACGAACTCGCCTGCCGACGGCGAGGTAAGGGTCCATCCAGAAGGCTTGACCTGACGCACGGTCCAAGTCCCGGCAGGGACATTGGGAATGGTGAACGACCCGTTTGACGAAGTGACGTATCGCGTTTCGTCGCTGTCTCGAGAATTATTTCCGTTGAGATCCAGATAAACGCCCCAACGGGCCAGGCCGGTGTTGGTGGTGATGTTGCGGATCGACCCGGAGATCAAGCCGGTTCCTGTCAGGAAGAAATTTCTTGCCGATACGCGCTGCCCGGCCGTGAGCGTGACGGATTGTGTCTTGAATGAAGCGAACCCGGCGGACGGCGTCCCGGCAGAAGGCGAGGTCTGACGAAAGCCGCTCGAAGTGGCGATGTCCACGCCGATTCGAAATGTGCCGACGCCCAGGGTGCCGAAGCGGTAAGTGCCGTTGGATGCGGATGTCGTGCGTCGCTCGCCGGTATCGAAGCGATTGTTGTTGTTTTTGTCGATGTAAACGCCCGCGCCGCTTAGCGTGCGGTCGAGCGAATCGAATCTGCCGTTGGCGTTGACGTCGTAGTAAAGCGTCCCGGAAATCGCACCCGTGCTGGTAAGATGCTGGCGCGACTCAAGCGAATCGATCACGAATGTTTGTGTGCTGGCCATGGTCGCTCTGCGGTAAGTGTGGTGGAAAGACAGAACGCGTTGTCCCCCCATCATGCGAAAAGGAGAAGCAGGCGAGGACACAATTTTCAAAAATCAAAGTTTCTTCACTTTCAGGAAGCATGTCTGCGGACGGTTAGCCGGGCCGCTCGCGGCCCGTTTTCTTTCAGCTTGAACTGCCCTATTCCTGCAGCGAGCTCAGAAACGCGAAACTCTTCGCGGCCGCCTCGTGAGGAGCGTGCGCCATGGTGTAGAGCTCCACGGTCGCGAAGCGGTCGTAGCCGATCTCAGTCAGTGCCTTCGTAAGCCCCTGCCAATCGAACGTATCGCGCAAGTCGCCCGGGATCAGGTGATAGTGCTTTTTGCCCGGCATGCCTTCGACGTGCAGATTCCAGATTCGCCCTTTGAGCTTGCGAATGACCTCCGGAATCGACTCGCCGATGACCTGGCAATGCCCGACATCCAGATTCGCGCCGAGTCGCTCAGAGCCGACCTGATCGAACAGGGCGATGAGCTCATCGACGTGCTCCACGAAAAGCCCGGGCTCGCATTCGATGCCGACGTCGATCCCCGCGCGCTCGGCCACTTCCATCACGCGTTTGAGCATCTCGACGATCCGAGTCTGCGCGACGTCGGGCGGCGTGTCGCCCGTCATTTTCCCGCTCGTGATGCTGATGTTTCTCGCGCCGATGTCGTGCGCGAACTGAATCACGCGGCTGATCAGATTGAACCGGTCCTCACGCCGAACGCTGTCGGGGCTGAGAAGACTGGGCTCAAAGAACGGCTCGGGCGGCGGGTCCTTCCAATAGCCAAAAGTACAATTCGCGTTGATGTTGCTGACGGCGAGTTGCGTGCGCTCCAGAGTCTGGCGAACACGCTTGACCATCGCCTGATCGATCAAATCCGGGTACGCGTGCGGCGCATCGGCAAGAATCTCCACGCCCGCATAACCCGCGGCCGCGATCGACTCGATCGCGTGGTCGAGCCTGTAGTGTGTGAAAGCGTTTGTCGAAAAGGCGAGTCGCATCGTTGAATAAAGTCGAGCGGGTTGTGGAGTATTGAAGACGAATCCTATTCTATCTCAAGAGCAAACGAATCGCGCAAACCCGGTCGCTAACAATTTTTCTGGCCCGTCCGGCAGGACAATCTTCTCTGATCGAGTAGGGCGGGTTTCAACCCGCCGAGGTTTGTGGAGCGTTGAAGGCGGCGGGTTGAAACCAGCCCTAAGGAAGCTCCATGACGCTTCTGCCGAACTGTTGCTTCTGTTTCAGATCAATTCGACGGCGGGCAAAGTCTTATCCTTCGCCAGGAAAATGCCAAACTCATAAAGCAGAATGAGGGGCAAAACCAGTGCGATGGTGAGCGT
>JBBQKP010000176.1:0-7082 GCA_038326995.1 Tepidisphaerales bacterium
GACATCAAAACTCAGGATGACATCAAAACTCAGGATGACATCAAAACTCAGGATGACATCAAAACTCAGGATGACATCAAAACTCAGGATGACATCAAAACTCAGGATGACATCAAAACTCAGGATGACATCAAAACTCAGGATGACATCAAAAATTATGGTGGCACAGGTCTCCGACCTGTGTCTCATGCAATGGTGGAAAGCGACAGAGCAGAGCAACACCGGTCAGAGACCGGTGCCACCAAAGACCAAGGTGCTACTAAAGATCATGCCACCAAAACTCTGGATGGCGAAAGTCTCCCAACTGTGGTCCTTGATGAAATAAGCAGGAAACTTTCAGTGCCCAACGCCGACCGGCTGCACTACGTCCGCTACGCGATGAAGGCCGGGTACAGCGACGAAAAGATTTTCGAACTCTCCAAGATCGATCCGTGGTTTCTTGCTCAAATGCGAGAGCTCGTGGATTTTGAACAGCAGGGCGCTGACATCGATCTTATGGCGGCCAAGCAGCTGGGCTATAGCGACATTCAGTTGGCGACGATCACCAAACAAACGCCCGCGCAGGTCCGCGCTCGCCGGGAGAAGCTCGGCATCAGGCCCGTCTACAAGCTCGTCGACACCTGTGCGGCGGAGTTCGAGGCGACGACGCCTTACTACTACAGCACCTACGAAACGCCGTTCACCGTCAACGGCAAGCCCACAACCGAAGATGAAATCCGCCTGACGAATCGGCAAAAAGTTATCATCATCGGCGGCGGGCCCAACCGAATCGGGCAGGGCATCGAGTTCGATTACTGCTGCGTGCAGGCGGCCTTCGCATTGCGCGAAATGAACATCGAATCGGTCATGATCAACTCGAATCCCGAGACCGTCAGCACCGACTATGACACGAGCGACCTGCTCTTCTTCGAGCCCCTGACGTTCGAGGATGTGCTCAACATCTGCGAGCGATTGAACGGGCAGCCGTTCGGTGGCGCATTGTTAGGCGAAACGTCAGATACACGATTGGTTGAAGCCCACCCTTCGAAGCGAGATTCCACTGGTCTCGTTCAGGGTGTCATCGTTCAGCTCGGCGGGCAGACGCCGCTGAATCTCGCGCGTCAACTTCAGAACGCGGGCGTGCCGATCATCGGAACGAGCGTCGATTCGCTCGACGCCGCCGGCGATCGTGAGCAGTTTCGCGATCTTTTACAGAAACTCGGCCTGAAGCAGCCGCCCAACGGCATTGCCAAATCGCAGGAGCAGGCGCGCAAAATCGCCGGAGAGATCGGCTATCCCGTGTTGGTTCGCCCGAGCTTCGTGCTGGGCGGGCGCGCGATGGAAATCGTCTACGACGATGCGCAGCTCGAGACGTACATGCGCGACGCGATCGACGCGAGCACGCTCAGCGACACGCCAATCTTGATCGACAAATTTCTGGACAACGCCGACGAGTGCGATTTGGACTGCATCGCGGACTTTGATGCCGAGGGAAACGGTCACGCGATTGTCATCGGCGTGATGGAGCACATCGAAGAGGCCGGCATTCATAGCGGCGATAGTGCGTGCGTTTTGCCGCCTTACACGTTTCAGAAAGAGCTCATCGACAGACTCAAGGCGCAGGCGAAGCAACTCGCCAAAGCGCTTCGCGTGAAGGGTCTGATGAACGTGCAGTTCGCGGTGAGAGACGGCGAGATCTTCGTGATCGAAGTGAACCCCAGGGCCAGCCGCACTGTGCCGTTCGTCGGCAAGGCGACGGGCGTGCCTTGGGCAAAAATCGCCGCCAAGGTGATGGCGGGAAAAACGCTCAAGGAGCTCGGCCACACGTCCGACGCGCCCGTGCCCAAACACGTCAGCGTGAAGGAAGTCGTTTTTCCGTTCGCGAAGTTCCCCGGCATCGACATCGTGCTGGGCCCGGAAATGAAATCGACTGGCGAGGTCATGGGTATCGACACCAACTTCGCACGCGCGTTTTACAAGAGCCAGCTGGCGGCGGGAACGCAACTGCCTGAGAAGGGCACCGCCTACGTCAGCGTGCGCGATGCCGACAAGCCGGCCGTCGTGCCGATCGTCAGGCAACTGCTCGATTTGGGCTTCAACGTGATCGCGACCGACGGCACGAAGGCGGAGCTCGAGAAGCACGGCATCGTCGTCGCGCGCGTTCCCAAACTCGCAGAGGGCAGGCCCAACATCATCGATCGCCTGAAGAGCCAGCAGGTTCAGCTCATCATCAACACGCCCACGCGCAAGGGGCCGCACACCGACGAAGGGAAAATTCGTGCGGCCAGTGTGATGTCCCGCGTGCCGACGTTTACGACGCTGACGGCCGCCCACGCCGCGGCGATGGCGATCGCGGAAATCAAGAACGGCGACTGGACCGTCACGCCGCTGCAGGTGTGGAACAAGAGCTGAATAATCACACGGGATTAGTTCAAAGCGCTTGAGCACATTCTGCTAGTGCTTCTCATTATTTATTTGAGGCGAAGTTGATTTTTTTTGGTGGCGCGGCTTCGTAACCGTAGCTGTGCGGACCACATCAATCCCTAGACACGGCTTCGAGCATTAAGCTGTGCCACCCTGAATTGCTTGAGTTGCATTCGGCTGAAATTTTTCACGCACGAGCGGGGTGGATTTCGCGATTGACATCGTTCGAAGGCGACGGCTTGCCCATGGCGCACACAATGAACGCAAGGGCCGTCGCGATGAACATGCCGTAGGTGAATGGGATCGACAGCTCATTGTTGAAGATCGCCCGTGTCAGCGGCTTGAAGATGAACGGCTGCAGCGTCAGCGTGACGAAGAAGCCCGTGATCAAGGCGGCGATCACGCTCGCGTTATTGCCGCGCCGGGTGAAGAGGCCCACGAGGAACACCGCCAGCATGCCGCTGAGCGCGAAGTTCAAAACGCCCAGCGCGAATTGAAGGAACGTCTGTTCCTTGGGGTCGTAGATGATGGCGAAGAAGATGCCGACGAGGGTCATGAGCGCGCCGATCGCGGCGACGGCGATCTTCGGTTCGTTGATGGGTTTGTCGGTGGGGATCGGCCGGCCGATGGATTTGCGCCACGGCAAATACAGATCGGCGATGGCGCTGCTCGCCATCGCGTTGATGGCGGAATCCATGCTGCCCTGACTGACGGCAAACAACCCCGCGACCGCCAGGCCCGCGATGATCTGCGGCATGTGGTTGATCATGAAGAACTGATAGGGCGGAACGCCGTCGGCGATCTGCGATATGCCCGGCCCGGCCGCGCCCATGATGTCGGGCCTCTGGTAATAGATCGAAAGCAGCAATCCGATGATCATGAAGAGCGAAACGACGGCGATGGAAATGAACTGCGCTGCGATGACGGTGAAGGCGGCCTTGGTTTTGCTTTTTGCGATCATGAAGCGCTGCGCGAAGTCGTGGTCCACGCCGTAGGTCGCCATGCCCAGCATGAAGCTACCCGTGATGGCCGCCCAGATTGTGAAGGGAAGCGAGATATCGAATCGCGTGTCGAGCACCGTGAGTTTGTTCGTGCCGTCGGCCAGGGGCGTTGAGCCGAGCGTTTGGATGATTTCCGGAACGCTGAGCGGGATGCGATTGAGCAAGAGGCCGATGGTGACCATGGCCGCACCGACGACGAGGGTGAACTGAATGAGATCGACCCAGACGACGGTGGTGATGCCACCGAAGGCGGTGTAGAACGTGCCGACGGCGCCGACGATGAGGATGGCGATGATGAGTTGGTGGATGGGCGGCGTTTTATCGCCTTCGGCGGCGAAGATCATCATGCAAAGCGGAATGCCGACGAGCATGAGCCTGGACCCGCTGGCGAGCAATCGGCCGACGAGGAACGCGATGCTGACGGCCACTCGACTCGGCTCGCCGAACCGTTGGCTGAGGAAGCCGTAGATCGTCACGGTGCCCGCGGCGTAGAGCCTGGGGACGAAGAAAATCCCGACGACGATGACGGCCATGAATCCGCCGACGTTGAGGATGAGGTAGGTGAGGTTGCCTCTGAATGCTTCGCTCGGCGCGCCGACGAACGTCGCGGCCGAGAGCATTGAACCGACGATGGATATGGCGAGCACCCAGGTCGGGATTCGTCTGCCGCCGGTGAAGAATTCGCGAGTGCCGGATTTTTGTTTCGACTCCTTGTACGCGGCCCGCACGCCGATGACGAGCATCACCACGAGATACGACAGCACGATCATCCAGTCATAAATTCCGAGAGACGCGAGACAGTCCGCGGCGTGTGTGATCGACTCTGGGAAGTGAAATGGAGTCATGCGTGTGGTCCTGCCGCGTCGAAAAATGATTATAGAATCTCTGCAATCAGATTACCGTTTTGGACGCCGGACTCCAATTTCGTCAGACTTTCGAGGTGTTTAGCTCTCTCGACGTTTCTGCAAAGAGCCGCTCACAAGGTCAGCGGGTTTGCGAGGTGTTCTCTTTGTTCCGCAACCAGCGATCTGAAATACCCGCTCACTACGTGCGCGGGTTGTTAGATCAATTTCACGCACCGACGATTTTTGAGAACAGCGACCGTGCGACGGCGGGCGAGTCGGTGCCGAAGACGAGCATTCGGCCGTCGGCGAAGATCGTGGCGGCGAGCGTCGGGCCGTCGCGCGGCTGATCGTTGGGGACGAACTTGAGCATGAGCTCGCTCGCCTGAATTGTTCCGAGCTTAGCGGCACGGGTTGCGATGGCTTGGAGATCGAGTCGCTGGCCGCGCGGCGTGCGGACCTGCACGACGTTCCTGCCACACAGTCGCGAAAGCTGCGGCGGGGCATCGAGAAATTCGAACTTGCGTTTTGCGCAGCACGGGCAGTTCACATCGCGATCGCCCGCGTCGGTCGAGATGACAGACCCGGACCACGCGTCGATGCGAATGAGCCGAGGATTTGCGACATCAAACAGGATGCGAATGGCTTCGACGACTTGCATGGACGCGACGATGGAGACGGCCGAGTTCAGGACGCCCGCGGTGTCGCAGGTTTGAATTTCGCCCGCGTCGGGTGGCTGTGGGAAGACGCATCGCAGGCAAGGTGAGATGCCCGGAACAGTGCCCGGAACTATGCCAAGCACGCGGCCCTCGATGCCGATCACGCCGCCGTAGACGAACGGGATCGATTCTTTGACGCACACGTCGTTAAGCAGATACCGCGCTTGAGCATTGTCGGCGGCGTCGATGACGACAGTCGGCTTGTGCTCGCGCACGATTGAAAGCGCGTTGTCGGAATCAAAATCGACTGGAAGCGGGACGGCCTTGACGTCGGTGTTGATCGCGCGAATTCGCCGGGCGGCGGCGTCGGCCTTGCTGCGACCTTCGCGTGCGTCCTCTTCGTCGAACAAGACTTGACGCTGAAGATTGGAGAGATCAACGACATCGCGATCGAGCAGAATCAGCTTGCCAATGCCCGCGCGGGCGAGTTGCTCGGCCGCGGCACAGCCCAGAGCGCCGCAGCCGATAATGAGTACGGACGCGCGAGCAAGACGCTGGCGACCGTCGACGGGCCAGACCGGCAAAATGTCCTGCCGGTGGTAGCGGCGAGAAGTCTCGTCGGGGATACTTTTGTTTAAGGAAATTTCGCAGCCTGTTTCCAGACGGGTCATGATTTCTATGATAGGGGAAACGAAAGGACTGATATGCCCGCAGACACACAACAAATTCTTGACGCCGCAGATAAGCTCGGCAAGCTCGTGATCGAGCACTCCATTCTTACCCGATACCTGGAGGCCTCGAAATCGCTCAGCGAAGATTCGCAAGCGACGAGGCTGCTGGGCGACATGGATCGCGAGATCCAGCTTTTGAGCCAGCAGGAGCAGGCCGGGCAGCCGCCGACGATGGCGCAGCAGCAGAAGCTCAAGACGCTTCAGGCGACGCTCAGCAGCAACTTGAAGATTAAGAATTTCACACTCGTGCAGTACGAACTGACGGACCTTTTGCGAAAGATCAGCCAGGCCTGGCAAAAGCCCATCGCCGATGCTCAGAAGAGTGCGACGCCATCGAAGGGCGGGCCATCAGCCCCGGCAGCGCCCGCTTCGAAGCTGGTGTATTGATGCAGCGGTAGAAGGTCGATCTGGAAAATAAACCATGGCCTACTGGCTTCTCAAAACCGAACCCGGCGAGTTTTCGGCACACGACATCGCCAAAGGTGGAAAGCACGTCTGGGACGGCGTATCCAACCCGACGGCGCTTATTCACCTGCGGAATTTCGCCGTCGGCGATCAGGCGTTCATCTACCACACGGGCAGTGAAAAGCAGATCGTGTCCATCGTCGAGATCACCAAAGCGGCGTATCCCGATCCGAAGCGAAAGGGGCCCGAACGCGAGAGCGGGAAGTTCGTGGTCGTAGGTCTTTGGCACCTTGAGATGCTCGAAGCGCCCGTGCCGCTTGCCTTGATCAAGAGTCATAAGGAATTCGCGGAGTGGGACCTGGTTCGCATCGGCAGGCTAAGCGTGGTTCCGACGAGCGAAGCCCAGTGGAACAAAGTGTTTGAACTGTCGCTCGAACTTTCGAACAAGAAGTAAAGAAAGCAGAAAAAAATGTCGAACACGATCGATCCTAAGATGCAGCCTTCCCCGCAATCGTCGGCGTCCGTCAATCCGGGCAATCCGCTTCAGAATGGCGGCGCTACGGGAGAGGCGGAGCCGGAAGTGATTTACTATCAGGGTTCTCCCAAGTTGCGTGGCGAACTGTTGCTGCTCGCCAAGTGCGGCGCTGTCGCGTTGGTGCTGGCCGCTCTTGGATGGCTCGTGTTCGCAAACGATTTTTTTGGCAGCTACAACATGATCGTCGGGTTATCGTTCTGGCTGCTGGCGTTGGTCGTGTTCTTCCTTCCGCCGCTGTTTGTCAGGCGGTATCGATATCGCGTGACCAATTACCGAATCGATTTCGAGACCGGCCTGATCGGAAAGACGATCGACTCGACGGAGATCAACCGCGTTCACGATGTTCAGTTCAAGCAGACGATCATCGACCGCATTCTGGGCGTCGGCACGATCACGCTGCACAGTTCTGACGCGACCACGCCCACACTCGATCTGCGCTCTTTGCCCGAACCCAGAAAGCTGTACGACATGCTCAAACGTCGTGTGGATGAAGTGAAGGTGAAGCA
>JBBQKP010000177.1:0-7029 GCA_038326995.1 Tepidisphaerales bacterium
GGCAACTGCGCGATTTGCTGGGCCGCCTGCAGTGCGTTCTGGTCGCCCGTTTGCCTGCCGTCCGACATCAGTAGCACCGCGCCGCCCGAGCCCGCAGTCCGGCCCGCCGACAGCAGCGCATCGGCCATTCGCGACTCCACGCCCGACGCGACGTACGCAGCCTCTGGTTCCATCTCAGTCGCTGTTGTGTCGAAACGCATCACACGAATGTCGTGCGTCTTTGCGATCTCCTTGAGCAGCGGTGAGTCGGCGGCGTTGGTAAATTTTTCAACTTCACTCGCGCGAGAGCGACGCGCGCTAGAACTCTCTTCCAGACCAAGATCGCGAACGGCCATGCTTCTGCTCGAATCAATCAGCACCACCATCGTCGGCCTGGAAACGCCTGTCATCGTCAGCACCAGCGTCGGCTGCATTGCGATTAGCACGAGCAGGCTCATCCAGAGCCCGCGCAGCACCGCAAGCGTGATTCTTCTCGGCTTTGAAATGTTGGTCTGCGATCGATAGAGAAACCACGCGAAGACGCACAGGCTGACGATCAGCAGGGCCGCGAAGAACGGCGTGATCATGCCGGAGAATTCCAGCGACCAATTCCGCACGGTTCCGCGCACGAGTGCCGGGTCGATGCCGAGAAAAACAAAGAGCCACTCGCGCATTACGAAGCCCCGCCTGACGTCGTCTTGACTGCAACTTCGTTTCCGGTCGGCGAAAATCGACGCGAGAAATACAGCTCCGCCGTCGCCAGTAGGATCAGCGCCAGCAGCACCAGCCCGGCCGCTTCGGTTCCGCTCGACGCCCGGCCGATCTCCGGCGCGGGCGATGTCCGCACTCCGCTCTGGCTAAGCGATCGCCGCTCGTCCGCATTCAGCAGGGTCGTGTCGCTCTCGGCCGAATCGCGTACGACGTTCGCAGCGCCCACGACTCGACCGCTCGCGACCCATTCGTAAAGCCCCGCCAGCCTCACATCATCCGTCTGCGCGACGAAACGCCCTTCGATGACGCGGATCGGCGCGGCGATCTCGGCCGAGGTTCGCTGATCCTGGTCGACAGGCGACTGACTGATCGGCCCTCTCAAAATCAGTTCCGCGGAAACAGACGACTCCATTTGAATGCTCGCGGCGCTACTGACGATCGTTCCTATTTTCGGATTGCGAGCGTCGACGAGAAACCCTTGCCCGCGTGCGACGGCCCGTGTGAGCAGCGGCACGAACACGCCGGGCCGCAACGGAAGATTCGACCCGATGCGATCAAGCGTCGTGCCGAACATCAGGACGTAACCACCGCCGATTTTCCGCTCGACGATCAGCGGCACACCGTCGATCGCGCGAAGCACCACGGCCGCGTTCGCGCGCGGTTTCAAGCCGAGCCTCCACGCGACCTCGATCGCGCCGACGCCGCCCGAGTCGGGAGATTTCCATAGCGACATCACCGGATGATCGAGCGACGATTCATCAAGCCGCATAACGGAGTTTGTTGTCAACAACGACCAGTCCGCCGGCAAAATACTGGCGGCGGCGAATCCCTGAAACGAATTCTGAATGCCTTGCGTTTCCTTGCCCGGAACAACCAACAGCGTTCCGCCCTGATCGACGAAACTGCTTAGCGATTGATTGGTTTTCGCCGACCAATCGCGCGGCTCGAACACCGCCAGAACGTCGATCGAGGACAAGTCCGTGGTTTCAAGTTGCGACGGGTCGATATCGACGAATCGCAATGAGTCGGCTTCGCCTGGCGTCGCGAGCGCGCGGCGGGCGAAGAAGTCCGGCGCATCCGTCGCAACTGATGCGCCGAAACCCGCCGACGTCGTAACCACGCCGATCCGAAACGTCGGCCTGACCCTGATAAGCATCGAACTCGCATCGTCACCGACGAGCGTATCCGCATCGATCGCGGCGGTGATGAGATAGTCGCCCGGCTCGCTAATTCGCGCGCTCAGAATGCCCGAACCGCTGACACCAGAACCGCGTACACCAGAACCGCGTACACCAGAACCTCGCGAATCAGATAAGGAAAACGGAATGGATTTCTGATCCAGCGTGAGCGACTGAATCTGAGCGACGCCCGACGCATCGACCTTGCGGGCAGAAAGACGAACCATCGCGGAGTCAAAGTTTGACGGCGCGTCGGATTGAGCAGCGCCAAAGCGTGAGACATCGACGCGAATGCGAATCGGCCGGGCGGTGGTGGCGATTCCGTCGGCCAGGGAAATTGAATCAATCGACCGATTCGGGCGAACGGCGCTGTCCGCCGATCCTTGCATCGATCCCACTGGCACGAGCGTGAGGCGCACGTTCTGACTTGATTCGCGGAGTGCGCGCTGAATTGATTCCAGCCCGCCGCCGCTGGTGAACGTGCCGCGTTGAAAATCGGTGATGACGAAAAGTTCAATGGGCTTTTCTGGCGACGCGATCTGCGAGACTCGGCCGATCGCGCTGGTGAGGTTGCCGACTCGGTCTGACGCACGCGTCGCGTCGATCGCGGCATCAATCGCAGCCAGCGAGGAGATCGGCTCGGGAATCGCCGCATCCACGCGATCATCAAACCGCCAGACCATCGCGACGGATCCGGCCGGCAGTGAGCGTGCGACGGACCGGGCGGCCTCGCGCGCGGCGTCGATGAGCTTCACCCCGCCGTCGGTTTGCTGCATCGAGAGGCTGGTGTCGATGAGGATGATCGCGCGGCGTTTCTCGAGCCCGACGGCCGCGAACGATGCGCCCAGCCAACCGCTTAACATCGGCCTGGCGAGCGCGAGGCCCAGCAGCGCGACGACCAGACATCGCAAGATCAGAAGAATCAGATCCTGAAGTCGAAGGCGATTTTTACTGCTCGCGTGTGCGGCGCGAAGGAACCGCGTCGCCGCCCACTTCAGCGGCCGCGGCGGAGTGCGGCGCATCATGTGAATCGCCACCGGTGATGCCACTGCCAGCAAGCCCGCGAGAAGTAAAAGTGGATTGAGTAGCAAGAGGCGTGTCCTATGGAGGTCTGAAACGGTCGCCTAGTGTGCAGTCGCCTAGTGTGCAGTCGCCTAGTGTGCAGTCGCCTAGTGTGCAGTCGCCTAGTGTGCAGTCGCTTGGGCCCGAAACGCGAGATACGCACCCAGCACTTCGCTGATGGGTTTTGACGTATCGACCATCACGTAATGCGATCGACTGCTGCCGCACCCCTTGCGAATTTTCGCGAGAAACGATTCGAGTTCAGCGAGATACGCCCTCTTCAGATCTGTGGGGTTGCTGGTCATGAGGAAGTCGTCTTCCAGGCCTTCGAACCGAACCGGGCCTGGCATGTCGAAGTGAATTTCATCGTGATCGAGCGTGTGAAAGACGACGACTTCGTGCCCTTGAAACGCGAGGTGATTGATGCCGCTGATGATGGCGTCTTCGTCGTCGAAAAAGTCTGAGACGATGACGACGATGGACCGGCGTTTGAGTTTGCCGGCAAGTTCGTGAAGGGCCGCGGGCAATCGCGTCTGGCCCGACGGGCCGACGCGTACGAGTTCGCGCAGCACTGTTCCGAGTGAGCCGAAATTGCTGGTCGAAGGCGTGCGAAGCTGAAGCCGATCGGAGAAAACTTGCAGCGAAACGGCGTCCTGCTGACGCAATACCGCGTACGCCAGACACGCACAAATTTGCCTTGCGTATTGCATGCGGCTGCCGTGCGAGCGCTCGTACGACATCGACGAACTCGCATCAAGCAAGAGATGGCAAGCGAAGTTTGTTTCCTGCTGATAGCGTTTGATGACGTATCGATCGGTTCGACCCAGAACCTTCCAGTCGAGATGGCGAATGTCGTCGCCCGGCGCGTATTGACGGTGCTCGGCGAACTCGACGCTCGTGCCATGATAAGGCGAACGATGCGCGCCCGAGAGCGCGCCTTCGACGATTCGGCGCGCCATCACGCCCAGCTCGGCGGCCTGTGCGATCGCACTCGAATCGAGAAGCGACAACTCATCTGAGCGGGCACTAGATCGGGCGTCGGAATGTGTTTGGTTGAGCCCTTCGCTCACGCCACTCCTCGCTCATTAGTCGTCCGCTGTTCGAAGTTCTGGTCCTTTTTGATCGTCTGCAGAATCCGCGTGATCACGTCGTCCGTGCTCACACCCTCGGACGCGGCCGTGAATGAACAGATGATGCGATGGCGCAACACCGACGGCGCGACGGCAGCGATGTCTTCGTGCGCAACGAAACTTCGCCCGGCGATCGCGGCACGAGCTTTGCCCGCAAGCACAAGCCCCAAACTCGCGCGAGGCCCAGCGCCCCATGTCAGAAACTGCTTGCAGAAATCCAGCGCGTCAGGCGTGCCCACGCGCGTCGATGAAACAATTCGCTGCGCGTATTGCAGCACGTGCTCGGCAATGGGCACGCGCCGAATGAGCTGCTGCAACGCGATGATGTCGGCAGCGCTGAGAACCTTGTTCGGCTTGCCCAGGCCCGCGCCCGTGGCGGCCTTCATGATCTGAAGCTCCTCGCGTGCGGTCGGATAATTGACCTTGATCATGAATAAAAATCGATCGAGCTGCGCCTCGGGCAATGGATAGGTGCCTTCCTGCTCAACGGGGTTCTGCGTCGCCAGGACGAAAAACGGGAAAGGCAATGCGTGATCCACGCCGCCCACGGTGACACGCTTTTCCTGCATCGCCTCAAGGAGTGATGCCTGCGTCTTGGGCGGAGTTCGGTTGATTTCGTCGGCCAGCAGCACGTTGGCAAAAACAGGCCCGCGTAGGAACTTGAACGACCGCTCGCCCGTCACCTGATCCTGGTGAATCACCTCCGTGCCGGTGATGTCGGTGGGCATCAGATCGGGCGTGAACTGAATCCGCTTGAAGCCCAGATCCAGCGTTTGCGCGATCGAAGAAATGAGCAGCGTCTTGGCAAGCCCAGGCACGCCGACGAGCAGCGCGTGGCTCCCCGTAAGAATCGCGATAAGAAGTTCGTCGATGACAGACAATTGCCCGACGATGGCCTTGGACAGTTCGCTGCGAATTGCGCTGTATGCACGGCGAAGGTCGTCGAGCGCGTTGATGTCAGGATCAGACAAAACGGAGCCTGACTCGGCAATGTTGGATGGGGAGGAAGGTGAATTCATGTCAAGCGTTTGAGTGTTATGTAAACGTTGGTCGAATGCTAGCTAATCGTCATCGCTTCGAGCGTAGCACACGATGATGCCTCAGCTATCGCGTCAGGACCGCTCGCAGCTCATCCACCTCTGCGGGGGAAAGACGCCGCGGCTCGTTGGGGTCGTAGGCGTCGTTGGTCGCGAGCGCGGCGCGGACCTGCTGGTTCGCTTCGGATGTTTTTCCGACGGACCGCAACAGCTGCGCGAACTCCAATCGAAGTCGCGGGTCACGCGGATTGAGCGCGACCACGCGAGTGTAGTCGTCCAGCACGTTCGCATCGCGCACGCCATTGGATAAACGATACCGGGCACGCTCGAGATGGCTTTGGAAGCGCGTCGGGTCGGCCTGAATCAAGACGTTCATTTCTTCGAGCACGCGTGTCGCAATCGGCGGGGGCATCAGAAGAAGCAGCTCGACCGTGCGGGCGTGGAAATCAGAATTCGCAACGGGCGAGAGCTTTGAAGCCTTCTCCAGCGACTCGACTGCGCCGGCGAGGCGCGATTGCGACATGAGCTCGATCGCGCGGGCGGAGGCGGCCTCGGCGCGCATCACCGGAATTACAATAAGAACCCCGGCGAGAACCGTCAGCGAGCCGACAACAACGAGCGACGCGCCGGCGACTAACGCTTCGCGCTTTGCGGCACTGGTCTCAAACCGAGGCTTGCGCGAACGTATGCCGACAAGCGAACCAACGACGGCCGCGAACAACAGCAGCGGGCCCGTTTCTAACATGACCATGTCGATCATCGAGTGCAGCAAAAACACGCCGACACCGACCACGGTCGTCCACACGATCCACGGAGACGGGCGAATGTCGAGCTGCGCCTGGGCGTTAGAGATTCGCACGCACGTCGTCATCAGCCCCAGCGCGAACACGCCACCAAACAGCAGACGCTTAAGAACTTCGATGAACACGTAGTGCGGATTGGCTGACAGATCGACGGCGAAGATAATCATCAGCCCCGTGACGAGGATGCAAAAGAACAGCAGACCTTGCGGCGCGATCGGCCGGACGTACGAGTGAACGGATTGGCGATGAAGCTGGCTTCTAAGGCGCGGCACGGACAATGCGAATGTTAGAAGCGCGAGCCACGCGATGGAAAGCATAAAGCCGATGACGCCAAGCTCTGTCGCGAATCGCACGAAGACGTTGTGCGGGTCTTTGATTTCTTCGGCGGCGACGGGCAGGCGGTGCATGAGATACCCCGCGCCGAAGTTGGACCATCCCGTGCCGAGCCAGGGCATGCTTTTGAACAAGTCGAAAGCGCCGAGCCAATAGCGCCAGCGAAACGTGAGGCTGTCCTGGCCGAGCCCGCCGGTCGAGAGGCCCACGCTGATGACGGCGATCCCAGCAAGAACGAAAAGCCCGACCGCGATCAGCCAGGTAAACAGGCGTTGCGACCGTGCACGAAGAAACAGGTACCAAAGCAGAAATACACCAGCACCGATGACGCCGCCCAGCATCGCAGTTCGGCTGCCGGTCCAGGCGAGAAGCAGTCCGCCGCCGACGAGTGCGACCAGGCCCGGCGCGACCCAGCCCGTGTCGTCGCCGTCCTTCTTGCGCTGCACGATCACTCCGATGGTGACGAAGGCGGCGAGCAGTGCCGAGGCGGCGTACGTGTTGGGACTGTTGAAAAAACCGAGCAACGCGCGATTGGTGATGTTGCGCTCGAACTGCTGCGCAGCGAACGACGTCTCGGCCCAGCCGCGCTCGGCGAAGAATGTCGCACGCTGAGACTTCCACGTCTCCACCAGATCGGGCCATTCGACAAAGCGATACACCATCGCCTGCACGACGAAGATCATCAGCAACCCGACGACGACGCCGCTGACCAGCCGATGCGCACGCCACGACCGCGCACACTGCGAGACGGCCCAGAGCGTCAACAGTCCTGACACGAAATTGAGTGAATTGATCA
>JBBQKP010000178.1:0-6958 GCA_038326995.1 Tepidisphaerales bacterium
CGATGAAAGTCTTCTCGGTGCTGAGCAAGCCGGTCGATCTGGCGCTGCTGCTCGAAACCCTCGCCCGAGTGATCCAAAGGCGATACGCGGGTCACTGGCCGACCAGGCTAGTCGAATAGGGCTAGTCGAACAGCAGTCTTAAAAATTACAAAATAGTCGTTTCATTTCGTTTCTCATCACATTCACATCTAACTTCATTCGGAGAAAAATCACATGGCCAAGCTGCGTCCCCTGGGCGACAAGATCCTCGTCAAGCGTCTCGAAGCCGAGACCAAAACCAAGTCCGGCATCGTCCTTCCCGACAGTGCCAAGGAAAAGCCCAAGCGCGGAACCGTGCTCGCCATCGGCGACGGCAAGCGCCTCGATAACGGCGAGCGCTCAACGTTTACCGTCAAGAAGGGCGACCAGGTTCTCTTCACCAGCTACGCCGGCACTGAGATCAAACTCGACGGCGAAGAAATCATCATCATGTCCGAAGACGACGTGCTGGCGATCGTGGACTAACGCAGTTGTAATCGCAGGCCAAAAAGTAAAGGACTGGACAAGCAGCAAAGGTCGTCACAAAGACTTTCTCGTGCATTTCATTCAGCACTTTTACCGCCCTGATTGCCTGAGTATTTTTCTTTCTCAACACATCACTCTCGACTCTCAACTGGAATTCACATGGCTGCCAAGAAAATCGCATTCGACCAGGAAGCCCGCGAGGCTATCCGTAAAGGCGTCGCAAAACTCGCTCGCGCCGTTAAAGTTACTCTCGGCCCGTCGGGCCGAAACGTCGTGCTCGAAAAATCCTTCGGCTCGCCGACCGTCACCAAGGACGGCGTAACAGTCGCGAAGGAAATCGAACTCGAAGACCCCTACGAAAACATGGGCGCACAGATGGTCAAGGAAGTCGCCGAGCGAACCAGCAAAGTCGCTGGCGACGGCACGACCACCGCTACCATTTACGCCGAGGCCATTTTCTCCGAGGGCCTGAAGAACATCGCCTCGGGCGCCAACGCTACTCAGGTTCAGCGCGGCATCACGCTCGCAGTGAACGCGATCGTCGAAGAACTGAAAAAGATTTCACGCCCGGTCTCGGGCTCCAAGGAAATCGCCGTCGTTGGCACCTGCAGCGCCAACCAGGACGAGCAAATTGGCAAGCTGATTGCCGAGGCGATGGACAAGGTCGGCAAGGACGGCGTCATCACCGTCGAAGAAGGCAAGTCGCTCGACACCACGATCCAGCTCGTCGAGGGCATGCAGTTCGACAAGGGCTACGCCTCGCCGCATTTCGTCACCAATATGACGACCAGCGAAGCGATCCTGGAAGACCCGTACATCCTGATTTACGAAAAGAAAATTTCGTCCGCACGTGATTTCGTTCCGGTGCTCAGCAAAGTCGCCGAGGCCGGCAAGAGTCTGTTGATCATCGCCGAAGACGTCGAGGACGAAGCCCTGGCGACTCTGGTCGTGAACAAGCTGCGTGGCATCCTCAAGGTCGCCGCGGTGAAGGCCCCGGGCTTTGGCGATCGACGCAAATCGATGCTGGAAGACATCGCCGTGCTGACCGGCGGAACCGCGGTCTTCGAAGAACTGGGTCTGAAGCTCGAGACCGTCGAAATCGGCCAGCTCGGCCGCGCTAAGAAAGTGCGTATCGACAAGGACAACACCACGATCATCGAAGGCGCCGGAAGCGATAAGGCCATCAAGGGCCGAATCGAACAGATCAAGCACGAAATCGACTCGACCTCGAGCGATTATGACAAGGAGAAGCTGCAGGAGCGTCTGGCCAAGCTGGCCGGGGGCGTCGCGCAGATTCATGTCGGCGCAGCGACAGAAGTCGCGATGAAAGAGAAAAAGGCCCGCGTCGAAGACGCACTGCATGCGTGCCGCGCGGCCGTCGAAGAAGGCATCCTTCCGGGCGGCGGCGTTGCGGTCATCCGCGCCGCAGCCAAGTGTCTGGACAAGCTCGCCAAGAACGCGGTCAACGACGACCAGAAGGTCGGCATGGAGATCGTTCGCCGCGCCGTCGAAGCGCCGCTCAAACAGATCAGCGAAAACGCAGGCGTCGACGGTTCAGTCGTCGCGCAGAAGGTCAAGGAAAATCTGGCCGACACCAACTTCGGCTACAACGCCCTGACACACGTCTACGGCGACTTGATCAAGTCGGGTGTCATCGTTCCGACGAAGGTCGAACGCTGTGCACTCGAGAACGCCGCGAGCATCGCGGGCTTGCTTCTCACGACCGAAGCAATCATCAGCGAGATCAAGGAAGATAAGCCCGAAGCGCCCGCAGGTGGTGGCGGCGGCATGGGTGGCATGGGCGGGATGGGTGGCATGGGCGGCATGTACTAAAGCCGACCTGCGATCGTTCTGCGATCAATTCGTTCTACAAATAAAAGACCCACGGCTATCGCCGTGGGTCTTTTGCAAGGTTCCAACCGACTGCAGATCGAATCATATAAATCCAAATACTTTCCCACTTGCGATATTGGAGGGAGTCACTCGGTGACGCTTTTGCTAAAAACTTTCGGTTCTCCGGCGGAAAACTGTATTGCGACCCGCATCAAATGAGTTGCGGACTAAGTAAGCGGGTACTTGCAATTGCCGTTGGGAGCTCAAGCTGCGGAGTCGCTTGCCGTCCGTCCGAACACGACATTTCATCTTCGATTTCAGGAAGAAAATGTCCTGCCCGACGGGCCAGACATCGGCGGTGGATGGCCGACTTCTCATCTGGAAACTCTTCTATAGTGAGTCGTCATGGACTCCTACGGCTCATTCTTTTCGCATTCCAAATCTCTGGTTTCTCTAATCGCTAACAGCTCAGAAAGCGATCGATCGGGATTGACGAGAAATCCTCTGGTGACGCGATAATGCTCGGTTTCTTTGTAAGCGATTTCGCGAATACCCCGAGCGTCCAACTGGTAAATCAAAGCATCGGGATAGGCCAGGATAATTGGAGAGTGCGTGGCGATGACAAACTGTGCGCCGTCGTGCACAAAATCGTGCAGCAGGGCCAGGAACGAAAGCTGCCGATTAGGCGATAGTGCAGCCTCCGGCTCATCGAGAAAGTAGAGCCCGTTACCTCGAAACCTGTTTTTGAAAAGTGCGAAAAACGACTCGCCGTGCGATTGCTCGTGCAGTGATTTTCCGCCGTATGAATCGATCAGACCATCACCCAGGTGATCGATCTCAGTCGCCACATTGTAAAAACTCTCTGCGCGAAGGAAGAAGCTATCGCGAGGCGTCGCCTTTTTCGCAAGCGAGATGCATCCATTCAAGGTCGAGTGCGACGGCCGCGTCGCGAAATTGAAATTTCGACTTCCGCCTTCAGGGTTTAATCCGTACTCGACTGCGATCGCTTCAAGCAGCGTAGACTTGCCCGATCCGTTTTCTCCAACGAGGAACGTGACTTTTGGGTGGAAAAATAGTTTGGTCAGCCCCTGAAATGCTGGCAGGTTGTACGGATAACAATTCTGATCTGGAACGTGGTTGCGCAACAACTCAAGGTGCGAAAGATACGGCCCAGGAGTAGTCTTTCGCTTTCGCGCCATGAATTTCCTTCAGTGTCGCACCGAGCCACGTGCAATGTCCGGCACTAAAATGTTTGTTCAGACTATCATTACGTCCGGGGCTACGCGAACTTAGTCGTCAAATGCGCTGTGGGTCTCTCTTTGGTCCTTGAAGAACTACTATCGCGACTGCTTGCGGATCGTCATATCAAAATTCTTGACCATGCTGATGTACGCGTAATAAAGCCCGCCCGCATACGCGGCGATCGCGACGGCGGTGGTGACGAAGATGGTCCCGCGCATCGCCGCGGATTCGGGCGGGTTGATCAGCGCGGTGTTGAGCGACTCGGGCGCAATCAGCATCGAAATGACTGTGAACGGACTGAAGCTCCCCAAGGCGAGCGCGATTGGGTTGGAACTGTTGCCGAGCATTCCCCAGCCGCACCACGCCAGGCCGCCGCACACGCCAAGCACGATGCCGACGCTGCTCATAACCGCGAGTACGGTCGTGCGAAGTGCGAGTGAGAGGTAGATGCCAGTGATGGCCGCGAACGCCGCGACGACAATGAGCAGCGGCGGAAGGAGGATGATCGCCTCGGGCCTGACGACAAAATCATTGCCGGTGATTTCAGATTTGATAAATCGCAGCGCGTCCATGGCGATGAACAGTCCACAGCTTGCGACGGGAACGACGATGAGAGGAAGCACGTAACTAATCAGGCCGCGCACCTTGCCCCACATGTAATAGCGGCTCGTGATGGGCGTGCACAAAAGCAGGTCGAGCGTGCCGTCTTCTTTTTCGCGCGTGACAGTGCTTGCGGCGGCGTTGGTGATGATGAGCAAAATCGCGACGGCTTGGAGCAGCACGAGCCCCAGCAGAAACCTCCGGGCCGAGGTCGTCGATACTTGCCTGGGAATTTCTGTCAGATCGATCGAGCGGGCGTACTGAACCGTCCCGCGTGTTTGCGTTGCGACATTGGCGATTTCGAACCGGCGATTCAGCTCGCCTCGTCCCGCGGCCTGCCAGAGCCGATTGCCGTTGGCATCGAACTCATCACGCAAAATTCGGACAGACGTCGCGTCGTCGACCATGAGCGTCGTGCCGCCCGTGCCGCGTAGCAGCAGTGTGTTGTTCAACGGGTCGAAACTTCCCGCGTCAATGAACCGCGCGGGCGTTCCCGCCTCGGTGGAGTGTGCGACGATCAACATCCCAGCAGCGGCGATGCCGATCAGAATAAACCCGTATCGAATAAACACCGACCGCGCGGCCGACGCGTTGGTGCTGCCCTCGCGCCAGGCGATCGGGTTGTTCCAGACTTCGCGCGGCGTGCGTGTCGAGCTGTTCTTGGCGATTTTGAGTTTTCGAAAAATTCCGTTGATGAACGTCGTCGAGCTCTGGGCGATTCGCCTGAGCAATACGACCGAAGGCAGCACAAGAATGATGCTGAGAAAGGTCGAGAGCGAAATGAAAAAGCCGACAGGGTTGGTCAGCGCCCACGATATCGGCCAGCGCGAGAGCGTTGGCGAAAGCTGGCTCGCGGTGGGCGGCGTGAATTTCAGAGGCTCGAGCACGACTTGCAATGCGAGAAGCGGATGAAACGCCGCGAGCCAGGAGATGTTTGACGGCCCGCCGAGGCCGCCGATCGGGCCGCCGTCGGGCCCGACGCGTGGGATTCGCATCTGTGGAAGCTGGGCCAGCAAATACAGCCCCACAAGATAGGCGATGTTGAAAAGATAGAAGCTGAAGATCGTTTGCCGCGTGCCGATTTTGAACGTCGCGATGGCGACTGCGAGTGAGCCGGTGAAGAGCGCGGTGACGAGCGCGATGGTGACGGACTGCACGACGTCGCCGAACGCGACGCCGCCGAATATCTGTGTGATGGAGAAGATCGGCACGCCGCTGAGCAGCAGCGCGAATACGAAAAAGAGCCTTGAGAAAAGCGACCCGAAGACGATCTGCGCATTAGTGAGCGGCGTCGCCAGAAGCACGTCATAGGTCTGGCTGTCTTTTTCCTGTGAGATCGCGCCCGCGGTGAAAATCGGCGCGAGCAGCGCGACGAACGCGAGCTGCAGGTAGCTGAGCGTCTGAAAAATTTTCGTCGACGCGTCGCTTAGTTTCGCCAGATCATTCCCGGCCGACGAGCCGACACCCGCGAGCGAAACCAGCACGATCACCACGAGTGCGCCGAGATAAATACATCGAATGATCAGGTCGCGTGTGCGCTTGCTTCCCATGGCCACCACCCGAAGCAGAATCGGGTTGCCGGGAAATAGCCGCCAGAGATAAGTGAGGATGCCGGGCATGTTTTAACGTTCGTACGAAATCGACAGTTTCAATCGACAGCCTATGTCGGATGTTTCTACTGAACCATGCCCTTGGTCAGTCGCATGAAGGCGGTTTCGAGGTTCACTTCCTCTTCTCTAAACAGCGTAAGCTTGTATCCGCCGGCGATGAGTTTGGCGGCAAGGAACGAGAAATCGTCCGCGACTTCGTGCAGCGTGACTTCGATGAAGTGTTCTTTCACGACGGCCGACACGACGGCGGCATCCTGCGCCAGCAGTGCCGCGGCGCTGGTCGCATTATGCGCGACGCCGACATTGATGATCTTGCCGGTCCGCGCCTTTCGCACGATGTCCGTCCATGGCCCCGCATACTTAAGTTCGCCCTGCTCGATGATGCCGACCTTGTTACACATGTCCTGCAATTCGGGCAAAATATGCGACGAAATCAAAATCGTCTTGCCGATCGTTCGAAGTGTTTTGAGCAGTTCGCGCAGTTCAATTCTGGCACGCGGATCGAGGTTGCCCGCGGGTTCGTCCAGCAGCAGCAGCTTCGGATCATGCAGCAGCGTTCGCGCGATGGAGAGGCGCTGTTTCATGCCGCGAGAGAGTCCGTCGACGGGCGAATCATGTTTGTAAGAAAGATCGGTGAGTTGAAGCACATCGTCGACGACCTTGTTGCGTGCCGTGCCGTGAATGTTGTAAGCGGCGGCGAAGAATTCGAGGTACTCGCGAACGACCATGTCCTCGTACGCACCGAAGTAGTCGGGCACGTAACCGATGAGCGGGCGAATCTGTCGCGACTGATAACCGACGACGAAATCGCACACGCGTGCCTCGCCCCAGGTCGGCTGCAACAGTGTCGCGAGGATTTTCATCGTCGTGCTCTTGCCCGCGCCGTTGGGTCCGATGAAGCCGAAACAATCGCCTTCCTCGACCTCGAGGTTGAGATTGGAAAGGGCGACGAGTGAGCCGTAGCGCTTGGTGAGGTTGACGGTCTTGATGACCAGGGTCATGGGGAGATCTTTGCTGGTTTAGAAGTTGCTTCGACGGAATTTGTCGTGGGCCGGGGCGGCGTTTTGATCCTGCTGCGATCAAGCGGAAGCACGAACTGATAAATCACGCGGCCCAGTCCGGAAGGCTTTTGCCCTTCGACCAGCAGCGGCGCGGGAATCGGCGCGTCC
>JBBQKP010000179.1:0-6934 GCA_038326995.1 Tepidisphaerales bacterium
CACCCTGATCGAGCTTCTAGTGGCGATTGGTATTCTCGTCGTCTTGGCGGGGATTCTCGTCCCGGTGGTCAGCACCGTGCGGACGCGGGCGCGTGAGGCCGACACTCTGGCGTTCATCAATCAGCTCGACTCCGCTATCAACCGCTACCATACCGACTTCCGCGCCTATCCAGGCCCGTTCAGCGATAGCCAGATTGCCAATGTCACGCCCAAGAGCGGCGGGACGACCGGCTTCACTGGCTTCGCCGCCGTCGCCGCGACGGGCTTTGCCAACACCCCCTTCACGACAGGTAATGTCGCAAACTCTGTTGCCAGAATCACCGGCAGCGAAAATCTCGTGCTGGGCTTGCTCGGCGGACTCCGTCCCACTGGCACCGCACCGAATTTCGCGCTTGGCTACGACCCCTCGACCGTCGGGCAAGGCCCTGCCTCGCTCAACCCCGGACGGCTCGGGCGAACCACCGCTTACCTCGATACCGTCAACCTTTCCTTTAACGGCCCGACGACTGCTCAGACTGGCCTCTTTACCGACGAATCGGGCTCGGCCAACGACACCATCATCCCGGAATTTGTCGACCGCTTCGGCGATCCGATGCCCATTCTGTACCTGCGTTCGCGTTTGGGTGTCCAAACCAATCCGTCGTCTCCGACAGACACCAGCAACACCATCGTAACCAACTTCGAAAGCACCAGCGCTTACAACCTCAACACGGTGGTCGGCTACACCGCCGCCGCGATCGGACTCAATCAGTCACGCCCGGACAACCTCGTCCTACCCGCCCGTCATGGTTTGACATCGGTCAATAGTGGCAACGCTTCTTTCGTCGGCGACAACGCAAACCAGGGCTATTCCTTTTTCCGTAACCCTATTACCAACGCCGCCCGCAACAAAGACCGCTATATCCTCATCTCGCCAGGTCGCGATCGCGTGTACGGCACCGGTGACGACATCACCAACTTCGGCAGGTTCTAATCAGTTCTAAGCAGTATAAGTAATCAGGTCTGGTGTCAGGTTTGCCGTGACGAATTGAAGGCCATGAATAGCAACAAAGAATTTTGGACATGAACCACCGCGCCAATCAATTTTCACGTCGGCGATATGCGTTCACTCTTCTCGAGCTGATCGTGGTCATGGGCATCATCCTCATCCTCGCGGGCCTGCTCGTGCCCATGCTCCTGCGTGCCAATCGACAGGCCGACCAGACCCGACTCAAGGCCCAGCTTTCTCTCATCGCTACCGGCATCGAATCGTATCGTGCAGACTTCGGCGACATCCCTCGCTTTGATTCAGACATCCCCGGCGCGTGTCTCCTGGGCCTGAAGCTCGCCGGCCCGCTCGATGCAATTTACGTATCTGGCAATCCAAATCCCGCGCTTACTCCGAACACTTCCACGAGTTTCCCGATCGGCTCGCTCGCCATTCAGGGCACCGCAGCCCCGATCTATATCGCCACCGTTGATCGCACGTCTGGTCCCATTGGCGCGGGTTGGGCCCTTCTGGCGACTTTCAATGGCGGCGACGGCGTCGACGGACCGGGCTTCAAGCTCGCCTCCCGTGCCAACATCTCCTCGCCCGGCGGACCCACCAAAGGCCCGTACATCAACGTCGACCGATTCACCCTGCGCGGCGGCGTGATTCTCGACGCCGCGGGCAATCCCATTCTTTACTACCCACGCCGGTCTAATCAAACCAACGTCCGTTCGCCTAATGCGTACATTACGTTTCAAGCGCCCCTGACCGCAGTCATCTCGCAGTACAACGCCGGCGATAACGGTGACGCGTTTCAAGGCGTCAGTGCGGGCACGCCGACGGTTCTTGGCTTTGGCCTTCTCGGTCGCGATCGCTTCGCATGGATTATGGGCGACGTCAACAACAGCGGGAATATTGACGGCGACGAATCCCCACGCGCCACACAGCCGTTTATCCTGATGTCGGCCGGGCCTGATCGCAGCCTGGGCTTTATCGCGGGTGAGGATTGGCCGACCGCCGCCGCCGCTCGAAGAGCGTACGCGGCCAGGCTGGACGATGCGACAAACCTTGAATTGCCATGAGCCCGGCCGCTTGCTTCTTCTGACCGTGTTGATTGCCTATCGCATCACGTGACGCATCGCCTTATCATCACACGCGATGGATTTCTTCGCCCGACAAGACAACGCCCGGAAAAATACCGGTAAGCTCGTATTGCTCTACACCCTGGCTGTCGTCGGCGTGGTGCTATCGATGAACGCCGTCGGGCTTCTGCTGTTTGTCGCCGGACATTCCGCTGACAAAAATAAACCCTCCGCCGCCGTCACATTTGATCCTGCCGTCTTCGTGCTGATCACAATCGGCACGCTCGTCTTGATCGGCCTGTGCATGCTCTACAAAATCGCCAGCCTGGGCGGCGACGGCGGAAAGCTCGCCGAAGAGCTCGGCGGGCAGCTGGTCTCGCCGCAAAGCAACGATGAACAAGACCGCCGCATCCTGAATGTGGTCGAAGAGATGGCGATCGCTTCGGGCGTACCCGTGCCGCGTGTGTACATGCTGCCCGACGAGACGATCAACGCCTTCGCCGCCGGACTCAGGCCAGAGAATGCCGTCATCGGCGTCACGCGGGGCTGCGTGCAACAGCTCTCACGCGACGAGCTTCAGGGCGTCGTCGCACACGAATTCAGCCACATCCTCAACGGCGACATGCGCCTCAACCTTCGCCTCATCGGCTGGAACTTCGGCATCATGGCCATCGGCATCGTGGGCTACTACGTCCTTCGATTCGCGCCGCGGCAAACGTCGCGCAGCAGCAAGGACGGCGCGGGCGCAGTCCTCGCCATCTTCGCCTTCGGCATCGCCATGATGATCATCGGCTACGTCGGTTTCTTCTTCGGCCAGCTCATCCAGGCGGCCGTCTCCAGACAACGCGAATTCCTCGCCGACGCGTCGGCCGTCCAGTTCACTCGCAACCCGGGCGGAATCGGCGGCGCTTTGAAAAAGATCGGCCAGCTGACTTCAAACTCCGAAAAGAGTGGCTCTCCCATCAGCGGCTCCGCCATCGCCAATTCACACGCCGCCGAAGCTTCGCACCTTTTCTTCGCCCGGCCCGTCGGCGGATTCCTGGCCAATCTCATGGCGACGCATCCGCCCATCATCGATCGGATCAAAGCCATCGACGCCAGCTTCGCCGCTTCGCTCGATCCGCAGTCGATTCAGTCCGCACCCCAGCCGCGTGAGCGTGCGTACGGCGACGTCGCCGTCGGCTTCAATCAGCCCGGCTTCTCGGCGACCAGTCGCGCCTCCGGTAGCGAAAGAGTCTCCGAGCCCAAAGTGCAAAAGCGGCCGCGCCAGCTCGTCGAATCCGCCGGCACGACAGGCCCTTCGATGATCGCACGCTCGCAGGATTTGCTCAACGCATTACCCGCCGTCCTTCAGAACGCCGCTCGCGACGCGTACACCGCGCGCGCTGCCGTCCTGTCGCTCGTCGTCGGCAAGGACGCCATGCTCGCCCAGACGCAGCTGCAGCTGGTTAGCGACATTGATCCGCCCACCGCGCAATTGATGGCCGAGTATTTGAGTGTGACTCAACAGCTCCAGGCGTCGCTGCGGCTTCCGCTGCTCGATTTGTGCACGCCCGCATTGCGATCGATGTCGCCGACGCAGCTCAACGACTTTCGCCGCATGGCCCGTGCCGTGGGTGAGGCCGACCGCATCCTCACGCCCTTCGAGCTCGCGCTGTATAAGACGATCGATCACCAGTTGCTGCGTGAAGCGAATCATCCGTCCGAGGTCCGATTGTCATCCATGTCGCAGGTTCGAAAGCCCGCGGGCGTGTTGCTCGCCGCCCTGGCCGAGCGGTGTGACTTTGACACCGCAGAAGCGTACGAAAGCGGCCTGCGCGTTCTGTCGGCCGGTGAGATGCCAGTCCGCCGAACGACTACCGACCTTCGCGAACTCGGGCAGGCGCTTTCGCTGCTTCGTCACGCGTCGCCTCCCTTGAAGCGTCGCGTCATCGAAGCCGCCGCCGCGGTCGTGGCGTGTGACAATCAACTGAACGTCGAAGAGGCCGAGCTTCTGCGAGCAACCTGTGCGGCACTGGACGTCCCGTTGCCGCCGATCGTGATGGAGTGATGACAGTTGGATCGCAGTTTCGCCGCAGTTTCGCGGCACACTCACACGACAAAAACCAATAGCAATTACTCGTACTCTGTCCCGACCTTTTGGCTATAGTAGGAATCGATGACACAGCCTGTTGAACACCCCCGGCGGATGACCGCTGCCGAGTATCTCGACTTCGAGTTCGCGGCCGGGACCAAGCACGAGTTCGTCGATGGTGAAATCATCGACATGTCGGGCGGATCCGAGTCGGCGAGCTTGATCGGGACGAACGTGCTTGGCGAACTCCGCACCGCCCTCAAAGGCAAACCTTGCCGCGTCTACGACAGCAATCTCAAAGTCCGCCCGGGAAAGAAAGTCCGCTATCGCTATCCCGATGCGCTGGTCATTTGCGGCCCGACCGTCTTCGACGAAAACGACAAGCGTCGACATACGATCACCAATCCGAAGCTGATTGTCGAAGTCCTCTCACCCTCGACCGAGTCCACCGATCGCGGCGAGAAGTTCGCCGACTATCGTTTGATTCCCGAATTCGAAGAGTACGTCCTGATCTCACAACGTACGCCGATGATTGAGACCTATTTTCGCCAGAAGGACGGCACCTGGCTCTTCGATGCGCGAACCGGACTCGATGTCAGTACACGATTGCGTTCACTGGGCATCGAACTCATCCACGCCGAAGTTTTTGCGAACGTCGAGTTCCCGCCGGAAGAACAGTAGAGTCTGGCCTTCACTGTCCGGTTCATACCCGGGCGTGTTGGTGCGGGTTTGGTTTAGTTGCAAACAGGGCTTGATCGTCCACGGTTCGATCGTCCAGGGCTCAATGGTCCGGGGCTCGATCGTCCAGGGCACCATCGTCGCAATTGTCTGCTACGCGACGGCAGGTGGTAGCTCGTGTCGGATCTGCGAGCGCGGCCGTCGGCGTTCGTCGCCAGCGTACACATTGGCAGAATGGCCCTACGCTTCACCGCTCACTTCACCGCGGCCCACACGCGGTGCACGTCCTCGTGTTCATCCAGCAAGTGCAGGAACTCGCCGACTTCCTCCTGTTGGGTTTCGGTCAGTTCGCTGAATACGTTCGCGACGAAGCCGATCTCGCTGGTGATCACCGTCCAACCGTTGGCCAGGAGCCACTTGGAAACCGTGCCGACTTCGGTGCGGTCGCAGATGAATTTCGCGCCGGCCGCATCTTTAGGAATGTCGTCATTCTGTTCGCGCGAGAGCGTCTGCACTTCGTTCGCACCGGCTTCGATCGCTGCCGTCTCCAGGTCCGTGTTTGAATCCGGGTGATGTGCCTCGACCAGGCCGACGTTGTCGAATACGAATTTGTTGGCGCCGGAAGTCGCCAGCTGGCCCTTGCGAAACAGCACGCGAATCTCCGGCGCAGTTCGCTGCACGTTGTCCGTAAACACCTCGACGATCACCGGCACGTTATGCGGCGCGCGGCCCTCATATACGACGTGCTCCAGCGTCAGCTTCTCGTCGCCCGTACCCGCCCCCTTGGCAATCGCTCGCACGATGGCGTCCTTGGGAACGCTTTCCTTCTTCGCCTTTTCAATGGACGCGAACAGCCGCGCATTCATGGACGGGTCCGCGCCGCCCCGCGCGGCGAGCGTAATCTCGCGGACCATCTTGCTGTTGGTCTTGCCCTTTTTGAGCCCGGCAACCAGTCTCTTGGCGTGGAGCCATTGTCTTCCCATAGTGCTGATGATTTTACCAGATCAAACGGCCGACGACATCGTTTGGCGACATCGTTTGTCGACATCGCCCGACGACATCGTTTGACGACATCGTCCGGCAACGAATGGCGTTGTAACGCAGCGAATCGTGTCGGCTGCGAATGCGGATGAGCGAGACGCGTTCTTGTTTCGCCGCGGGCGCGAGCCCGCGTCGCCTGCCTGCGTCAGCGACGGACCAAGCAATCGAAGTCATTCGGCGTGTTCGCAAAGACAATACATCACCCCTCGCTTACGCTTCGGGCTCGTTTGAGATTGCGACAAATTTCTCGCGCGCTTCGCGGGCGTGTTTCTTAAGAGAATGCGTCACCCGTCGCTTACGCTTCCGGCTCGTCTTATTTCGCTCGTTTAAAATTGCGTCAGATTCGTCGCCGGCGCTTTGTATTCGTGCGCCCGCATCGAAGCGCTGGTGCGCGAATGGGACAGGTGACATCGACCTCGGTCCGAAGCTCAAAGTCGATCTCAAATGTGCTTATTTCAGTCCGGCCGGGGCGAGTGATGGCGGCGTAAGGTGAGTGGTGATCGGAGGATGGGCCGAGGGATGAGGAAAACGAGCGCCGGAAAATGGGTGGTAAACGGGTGCAAAATGGTGGTCAGTGGCGGCGAATCGCGTTAAATCGGCGCAAAATCTCGGCTGAACCTACTCAAGAACGGTTTGCCCAAACTTCAGCCTCGTCACGTACTGTCCGCTCCCGTTTTCGCTTGCGTAAACCGGCGGACGCACAGAATCCTCCGAGGGTTATTTCCCGCGGTAGTGGCAGGCGCTGGTGCAGGTTTCGTACACCACGATCTCGTCGAGCATCGCGAGCTCAGGCTTGATCTTGTTCCAAAGCCAGACGGCGATCATCTCGCTGGTGGAGATCGACAGGCCCGGGATATCGTTGAGGTAATAATGATCGAGCTGTTTGACGATGGGGTCGCAGATCTGCTTGATGTCGCCGTAGTCGATGAGGTAGCCGATCTTCGGATCCACCTCACCTTGAACGATGACGTCGAAGCGAAAGGAGTGGCCGTGGAGGCGTCGACATTTATGGCCCGGCGGGAAGCAGGGCAGGTCGTGGGCGGCTTCGAAACGAAAGGTTTTGACGAGTCGGACGATCATTTGCCTTCT
>JBBQKP010000180.1:0-6927 GCA_038326995.1 Tepidisphaerales bacterium
CGCCGCCTCGCACGCGTCATACGCCACCGCCGCCGGGTCCGCGCCGGTCTTGTGCTTGATCACGTCCACGCCGTTGCGCTCGCCCCAGATCGAAAGCTGCTCCACCGCCGCCGCACGAAACGTATCGCCCGCTGCAAGAAGCACTTTTTTACCCATCTCGTTCTTTAGCAGATGACACAACTTCGCAATCGACGTCGTTTTGCCCGCGCCGTTCACACCCGCCACCATGATCACCGTCGGGCCGCTTGTGGTGAACCGCAGCTCGCGCTTTTCGGGCAACTCCCATCCGCGAACCATCTCCTCGCGAACGACCTGCTCCGCCTGTTCGGCGTTCTTGATCTTGCCCAGTCGCCAGCGGTCGCGAATCTCGCCGACAATTTTCTCCGCCCGCAAAACGCCCATGTCGCTCTGGATGAATTTGGCAATGAGTTCTTCAAGAAACCCATCGTCAATTTGACGCCCTGGAACAAAGAGCGTGCGGACGTCGGTGTTGAGCACCTCCGCCGTCTTTTTGAGCGCCTGCTTGAGCTTGTCGAACGTTTTTGCGAAGAACGCCATGCGTCCGATCAGTCTTATGAATTCGCCCCCGACGTCAACCGTTCGACGTCAACCGTTCGACGTCAACCGTTCGGCGGTAACGCAATCGGTCAGGAAGACCTCTGAGCCGTTAAACCAAAGCGGGTTACCGCTTAAAGAACGTCTTGCCGCCGCGATCGAACTTGCTCAGGCGATTGTTCACGTACAGGCCTTCGAGGATGAACTCGCCCATCGCCGCCATCACGCCGTCGTCGGTGTAGTCGAGCGTGAGTTCCTCTGCGAGTGACGCCGCGAGTTTCGGCAGCGGCTTGATCGCCTTCATGTTGGCGACGAACTCCTTGGCGGCCATTTCGTCGCTGCTGGGGAACGTCACTTTATTTGCAAACTCTTCGATGATCATCTCATAGTCACTCATGTCCGCGACTTTGTTGAACGTCGCCTTGACGGCCTCGCCGACGAGTGATGCAACGAGCTTATCTTCCGCAGCGTCGTCGTCGCCCAGGCTCATTTCAATCTTGCCCCGGCAACTCGCGACCAGGTGCTGCAAGTCCGACACGCGGGCCGTCACGTGCGATTCGCCCGTCAGAATGCCGCGCCGCTCTGCATTGCTGACCACCATTTCCGCGTTTGCGATGCTGGTTCGAACGGACACGCCCGACGCCTGCGACACGTGCGGGCTGGTTCGCGCCAGGCGAACGACCTGCTCCGTAATCTGCATCAGGAACGGCGGCACTGTCACCGTGACGCCCGAATCCGTCCGCACGACAAATGCATTGTCTGCCACGATCTGCAGACCCTCTTCGATCGTCTCTGGATAGTGCGTGCGAATGACCGTGCCGATTCGATCTTTGAGGGGCGTGACGATTCTTCCTCGATTCGTGTAATCCTCGGGGTTGGCACTGAAAACCAGGCAGACGTCGAGATCAAGTCGAACCGGATAGCCGCGAATCTGAATGTCACGTTCTTCGAGGACGTTGAACAGGCCGACCTGAATTCGCGGCGCGAGATCGGGCAATTCGTTGATGGCGAAGATGCCGCGATTGGAGCGCGGAATCAGGCCGTAATGCATCGTGCTTTCGTCGGAAAGGAACTTTCCCTGCGCGTACTTGACCAGATCAATTTCGCCAATGAGGTCGGCGATCGTTACGTCGGGCGTCGCCAGTTTTTCGTGATATCGGTCGCTGCGATGAATCCATTCCACGCGGGCGTCGTCACCCTCTTCTGCGACGATCCGCTTGCCCGCAGTGGTCACGGGCTCCATCGGATCATCGTTGATTTCCGTGCCGACGAGGGTGGGAATCCACTCATCCAGCAGCGTGGGCAAGAGTCGCAGGATGCGTGTTTTCGCCTGGCCACGTAATCCAAGGAACAGCAGATCATGCTTTGCAAGAAGGCCGTTGACGATTTGTGGGATGACGCTTTCGCGGTATCCGCGGATGCCGGGAAACAGATCTTCGCCCGCGCGAAGTTTTTTGATCGTGTTCTGACGAAGCTCATCCTTTACGGACCTGAACACATAGCCTGAGTCGCGAAGCGGCTTCAGCGTGGCGATGTTCGGTGCTTGAGCGTGGTGGGACGAGGCTTTCTTGCTGGACGTTTTCGATTGCGACATGGCCAATACTAGGACGCAAGTTGGTCGGGCGTGTTGGGGTAAATCTGTGACTGGGGGTTTTGAAATGCGATGAAACCTCACGACTCAGTCCACACAACTGTCTAATGAGCGGACCGATCTGGAGTCACTTTGCGACATGATCGGGCAATACCCTAGGTCAGCAGTGTTGAGCGTTTTTTATAAAGAACGCATCACCTGTTACGATAATGAGTAATATGTCAGGATACAGCTTCGAAACGTATGGAGAGCTTGAGCCTTGGATCGGCCGCGAGTGGCTTTTGACCAACGGCACGGGCGGGTTCGCATCGGGAACAATCGCAGGGTGCAACACGCGTCGTTACCACGGCCTGCTGGTGGCGGCAACGGTTCCGCCCGTCGGCCGGGTGATGGCGCTTTCCCGCGTCGCCGATTCCATCTCGATCGCCGACCAGGCGACCGCGATCGAACTCTCCGTCAACTATTTTGACAAGCTCGTCATCCCGCGCGGCGACCGCTATCTACGCCGCTTCTCGTTCGATGACATTCCGCGATGGGAATACGAATTCGACGGCGTGAAAGTCGTCAAAGAAGTCCTGCTCGCCTGGGGGAAATCCGTCGTCGGTATTCGCTACTCAGTCGATCCGGGCCCGCACAAAACAGTCGCGCTTCGCGTTCAGCCGTTTGTCGCATTGCGAGATTTTCACGCCACCATCAAACGCTCTCCCGAAAGAGTGTATCAACTCAGCCAGTCGGGCAGCAACATCAGCGTCGCGCTCGACAAACTTCGCCTGAACATGCGTGCCGACCAAGGCGGCTCATTCGAGTCGCGCCCCGACTGGTGGTACGGGCACACCTACCCAACCGAAACCGAACGCGGCCAGGACGATCACGAGGACCTGTTCACGCCCGGCCATTATAAGTGGACCGTGATCGCGCCTCAGACCCTCACGCTTTGGGCGGGTCTGTCTGATTCGCCGCTGGAAGTCATGGAGTTTGAAACGGAGCGAAAGCGGCATTCGCAGGGCATGGCCGTGCCGACGATGCCGACGCCGAAACAGCAGAGACTTGCGCGGGCGGCATCGGATTTTCTTGCGAAGCGAAAGGTGCACAACAGCCCGGGCACGACGATCATGGCGGGCTTCCATTGGTTCAGTGACTGGGGCCGAGACTCTATGATCGCGCTGCCGGGCTTGCTGCTTTCGACGCGTCGATTTCAACAGGCCGGGCAGGTGCTGAGCGTGTTCGCAGGGCACGTCAGTCAGGGCATGGTGCCGAACTATTTCGACGACTACACGAACGAGCCGAAATACAATACGGCGGATGCGAGTCTGTGGTTCATTCAGGCGGCCCACGACTATCTTCGCATCTCGCGCGACCGAGACACCTTCGAAAGTATTCTCGAGCCCGCGTGCCGAGAGATCGTCGAAGGCTATCGCGTGGGCACGCGCTACAATATCAAAATGGACGAAGCCGACGGCCTGATAACCGCCGGCGATCCGACGACGCAGCTTACGTGGATGGACGCCAAACAAGGCGACACCGTCTTCACGCCCAGGCACGGAAAAGCAGTCGAAATCAACGCACTTTGGTACAACGCACTGATGCTGCTGGGCGAAACCGATCTCGCCGCGAAGGTCAAAATCAGCTTCACGCGGGCGTTCTGGCTCAGTGCGTTTAAGGGACTTGCGGACGTTGTTCTGACGGACGGCTCGCGCGACGCATCGTGCAGACCCAATCAGATTTTCGCCGTCTCGCTTTTGCACTCGCCGTTGTCTGAAGATCAGCAGCGGGCCGTCGTGGAGGTCGTCAGAAGAGAACTGCTTACGCCCGTCGGGTTGCGAACGCTTGCTCCGTATGAGCCGGGCTATCGAGGCAAGTATTCGGGCATTCAATTCGACCGCGATCAGGCCTATCACAACGGGACGATCTGGCCGTGGCTCATCGGCCCGTTTCTCGACGCGTACCTTCGCGTAAACAACAAGTCCGCGGCATCACGCGATCAGGCACGCGCCTGGCTCACGCCGCTGGTCAAGCATCTCGAAGATGCATGCATCGGCAGCATCAGCGAATGCATGGAAGCCGACCCGCCGCACCGGCCTGTCGCGGCGTGTGCACAGGCGTGGAGCGTCGCCGAAGTGCTTCGCCTTGCGGTGGAACTCGAACTTTAGACGCGTGAATTGGTCGGCTTTTTCAGCTAATCCGCGGCACGACACGTGCCGTTTCACACACGCGGCTCGGGCGCTTGATTCACGACCTCGGATACGATCATCGGGTCGCTCGTCCGGTCGCTCGTCCGGTCGCTCATCCGGTCGATCGGCGATTCGTCTTGCGAGTGCGTCTCGACAGGACGAACATACGCGGGCGTCCGCTGTCTCAGCATCCCGGCCTTTCGATGCAGCTCACTCGTATGACGGTCCTGGGTCGCCTGCATTTTTCTCGCTCGCTTCCATCGCATCGACAGATAAGTCCAGATACTCGCACCGGCAAGGAACACTACGAGCCCGCCCGCGACGAACGAAAATAACGCCAGATAAACGATCGACGTCGTCTCCTGTTTGCCGGGCCAATACCAAACGGTCGTCTGCTGGCCGGCGTTGTTGACGAGCAGCATGATGCAGAAAACCGTGATGGCCGCGGCCAGGAGCAGCTTGATCACCGCGAGTAATTTGCGCCAGAACGACATACCCATAAGCATATCACCCCCCAGCTAACATGAGGCGCAATCCTTCCACGCCAGGCTCCATCCAGCGGAAGATGGGGCAATACAGAACGACTGTGACAACTGCCGCGGCCGATAAATACGGACCATAAGGCAGATGCCGATTCTTCGTGGTCAAGAAAAGATAAATCGCCAGCAACAAACCCGCGGCGGGCGCGAGGAAAAAAGTAATGACCGAACCGTACGCGCCGATGACCGCACCGACGGCGAACATCAGGTGAACATCGCCCAGCCCCATCGCTTCTTTGCCGAACACGATCGAGCCCAGAATGCGTGTGACCCAGATCAGGAGCGCACCAACGATCCCGCCGAACGTCGCGCCGATCATGCCCGCAAGAATCGGCGTGCTCGATAGCGTTGAGGCTAAATCACCCACCGCCGGCAATCGCATCCACAGCACGCCCGCGATCGCGGCCAACACCATCGGCAGCGCGAGAAACACCGCTTCCTTCAACATCTCGGCCGTGATCTGTCCGCGTGTATGCGTCGGCGATTCAATGTTCATTGAAGGCTCTCCCGCCGCGAACGACCGAGGAATAATGCCCCATTGCAAAAGCGTCAACGAAATAATCCAGCCGATTAAGAACGCGACAGTCATGATCGCGACCAACGGAACAGGCGCGAGACTGCCCGCAATATCAACACGGGAAATTTCAGCTCCGGGCACGCTGATGAATCCGTGCGACACCACGCCGACCAAACCGATAAACCATGGAATCGAAAGCGGAATCATGAATGTCTTCGCATCCACCAGACTCGCGGCGATCAGCCCCGCGGTCATCATCAGATAGAGCGCAAGCAGCGGCCAATCGCGTGCGATCTGCAATCCGCCCGGCACGATGACCGCCTGGCCGAAACGATTGACCTCGCTGATTCCCGGCGTGCACGGACCCATGCCGAAATGAAACAGCAGCGCATAAAGCACGGCGAACGTCACGCCGACCGCCGCCTCGACGATGGGATAACGCGCTGAAATCGGCGTCTTGCAATACCGGCACTTTCCCGACAAAAGTATCCAGCCCAGCACGGGAATGTTGTCTCGCGCGGCGAGCCTGGTGTTGCAATTCGGGCACGTGCTGGGCGGATACATCAGCGCGCGAAGATCGAGAAAAATGTCGCGTATCACCGCGCGGAGTGAGTAGTCTGGAACGTTCGTATTTGCGATCGCTGCGTCGCCGATCTCCGCACCATCGGCTGCGATTTGCGGCGAAAGTCGAAACACCACGACGTTCAGAAAGCTGCCGACGCAGGCACCCAGAACGAACAAAAACGCGATGATGAGAATTTCCTGTGCGGGCATATTGGTTCTGTTTTCATCGGACGGCCGCGAGCACACGCTCCACCACGCTTGACGTGTCGAGAGTCGACACATCGACCACAATATCGGCGAGCGCGACATAATGCGGCTCGCGCTGACCGAGCAACACGCTGACCTCTTCGATACCGGAAACGCCTGTCAATGCAGGCCGATTCATCGCACTCGACGCGTCGCCAGCAACCCGCCTGTGCAGTTCGGCAACGTCGCATTTCAGATAGACGCACGTGTGCTTCGCTCGCTTCATCCACTGTCGATTCACTTGCCTGACCACCACGCCGCCGCCCGTTGCGATGATCAGAGACCTGCTCGACGCGGCACGAAGTGCGTCCCTGAGCACCCGACTTTCGAGCCTGCGAAACCACGGCTGGCCGTAGCGTTTGAAAATCTCGGCAATCGACAGCCCCGCGCGCTCGATGAGAATTTCGTCCAGATCGATAAATCCCCGGCCCGTCGCCCGAGCAAGCGATCGGCCGACGGTGGTTTTTCCGCTGCCCCGCGCGCCCAGAAGAATGATGCTTCCCTGCCTGTTCACCACTTGCACTCCGATGGTAATTTAAGGGCACTTGATCCACGACGACACGACCCTCTGCCGTTACTTATTGATTGGCTTCTGACCTCTCTCGTACCGATCAAGACGCTCGCGCAAATCTCGCACGGCACCTAGAAGTTCCATCTCTGCCGCATTCAGCGTTTGCTCTTCTTCCAGCTTCGCCTGCTGCAGATTGTTGGTCACGACGGCGATGAATAAGTTGATCACCACGA
>JBBQKP010000181.1:0-6896 GCA_038326995.1 Tepidisphaerales bacterium
ACGGCCTCTTCACGAAGAGAGCTGCCTTCGCCCACGAGCTTGCTCGCGCGGGTCGGTGCAAGACGAACCAGTGACTCGATCGCCTTACGTGCGCCAAGCGCGGTGCGGCTTTCGACGAGCTCGGCAAGGATGGTGAAGAACGCCGCAGCCCCGGCGATGATGTACTCGCCCGATGCGATCGCGGCCGTCACAGATAACGCCACCAAGACATCCATTTGCAGCTTGCCGTTCCAGATGTCGCGAAACGCTTTGACAATCAGGGGAATGCACAAAAGCGCCGCGGCGGCGGCGGCGAGGATGCCCGAATAGAACGGTTGTGCGTAGATCTGCGTTGCAGCAATAGACGCCAGCAAGAGCACGCCTCCGAGCAAAACCGCGACGATTTTTCTCGTCGCGCGTCCCGTTTCATCGCCGACGACGTCTTGAAAGTATTCGTGTGCCATAGAGAGTCTGATATGCTAGTGCATCGGGATCGGGGATTCTAGCACACCAATGCGAGGGATCCTAAATCCACGTCACCAACGCCGCCACACTGAAGATGTTCAGCCGGACTCCAAGTTGCAGCAAAAATGAAAAATATGGTACCGTATCGGCGAATACGGTGGTACATTTCAAGCTCGCCAGGGTGCACAAGCACTCGAAAGGTCGTTCGTTTTATGAATACTCTCCAAATATACGGCTACACAGTTATCGCATTCTTCTCGATCTATCTGTTGGTCAGGTGTTGGCGAGATTCCACAAATTGCGTCACGCCTTATCATATTTTCCTGCTTGGTATCATTAATTTCATGGGCTTTGGAGCCCTTTCCGCAGCCGACCGTGGGGGAATGGGTCTGTACTCGGTCATCACCGATTCTGCAGTCATCACCCTCATCTTTACCACGATAGCATTGTATGGGACCATGATTTTGGTCTACCACGCAACTTTTCGAGTATCTGGTCGAGTCGCTCAATCCGTGAAACTCAATTTTGAGGCAAGCCCTCCTCTGGCGATCGGCATGGCCGTGCTTGCCGTCGTCACATCGATTTTGCCGTTCCTCGTCCCACGCGTCGTATTTGTATCGCAGATGCTAGTGGCCATCGGCACGACGACGATGATCGCATGTACGGTTATCACACTGGGACTTTGGATTCGATCCCCTCTTAACGCACTTTATGCCCTGCTGGCGATAGGTTCTGTCGCCTTTTCCGCCACCGCGACCGCAGTCGGTTTCGGCAGGTCCGCACAAATCGCGTTCATGTTCTCCATCGGAATCGTGGCTTACTACCAGATTTTCCGAAATAACAACCGGGTAATCCTGCTGGTTGGTTCGCTGATCTTCGGGGCTCTGATGCTGTATATTGTGACTGGGCTGAGTCTTGTGCGAGGTCAGCCGCTTAATTTGAGCTCCCTTTCAGGCTTCCTTAGCAGCGGCTATCTAAAGATTTCCAACGCGCTGAGTTCTGCCGATTTTAGCATCGCAACACAACTACTTGGCGGCGACACCGTCGACGCCGCATTATCAATTTTTTATCTCAAAGAGTCTTCCACGTTCGGTGAGCGTTTTCATATGGTCAAGTGGATCCTCGCAAACCCGATCCCTCGCGAAATCTTCCCCGGAGCCAAGCCCGAGGGTCTCGCTTATATCCTGCCCAGGTTTGTGGGTCGCGAAGGTGGCGGATTTTCGATCGGCTGCTCGTTCGTTGGGCACGCCTGGTATGACGGTGGATACTACGTTTGCGTCATTTACGGTGCTGCCGCCGGTCTTTTCCTTCGCGTTGGCGACGAAGTCGTTCGCCGCTATTCCAACAACACCATTCTTCTGGGCTTCTTCGCCGCCGCCTCCGCGAACATCCTCATGATTGTCCGCGGCGACTCGGGCCTTTACATCCTTAACGTGCTCATGGCAGCGATCATCGCGTTTGGCGTAACGAAGGTCCTTCGAACTGGCCTTTCACTCTTCGGCTACAACATCGACGCCGTCGCCTACAATCCGAACCCGCAGCTTGCCGACCCCCGTTACACCGACGAGTACGGCGAAGTCATGGCGGATGGGTCCTACGACGATTCGCGCGAGGTCTCATGGAACCAGCGATAGGACGCCTCCATGCCCTGCCGCTCGGCACGAAGTATGAACACCTGCCGCAAGCGGGAGGGCTAAATGGTTCAGAACACAGGGATTCGATCGCAACCTGATGTTTAGCTTTCGAGCGTCACGCCGAGCTTCGCGATCAACGCATCAAACTCATCCAGATTCGTGTAATGCACGATGACTTTCCCGCGGTTGCCTTGCGTTGAAGCCTGCACCCTGGCACGCAATCCGAGCGATCGCGTGAGCGTCAATTCCAATTCACGCAGATGTGCGGATGCGGGCTTGCCTGATTCCGATTTGCCGTCTTCAGACGATTTGACCCCCACCTCGGCCGGCTGTCCGATAATCCGTTCCAGGTTTTTTAGCGAAAGTTGCTGCGAAACCACCAATTTGGCCAATCGATCCTGCTCTGCCTGGTCTTTGATGCCCGCGATAATCTTCGCGTGGCTGAGGGTGAGTAGACCTTGTGCGATGAGCTGCTTTGTGAACTCGGGAAGTTCGAGCAGTCGCATGTAGTTGGTGATGGAGACGCGTTCCTCGCCGAGCCTCTGTGCAAGTTCGGTCTGCGTCAGGCCGAGCTCGGTGAGGAGCGTTCGATAGGCCTGTCCGCGTTCGAGCGGGTTGAGGTCTTGCCGCTGAATATTTTCGACCAGTGCGAGTTGTGATTGTGTGAGTCGGTCCGCCTCGCGAACGACGGCGGGGATAGTCACCCTTCCCGCGAGTTTTGATGCGCGGAGCCTTCGCTCGCCGGCGATCAATTCGTATTTGCCTTGACCGAGATCGCGCACCACGATCGGCTGGATCACGCCGTTGGCTTTGATGCTCTCCGCCAGCTCGAGCAAAGATTGTTCGTCGAAATGTTTACGCGGCTGAGACGGGTTAGGAGCGACGGCATCGACGGAGACGTCAAGAGGAGTGCCGCGCAGAACTTGAGAGGGCGGTGACGGCTGAATCTCGTGCGAGAGATCAACACTTCGCATGACCGCTTCAGAGGAGATGCCTGTCGAGGAGATGCCTGTCGAGGAGATCGCCGAGGAATCGACCAAGAGATTGGCCGACGGCATGGTTTGCGGTACGGACTCGAACTCGGTTGGCATGGCAGGGCGAGCCGCGGCGGGCTCTTGAACATCCATGTCGTCGGTCATCGAAATCAGGCTGCTCAAACCCCTGCCCAGTCTCGGGCGGTTTTTGGCGGGATCGTTCCTATTCATCGGGCCTCCTTGAAGCACTTGTTATAGACGAGCTGGCAGAGAATGTCGAGTAACACACCACCCGGCGACTTAAATTGACCCGACCCAAGTATCCGACCACAGTAAACGAACCAAGAGACCGAACTAAGTATTCGACCACAGTAAACGAACCAAGTGACCGAACTAAGTATTCGACCACAGTATCCCAACGAATTGATGGGTTTAATCATTCGTTCATGCCTGGAAAATGCATGGATAAACGAGTCGACATACGTTCTGCGCGGATCATGGGGGTCGAGCGTGTAGACGAATCAGGCTATTTAGGTCGTGTCATTAATCTTAATCGTGATCATCAACAATTCCGCCGCCCTGATCATCGCGACATGGTCAATGGTGATGGCCGTCATTCAGCAGATAATGAGGGTGCGGATCGGAGAGCAAATAAAGCTCCCGTTATGCGTGCAAAGCTCGTGCGTGACACAAATGTAGCCGACCTTACAGCCCGATCGGGTACGGATCCGAAACGAAGCACTCCCATTTCGCTCGAGAATTCGTTCTGCGCAGCACCCCTATTTGAAAATCTGCTTCTTTTTCGAGGGTAACCCGATCACCTTGCTTCATCCGCGTCAGACAGCCCTACTGAACAGATTTACCCATCCGCAGCAAAACGATTAACCAGTTGACCGCGAGAAACTCGCAAAGCGCTCGAATACAAACGATAGGGGAATATAAGTCTGATCGATCGAGACTTGACCTCTCACATCCGCTGGCCAGTCTGACAGAACACCACCAAGTTTATACCTTGAAACAAGGATAGCCCGGTTGATAAAAGTCGCAGCCAATTCGCCTTTGAAAACTGGAGGTCGAAAGTCCCTGCCGCCGGGGTAGCAACCGTTCAACACGAATGTCAGGGGGTGACGTGTTCCAGAATCGTGCGCGGAAACTTCCAGTTCCTCGTCCGCTCTGCCAGCTCATCAACCGTCATCATCTCAGGCGTGGCGACTGGATTCGGCCGTCCATTTTTAGGTGAGAGAAAGACAGCCCGCGAGTGGACTGGGGACAATGGTACCTCTTGATAAGTCTTCCCTCTAACCAGGCGTGATGGCGAGGAGACGATCACTCTCTCGCCGCAATCGTACCAGTGCCGCCAAGAGCTGGCCGTCCGAACTCCAACGCGCCTCGCTCATTTGCTGCGCATCTCGCAAGACCTCCGCACTATCCAGCAGTTGGTCCCAGGCCACCCTGTATACGGCGTCGCGATCCAAAACTTCCAATTCAATCCGAGATAACTCGACCTTAAGCTTCATCACGCGTTCGGCGGCTCGGATATGATCAATCGTTGGAACAAATGGGTCGCGATGTAATTGCTCTAAGTCATTCTGAGCACTGAAGATACGTCCGATAATCGATGAATATTCCGTGCCCAGCCTGGCCCGGGTGAGTGCGATCTGCCGGGCTTCGTAAAAATGCACCAGAGCCGTGAGCGAAGACCGTCTTGCAGATGCGAGCGCGGGCTCGGCCGCCTGTAGCTTGATCACCCGATCTACGACCCTGGCCACCTCTCGTCGGGCGGAGTCGACGTTTGTCCTTTGAGCGCGAGCGACGGATTCCAGCGGATTCACCGGCTCGGGCGTCCCCGGCACCAATTGCAATCTGCCCGCCATCGAACCGCCTGCATGGGCTTCGCTGATCAGCCCGGCGCTCAACAGCATCACGAGCATCGCCAAGCCGGGAGGGCTTATTGAGAACATGTCGTAAAAATGCTTCATCCTTCTTTCCATCGACAAGTTCTTCGCCACACTTAAGGTTGCACCTATCTCCTGCGGTCGCGGTAAGTCCGTTATTGGTATATTATCGGCCCATTGTTGGAAAGAAATCAAGATCGAAGATAAAAATCCATCCTCGTTTCCCCCGACACCGCCAGCCGGTAAACCTGCCTACCCGAGTCCGCTCAACCGTGCGGGGTTTCGGTTCTGGCTCGGCCGATTCTCTTTCTCATTCATGATCCTCGCCTTCGTCCTCGCTTGGCAGGGTGCGAGCGGCAAACTCGAAATCAATCCGGTTGTGCTATGGGCAAGCGTGTTCGCGCTGGTGCTCGTGGGTCTGATGGGCGTACGAGAACGACACGGGTGACTGCAGCACGGGTGACTCCACCACGGGCGGCAAGCCATTTTCGTGTGTGGTTAAGTCTAAAGTTCTTAAGAGCCGCGCACGCAGTAAGCGGGTTTTCATCGTTCTTCGCCTGTCATGTCAATTCGCTCAAAAAAGCAAAGAAATTACAGCTCACGTCGTGCCCGGCCCATTGAATTTCGTCTTCACTCACGCGACATCGCAGCTATTTGATCCGCTCCACATCCACCGCCACGACCACCTTATGCCCGCCGCCACCGAGCACCACGCCGCGAACGGGACTGACGTCGCCAAAATCGCGGCCCCAGGCGAGCGTAATGTGCTTGTCGCAAGGCGAAAGCTCGTTCGTCGGGTCATACTCCACCCATCCCGCATCAGGACACCACACCGCGCACCACGCGTGCGATGCGTCCGCACCAATCAATCTGGGCTTGCCCGGCACGGGTTCGGTCAGCAAATATCCGCTCACATACCTTGCCGCCAGTCCCATCGAGCGGACGCACGCGATCATCAGATGCGCGAAATCCTGACACACACCTCGCCTGCGCTGTAACACTTCATCGACGCTCGTGCCCACGTCGGTCGCCTTGGAATCAAACTTGAAGTCGGCATAGATGCGCTTCATCAAATCCGTCCCGGCCTCTTGAACGGTTCGGCCCGTGACGAAACTCGGCGCAGCATACTCGGCCGCGGCGGGACTCAATGCGACATAGGGCGACTTGAACACCAGAGGCAAAGCCTCCAGCGGTGGGGCGGTCGAGGCCAACACTTCTCGCACATCCTCCCACCCCCTGGACATCACCTGCTGCCTGATTTTCTCATGATTGATCTCGACGACCGATACCGCCTCGATTTTTAGAACGTCGGTCGGGACGTGAATCGAAAACGACTCGACCTGATTGCCAAACGAATCTTCGTGTCGGTCAAACACGTCGGGCGCGGGATCGACCAATAGATCGAACGACTCGACAGTTTGCCGGTCCGTCTCGCGAGGCACGAGATGCACCTGACTGTGGCAGCTCGAAAACTCATCGGCGTATCGGTAGGTCGTGAGATGTTTCACACGGTACTTCATGCCTCACCCCCGGCACTGATATTCGGTGCTGGGGTCGGGCTTGGTGTCGGGCTTGGTGTCGCGCTTGAAGTCAGACTTGGAGTCAGACCCGGAGTTACACTCGAAGTCGAGACGATGGCCGGTCCTGCGGATTGGTGCGTCACGCGAACGTGGCTCAGATAAAGACGAGAGAGAACGTCCGACAGCCGCGGCAACTCCACGTTGAGTTCCGCAAGCAACTCGCCCAATGCGTCAGAGCTGGATGTTGTCCCGGGTTGCGGGAACAGGCCGTCGACTTCGAGCAGTCGAACTTTCGTCAGCAAATTGAGCAAGATTCGCCGGTCTTCGCCGATGAAGTGATTGCTGATTTGTTCGATGGGAAAAAACTCGAGATGCTTCATCGTGCTCACGAGTTGAAACGCGAGCGACTGCGGATTGCCTTCGTCGAGC
>JBBQKP010000182.1:0-6892 GCA_038326995.1 Tepidisphaerales bacterium
GGTTGCCGCCAGCACACTCGACGCCTTCTACAGCGAATTCTCCAACGCACTCAATAACAATTCCTCTGGCGTCGCCGTCCTGAGCGAACAGAGTTCTTCAATCAGTTTCGCCGCCGCTAAGGCATCATTCCTGAAGAAGTATCCGCAGGCGAGTTGGGTCACCTACGAACCGACGTCCGGCATAGAGCCGACGCCGCGGCTTCTTTTGGACCTCAGCAAAGCCAAGACGATCGTCTCCATCGACTGCGACATCTTGGGCAGTCATCCGAACAAAATCGCGCACGCACGCGACTGGGCGAAGAATCGAAAGACCGCCGACAAGGGCGAGATGAGCCGGGTTTATCTCGCCGAAAGCACGCTGAGCTCCACGGGCTCAGCCGTCGACGTGCGACTGCCCGTCCGCGCTTCGCGAATGCTGGTTATTCTCAACGCGATTGGAAGCGCGCTGGGCGTTCCCAGCAGCATCGGAGAGCTGACCGAAAGTGAAAAGAAATTTGTTGATGCCGCGAGTTCTGATCTGAAAAAATCAGGCTCGGCCGGCGTCGTCGTCGCGGGCGAACATCTGGGTCAGGCCGCCTCCGTTCTGGCCGTGGCGATCAATACGAGTCTGAAATCCGCCGCCGCGACGGTGGTGTCTTGCGACGCCACGCACAATGACCTTGCCGCCTTGAAAAAACTCGCCGACGATGCGAAATCGGGCGCAATCAAAGTGCTGCTCATCATCGGCGGCAATCCGGCTTACAATGCCCCGGTCGACCTTGGCCTGATCGACGCGATCAAGGCCGTCCCGACCTCTGCTCACATCGGTCTCTTCGCCGACGAAACCAGCAAACTCTGCGACTGGCACATCAACCGCGCTCACTACCTCGAAAGCTGGGGCGATGCCCGCGCCTTCGACGGTACTGTCTCGATCCAACAGCCACTTATTCTGCCTCTCTTCGGCGGCGTTTCGCCCATCGAAGTGCTCGCAAAACTCACGGGTGATGAGATTCTCGACGGGCAGCTTCTGGTCAGGCGTGCTCTTTCTCAGCAAATTCCAAATGACGCAGCCTGGCAAACCGCTCTTCACGACGGCTTCATCAACGATACCGCCTACAAGGCCGCGACCGTGGATGTGCAGCTGAAACTCGACGTGCCCTCGGCCGGAAGCGGGACCGAAATCCGCTTCGTCCCGAGCCAATCCCTCTTCGACGGCCGATACGCGAACAACGGCTGGCTCCAAGAGCTTCCCGACTCACTGACCAAGCTCGTGTGGGACAACGCCGCGATGATGAGCAAGGCCGACGCAGACGAAAAAGGGCTGAAGACCGGCGACCTGATCGCCATCGAAACCAACGGCTTCAAGCTTTCACAAATTCCCGTATTCGTTCTATGGGGCCAGCCGCGCGGGTCGATCACCCTGATCCTAGGCTACGGCCGAACGGCTTCGGGTCGCGTCGGCACGGGCGTGGGCTTCAACGTCAATACCATCCGAACCTCAGGCCAGCCGCACATCGCCTACGGGTCGTTTACCGCACTGGGTTCAAGCTACGCACTCGTCAGCACGCAGGACTATCAGCAGGCCGACTGGGTGGCGGCGGGGATCGAAAAGGTCCGCATCGGCGACAAAGGCAAGCAAGGCCGAATCGTGCGTGAGGCCTCGCTGGTCGAGTACAAGAAAGACCCGAAATTCGTCGACACTGCGATTCACCGCCTGCCATTGCAGCAGCTCTTTGACGCGCCTTACAAGAAGCCGCCAGCCCATCCCGACGCACCCACCGCCTTCAACTACCCACACGCCTGGGGCATGTCGATCGACATGAACAGTTGCATCGGCTGCAGCGCGTGCGTCATCGCCTGTCAAAGCGAAAACAATATCCCCATCGTCGGCAAGGACATGGTCGCGATGAACCGCGAAATGCACTGGATTCGACTGGACCGATATTTCAAGACCGTCACGAACGAAAAGGGCTACGCCGACGACTTCGAAAACGTCGAGATGATTTACATGCCCGTGGCCTGCGTGCATTGCGAAAACGCCCCGTGCGAACAGGTTTGCCCCGTCGCCGCCACCGTGCACGACACCGAAGGGCTCAACACGATGGTATACAACCGCTGCATCGGCACGCGGTATTGTGCGAACAACTGCCCCTACAAGGTCCGCCGCTTTAACTACTTCGACTGGCAAAGCCGCGACCCGCGCGGCGGATTTTTCAACGCCATCTGGTTCAAGCTTCCCGATCAACAGCAAATCGAAAGCGTCGATAAGGTCAAGGCATTGGGTTTCAACCCCGATGTCTCCGTCCGAATGCGCGGCGTCATGGAGAAATGCACCTACTGCACTCAGCGAATCAAACGCTCCACCATCCAGCGAAAGAACGAATTCTCCAAAGGCCAGCGCGCCGGTTATGTCGTCGATGATTTCGACGTCGTGACCGCATGCATGAATGCCTGCCCTACCCAGGCGATCACCTTCGGAAACCTGAACGACAAAGAAAGCGCCGTGCTCAAAGAGCATAAGAACAAGCGTGCGTACGCCCTGCTTGAAGAACTCAATACTCGCCCCCGAACCATGTATCTGGCGAAAATTCGTAACCCGCTGGAAGAAGCTTAAGGCAGAAGAGCTAAGAGCAAAAAGTCTAAGAGCCTGACACTTTCAACACGTAGACTGAATCGCTGAGAACTGACAACTGACCACTTATTCCTTTCCTCCCCATGGCCACAATCAGCAATCCATTTTTCATCGGCGGAACGGAAGTCGATAACACGATCGACGACCCCAGAGGCCGTTCGCCGCTCGTATTAGGTGGCAAGGGTTTTCGCGACGTCACCGACACCGTGGTGGGCGTGCAGGACAAATGCAACACGCTCGCGTGGTATATTTGTTTCGGCATCTCGCTTTCACTTCTGTCGTGTCTGGTCGTCACGCTTGGTCTGCTGTTCTCGACCGGCGTCGGCGTGTGGGGCAACAACCAGCCCGTCGGCTGGGCGTTTGACATCATCAACTTCGTGTTCTGGGTCGGCATCGGACACGCAGGCACCCTCATCAGCGCTATTTTATTCCTGTTCCGACAGAACTGGCGAACCAGCATCAATCGCTTCGCCGAGTCGATGACCATATTCGCGGTCATCTGCGCAGCCATGTATCCGGGTGTGCACGTCGGCAGGCCTTGGCTCGCTTACTGGCTGTTTCCAATCCCCAACCAGATGGGCATGTGGCCGCAATTCAGAAGCCCGCTCATGTGGGACGTCTTTGCGGTCGGTACGTATTTCACGGTCAGCACGCTGTTCTGGTACGTTGGCATGATCCCCGACATCGCCACCCTGCGCGACCGCGCCAAATCCAAAATCAGTTACTTCATCTACGGGTTTCTGTCCTTCGGCTGGACCGGTTCCGTCCGCCACTGGCACCGTTACGAGAAGATGTACCTTCTGCTGTGTGCTCTCTCCACGCCCTTGGTGCTCAGCGTGCACTCGGTCGTTTCGTTCGACTTTGCGACAAGTCAGTTGCCGGGCTGGCACACAACATTCTTCCCTCCGTACTTCGTCGCAGGGGCGGTCTTCGGCGGATTCGCCATGGTGCTCACGCTCGCCATTCCTTGCCGACAATGGCTGGGCCTCAAGGAAATGATCACCATGCGGCACATTGACAACATGTGCAAAGTCATGCTGGGCGTCGGCATGATCGTCGCCTTCGCGTACATCGTCGAACTCTTCATCGCCTGGTACTCCTATTACCACTACGAACAGGCCCACTTCCTCAACCGCGCCTTCGGCCCCTACGGCTGGGCGTTCATGGCGCTCTTCGTCTGCAACGTCTTCGTGCCACAAATCCTGTGGTTCAAATTCGCACGTTCGAACCTCATTATCGTCTTCATCGTCGCCAACTTCATCAACGTTGGCATGTGGCTCGAACGATTCGTCATCATCGTCTCCAGCCTCCACCGCGACTTCATCCCAGGCTCATGGGGCATGTACTACCCCACGCCTGTCGATATATTCATGTTCGTGGGTTCGTTCGGCCTGTTCTTTACCCTGTTCTTCCTGTTCCTTCGATTCCTGCCCGTCATCGCGATGGCTGAGGTCAAGAGCGTGATGCCTCAGGCCCACGGCCATCTGCACGCCGATCACGACGACGACCATAACCCGCAGCTTGCCACCGCCGGCGCAAGCTCAACGATGCCAGACACAACCGCAGGCGAAAAGCCGGGGGACGAACCCGGCGGGCAGCCTGGTGAGAAACCAGGTGAGAAACCTTGGCGCGGCGGGAACTGGTAACGGCACGCACCCGCTGCGACCTTCGCAACTAACCTATTTACTTTCCCTTCATTCCCATGGCTACAGCAACCCTCGAAACACCCTACGGCCTGACACGCGAAGTGACGCTCGTCCGCGATCCGTCCATCGACGCATCCATCGACATCGAACACAGCGAGACCGTCGCAGTCCTTGCCGAATACGACACCGTTGATGCCGTCTTCTACGCGGCCGACAAAGTCCGCAAAGCCGGTTACTCGCGGTGGGATGTCCACTCCCCTTTCCCCATCCACGGCATCGACCCGATCATGGGAATCAAGCCCACCATCCTCCCCTGGATCGTCCTGGCGGGCGGAACCACCGGCATGATCGCGGGCCTGTTCCTTACCCTCTTCACAATGGCCACCAGCATCCCCGCTCTCGGACAATTCAGTGGTTATCCATACCTCATCTCAGGTAAGCCGCTCAACTCACTCCCGGCCTATATCCCGCCGATCTTCGAACTGACCATTCTCTTTTCCGCATTCGGTGCGGTATTTGGCATGCTTCTCCTGAACAATCTGCCGATGCTCTACAACCCGCTGTTTCGCAGCCACCGCTTCAAACGCGCGACCGACGACCGCTTCTTCGTCGTGATAGAAACGGCCGACGTAAAATACGACGAAGTCGAAACTGTAAAACTGCTGCGAAGCACAAAGCCCCTGGCCCTGGAACGCGTCGAAGACTAGCCCTGTCAAAATCGTACCATGCGTTTTCAGGCCGACCTCAGAACAAACTGAATCTCAAACCCCGAACCCTTGAATACACCCTCCCCAAAATCAGACGGCAAGAAACTGCTGCTCTACAGCTCACCGGCCTCGTCGCTCGGGTGGCGCGCGATGTTCAAAGCCAAGTGGTCGCCCGCCTTGGCGTTCGCCATCGTGTCCGTCGTGATCGGGTCCTGGCTCGCGTTCGCCATGGCCATTCGCGCGCGAAACGACCTGGCCAAGAAAGAGCCGAGGATTCACCTCATCCAGGACATGGATAATCAGGTAAAGGTGAAATACCAGGCGCGCTCGACCCTCTTCGCCGACGGCCGCGCAGAGCGACCGCCCGTTCTGGGCACGATCGCCCGCGGCAGGCTGCAACTCGACGACCACATGCATCGCGGCTATTCCACCGACGGCGACGGCAAGAGCGTGTTTTTCGACGGTTTTCCTGACGATCTCAAGATCGACGACGACCTGCTCGCACGCGGCCAGAAGATGTTCAACATCAGCTGCTCCCTTTGTCACGGCAAGGACGGCTACGGCAACGGCCCGATCCATATTCGCGCCAACAAACTTGCAGGCGTATATGGCACGAGCTGGGTTCAACCCAGCAACCTTCACTCTGACAGCGTCAAAGGCCGCGTTAACGGCCATATCTACAACACCATCAACCTGGGCATCCGCAACATGGCAGGATACGGGACACAGCTCAACGTCTACGACCGTTGGGCTATCGTCGCTTACGTCAGAGCACTTCAGTTATCAGATGCCGTGCCCGTCGAAAAGCTGGCTTCAGACAAAGCAGCTCAAGGCACGCCGGTATCGTCTGCGGATGTGCAACCTGGCGCTCGATAGGTCAGTCTCATGCGGCCGATCGCTAGTCAAGAGTTTTCTCCAGAAACCCAAACATGGCCTCCAACAGTTCAAACCCAATCGATCACACACACGCAGCCGCCTCAACAGAAAAGGTTTCTCTGGGTGGACAGGCTCCGTTCTTTTTGCCCCTCCTTGGCATGGGCGTGATCGGGCTATCAGCGGCATTGATCGCGGTGTTTACATTCGACAAGGGTGAGCCGGGCATCGGCCGGTTTTATCACGCGTATCTGCTGGCATTCTGTTTCTGCCTCTCGATCTCGCTGGGCAGCTTGTTCTTCGTGCTCATTCAACACACCGTCCGCGCGGGCTGGAGCGTGAACGTTCGCCGCATTTTCGAGACGTTCGCCAGTGCGATGCCCATATTCCTGGTCCTTGCGATTCCGATATTGGTCGCGGTTTGGAGCGGCAAGGCGGAACTGTACCACTGGGCCGTGCCGAAGGTCGCCGTCGAACACGAACATGGTGAAAAGCAAGGAGCGGAGCACGAGACTAAATCCCATGCCGCAATCGATTCAACTCTACTGCTTGTCGAGGCGGGAAATGCTCATGCGACAAGTGAACTCGTGGCCGCCGACTCCAAGATCGCCGACTCCAAGATCGCCGACTCCAAGAACGACAAGTCAGTTGATAAACAAGAGACGCCCAACAACGAAATCAACCCCGAGACGAGCCCGCCCAAAAAGCCCATCGGCTATCACACCGCCTACGGCTACAAGACCTTCGACGACTTCACCCGGGCGAAGTACGCATTTCTCAATCCCACATTCTTCACTCTGCGTGTGGGCGGGTATTTCATCATCTGGTCGATCATGGCCTGGTATTTCTACGGCCTGTCTCGCAAACAGGATGCCTCGGGCGACGTCGAACTGACCCTCCGCATGTCGCGACGCGCCCCAGTCTGCCTGGTGATCTTCGGCTGCACGATCTACTTCGCCGCCATGGATCTGGTCATGACGCTCGACCACCACTGGTACAGCTCCATGTTCGGCATTCAATTCTTTGCGGGCAGCGTCATCGGCGCCTTCGCCACC
>JBBQKP010000183.1:0-6891 GCA_038326995.1 Tepidisphaerales bacterium
CCGACCTGCAGGTCGCGCTGCTCGTATCGATTCACACGCTGAATCTTTCACACGAAGCCTCACGCGTGAACGAAGGGCCGACTCGGTTTGATCCGGGCGAACTTCGAAGAATGTTCGAGGTGAATAAGTTTCAGCACGCCCAGATTGAGATTCAGGAATTTCTCCGCCCGGAGCTGAGCCTGGCCATCGACCAGCCGCGCCGACTGGGTTTATCGATGCACCTCACCGACTCGCGCGAGCAGCAGCTCGCCAACGACTATCGGCTGCTTCAGGCGATAGATTTCCTGAGCCACTGCGCCTGCGCAGCACAGGTCATGATCAATCCCGTCGGCCCGCTTCTGGCGGCGCTGCCTTCCACCGGCTATGTCTCGCTCCAGCTCAAGACCGCATCACCCGCGACCGCATCACCTGACCGATTGATCGTCTCGCCCTGGCCGTTCGATTGCGGCGCGATCTCGTTCGACATTTTGTTCAAGCGCTATCCCGCGCATGCCACGCGATCACTGCCCGAGTTTCAGTTTTTCTACTCCCAGGCGCCCGACGAGTCTCTGACCATCGTCGTCGCACCGGACTGAACCTCAGTTGTCCCTTTATACTGTCCGACTCATGTCCTACGACGCCCACAACCTCGCCTCTCGAGACCTGATCGCACGGTGCGGCGTGCTGACACTCTCCGACACACGCGACCAGGCCACCGACAGCAGCGGCGCGTACATCAAATCCACTCTTCAGAAGGCCGGCCATTTCGTGGGTGAATACGCCGTCGTTAAAGACGACAGCGATGCGATCTACCGCACGCTGTTCGACTGGCTCGGCAGGACTGATATCGACTGCGTCATCACCACCGGCGGAACCGGCATCACACGCCGCGACACCACCGCACAAGTCGTCGAGCGAATGATCGACACGCCCCTGCCCGGCTTTGGCGAACTGTTTCGCATGCTCAGCTTTCAGGAAATCGGCGCGGGCGCGATGCTCAGCCGAGCCACCGCGGGCGTTCGGCGCGGCAAGCTCATCTTCGCCCTGCCCGGCAGCACGCGCGCCGTCGAACTGGCCATGTCTCGCCTCATCGTGCCCGAACTTCGCCATCTGTTGCGCGAAGTCAGGCGGTAAGACTTGCATCACTCTGTTTACGGATCACAGTAAATTCCCGGTTCGACCGGGATGGGGAGCGACACTGCCGCCGCCCTGCTCCCACACCACCGAATACACTCAACGTCTCCGGCGATCTGTTGTGTTATTTGATAGCACTTCGGCCGAATGCAGACGTTATTAAACGAGCCGCGCACGTCAGGAAGCGGGTTCTTCGAATCGCCGTGAAAAGTCTGGGGTGCAGATGCTCGTCAGGCCCGTCCGGCCGGACATTGCGATGCTTCACGAGTAGAAGCCTCTTTACGGAAATTCAAAAGGAGGATGTCCTGCCGGACGGGCCAGAAATGCGTTTAGGACGTCGCGTCTTCGAGTCGTGATGTGCGTTTGATGACTTTCAGGGGACATTGAGGATTTCGAGCGCTTCTGGAAACGGCTCAAGTGTTACATAAACGCGAGCAATCGAATCGCTTGCATTTTTCGAGCGTAACACGATTTGCGTACAAGTCGTGGCACCGAAAACGTCCGAACAAATGTGATGCAGAGTAAATGACTGAAGTGTTAGCTAAAATCAAGGCGTGACAAAGCACTCGTTTCAGAAATGGCCGCCCGCATTGAGAAAATAAAGGATCGCGATAGGCTTGATTGATATGTCAGAGAAAGCGAATTTAAACGTTTCGTCCATTGTCCGAGAGAAGTCTTCCATCGTCACCGACGGCCATCACCGCGCGCCGCAGCGTGCGTTCTTCCGCGCGATGGGATTGACCGACGACGACATCTACAGGCCGTGGGTGGGCGTGGCCAGCAGTTGGAACGAAGCGACGCCCTGCAACAGCACGCTCGATCGACAGGCGCTGGCGGCGGCACAGGGCGTGAAGGACGCGGGCGGAACGCCAAGGCGGTTCACCACGATCGCGGTTTCTGACGGCATCGCGATGGGCCACGAAGGCATGAAGGCTTCGCTGGTTTCGCGTGACGTGATTGTCGACAGCGTGGAACTGATGATGCGCGCTCACGGATATGATGCGCTCATCGGCCTTGCGGGTTGTGACAAGTCGTTGCCAGGGATGCTGATGGCGATGGCGCGGCTGAACGTGCCGAGCGTTTTCATCTACGGCGGAACGATCATGCCGGGGAATTTTCGCGGCACGTCCGTGACGATTCAGGACGTCTACGAGGCCGTCGGCGCACACGCCGCGGGAAAAATCTCCGACGCCGATCTTTATGAAATGGAGTGCGTGGCGTGTCCGAGCGCGGGAAGCTGCGGCGGGCAGTTTACGGCCAACACAATGGCGTGTGTGGCCGAGGCGATCGGCATGGCCTTGCCGATGAGCGGCTCGCCGCCGGCGATTGATCTGGAGCGTGACAAGTTCGCGCACGCTTCAGGCGTTGCGATCATGAAGTTGCTGGAATTGAACCTTCGGCCGCGCGACATCATGACGAAAAAAGCGTTCGAGAACGCCATCACCATCACCGCCGCGACGGGCGGATCGACCAACGTCGCTTTGCATCTTCCGGCTTTGGCGTACGAGTGCGGGATCGAAGTCACGCTCGACGACATCGGCCGAATCAGCCACCGCACGCCCATCATCGCCGACCTGAAACCGTTCGGCAGATACACCGCGCTTGATGTTCATAATGCTGGAGGAATTCCTGCGATCCTGAAGGTTCTGCTCGACGCGGGTCTACTTCACGGCGACTGCATCACCGTCACAGGAAAGACGCTGGCGGAAAATCTGAAGGATGTCGTGCTGCGAAGCGATCAGGACGTGATCGTGCCGCACACCAGGCCTTACGACATTCATGGAGGTCTGCACGTGCTTCGTGGCAATCTTGCTCCCGAAGGATGCGTCATCAAAACCGCGGGCGTGAAAAGACTATCGCACCGCGGCCCGGCAAAGGTCTTCGACAACGAAGAGCAGTGCATGGCGGCGGTGCAGGCTCGCACGATCGTCGCGGGCGATACCGTCATCATCCGATACGAAGGGCCCAAGGGCGGGCCCGGTATGCGCGAGATGCTCGCCGTCACCGCTGCCATCGTCGGGCAAGGTCTGGGCTATGACGTTTGCCTCATGACCGACGGCAGGTTCAGCGGCGCGACGCGCGGCCTGATGATCGGACACATCGGGCCCGAAGCGCAACTCGGCGGACCCATCGCGCTCGTCCGCGAGGGCGACATGATCTCCATCGACGTCGCGACCGGCTCGATTAATCTTGAAGTCTCCGACGCCGAACTCGCACAGCGAAAGACCACGTGGACGCAGCCCGCGATCCGATACGAACATAGCGCCATCGGCAAGTTCGCAAAACTTGTCGGCCCGGCGTGCAAAGGTGCCGTCACGCACTGAAGCATTATCGCGGGCTGGCCCGTCGATAAGTGGACCGCGTTCTTGGATGTGGCCGATGAAAAGCCCGGTGCGGTCTAAGACGAGTAAAATCGCAGCGTTACATTCGGAAAGGCTGGCGGATACTACGGCACGAGGCCCGTTCGACCCTGGCGGCTTTCGTGCACGCAATTTTTGAACTTTCCGCCGGGGCGGTTGGTCTCTATCATATTGCCCATGAGCATCGCTAAAACCGACCCGAAAATCGCTGAACTATTCAAACTCGAAACCACGCGTCAGCACACGACGCTGGAAATGATCGCCAGCGAGAACCACGCATCGGCCGCGGTTATGGAAGCCTCGGGGTCGGTGCTGACCAACAAATACGCCGAGGGTTATCCCGGCATGCGGTACTACGGCGGGTGTAAGTATTACGACGATATCGAGAACATCGCGATCGACCGCGCGAAGCAGCTGTTTGGCTGCGGCTTTGCGAATGTTCAGCCGCACTCGGGGGCGAATGCCAATCTCGCGGCGTTCATGGCGATGATGGATCCGGGCAGCAGCTTTATCTCGATCAACCTCGCGTCGGGCGGGCACCTGACGCACGGCAGTAAGGTCAACCTCTCAAGCAAGTTTTATAAGCCCGCACACTATGAACTCGGTGCGGACGAAAAGATTGATTTTGATTCGGTTCGTAAGATGGCGCACGAGCACAAGCCCAAGGCCGTGCTGTGTGGATATAGCGCTTATCCGCGTGCGATTGACTTCGCGAAGTTTCGCGAGATTGCGGACGAGGTCGGCGCGCTGTTGATGGCGGATGTGGCGCACATCGCCGGGCTGATCGCGGGTGGCGCACACGCGAGCCCATTTCCGCACGCACATGTGGTGACGACGACGACTCATAAAACGCTTCGCGGCCCGCGCGGCGGACTCATCATGACCAACGACGCAGATTTGGCGAAGAAGCTCGACAAGGCGATTTTCCCGGGCAGCCAGGGCGGGCCGCTCATGCACATCGTCGCCGCCAAGGCGATCGCGTTCGGCGAGGCGCTGCAGCCTTCGTTCAAGACCTACGCACACCAGGTCGTCGCGAACGCAAAGGCGCTGGCCGAGCAATTGAAGTCACGTGGATACAGACTCGTCAGCGGCGGGACGGACAACCACCTGATGCTGATTGACCTTCGGCCCAAGGACGCGGAGCTGACGGGCGCGGATGCCGAGAAGGCCCTCGAAGCCGCCGGGATCATCTGCAACAAGAACGGCATTCCGAATGATCCCAGGCCGCCGAAATTCACCAGCGGTATTCGACTGGGAACGCCCGCGCTTACGACCCGCGGCCTGAAGGAGGCCGACTTCACCACCGTCGCGACGTTTATCGATTCCGCCATCAACGCACGAAACGACCCGAGCAAACTCAACGATCTCAGGTCTGCGGTGTCTGACTTCGCACAAAAGTTTCCGATGCCGCATTAGAGCTGCTTCAGCGGGAGAAAGACGGATGTTCAGCTGGAGCGTTGGACCGACTATTTTCGAATGCACCCGACGCCCACAACTTCGCCGCTCTCGTCGGTGAAATCGCCGCTCGCTCCGATGGGCGAGATGTGTCATTACCCGGCGATTCCCGCGCCGTCGGCGGTGAACCTCGTGATGTTTCCCACGCACGATTGTCCTTACTTCGCGGGTCGATCCGCGACCTACCGGGGGTTCAGCGCCTCGCACATTGCGGGCTCTGCCTATCAGGATTTCATGGACGCGGGCTTTCGCCGCAGCGGGAAACTCGTCTATCAACCCGTGTGCGCCGGTTGCCGCGATTGTCGGCAGATTCGCGTGCCGACGGCGGCGTTCAAGTACAGCCGCTCGCAGCGACGCGCCTGGAACAAAAACCAGAACGACATCACGGTGTCGGTCGGCTCGCCCGAGTACAGCGAAGAAAAGTTTCAGCTCTACTCCAAGTACATTGCGCAGTGGCACGGCAATACCGATGACAGCGAGCGATCACGCGAAGGGTTCGCCGAGTTCCTCTACAGCACGCCCGTCGGCACGGCCGAGTTCGTCTATCGCGAAAAACTCACGAACAAGCTTCTGGGCGTGGGCATATGCGACGCGTGTGAAAGGTCGATCAGCAGCGTGTATTTTTACTTCGACCCCGAACAGGCCGCGAGGTCGCTCGGAACCTTCAGCGCGCTCGTGGAAATCGAGACCGCGCACGCGCGAAACATTCCGTACTGGTATCCGGGTTTCTGGGTCAACAAGTGTGCCGCGATGGCGTACAAGACGAGCTTCAAGCCCTGTGAGATTCTTGGGCTCGACGGCATCTGGCGGCCGCTCGACGTGGAGACGGCCGCGTTGATGGAAGTCGATGAAGTTAGTAAATAAACTGCTGCCGCCCTACTTCACTCGCCATTGATACGCGTGCGGGTCGAAGGCCTTGGCGATGGATTTTCCGGTCTCGCGGCCGCTGATGGCGTTGAGCTTGCGGATGTAGTCCGCGTAAGCGGGATTGTTGGTGAAGCGATTGAAGGACTGCGTGCCGACGACGAAGAAAAGCCCGCTGTCGGATTGTGCCCACTTGGGAAGTGCCGAGGGAAACTCGACCGTGGCGGTGATGTTCGACTTGGCCAGCAGATCGACGACGGCCTGCGCCTCGGCCTGCGAGTCGTACGCCTGAATGATCACGTAATTGAGCCCGGAAATTCTGCCAGTGCCCCCGCCAGTGCCCTCGATAGCACGCTGGCTGGTGTTGCCGCTTGAGAGCGAGATCGCAGAGTCATTCGAGGACGCGTTTTGAGTCAGCCGGGCGCTCGCGCCGCGATCGGCAATGGACGCGACGGCATTGTTGGTATCGCTAGTTAAGTTGCCAGCGACACCGCTTCCACTCCTCAAATCAAACACACCGGGATTGATTTTGCCGGCAAGAATCTCCGCCGCCGTCAGTCCGCCGACGTCGGTGACGGTTCTTGAACTGAGTGAGATGACGAGCGCGGTCAGACTCGTCACCGTGACGATTCCCACGCCCGAGGCGATGAGGGTGCGTCGATCGAGCCAGCTCGGCAGGCCCAGCAACTGAAGATCGGAAATACTTCGCACGGTGAGGAGACGTTTCCAGATCGGATCGGCCGGGTCGAACACTTGAGATGTCGGATCGGCTCCGCCGGCAGATGAGAGACGCGAGCGAGTTGATTCCGATCGCGATTCGCGCTTCGATCCTGAGCGTAGTTCCCATCGTGATTCGTAGTCGGCGGTCGGGTCGAACGAGTCGGGCCTGTCGAAGGACGTGGAAGAATCAGATGCGACTTCCGTGCGGGCCGACTCGATTGTAAGTGATGTGTCGATGGATGAATCGTGCTCCACGCTCGCGACGGGGACAGTTCGTGCGGTGCGGCTCGCCCAGGCCTTGGGAAACACGCGGGCGGCGAATAACGCGGCAACCGATACAGTCGACTCGCGCTGTTTTGGCGGCGACTCGGTCGACGTC
>JBBQKP010000184.1:0-6883 GCA_038326995.1 Tepidisphaerales bacterium
ATCGCCGGTTTTCTCGCGGCTGGTCGTATCGGCGACGTCTCTCTCGACAGCGACACATCGAACTGGCGATGCGCCCGCGAACAAGGCACATCAAAGTCAACCGTCCCGATGTCGCTTCAACTTAGCGATCAGGAACACCACGACGCACGCGTTGATGATGTTGCCAATGTCGTCGCCGGTGAAGTCGCCAGCGTCGTCGCCAGTGTAACCGACTGGGCCGCGGCGGAGTTCGACGATTCGCGTTGGGGCCATGCGCAGAAGGTTCACCATGCGACACAAAGCGGCTTCGGCTCGCCGCCCTGGAGCAGTAACTCACCTCGATCATTGCCGCTTTTGAAAGAGACGCCGATCGAGTCATTCACGCTGGTCGGGACATCGCGCCGAATGTCACTCGAGCGAACTGATCCCGCTTCACAATCGGCCGGCACGCGCGACCTCGCCGACCTTCGTTTTCGCGAGGGGCTCTCGCACAACGCCATTGCGCCGACGAAGACGAGCACACTGACGTCCGTGCCCGCCGGGCCGAATGAGATTCAAAGTTTTCTACTCGATCTTGGAAAACTGCACGTCGGCAATTACTCGCTCGACGTGTCGGGCGCGGCAGGTGGAGAATCCATCGATCTGTTCTGCGTCGAAGCGTGTGAAACCAAAGACGGCCTGATCACGCCCTACTTTCAGCCCGGCGGGAATTGCCGTGCCGCGTTCGCAGTTCGCCTTATCGCAAGACCAAACCAGACCCGCCATACTTTTTTCCACGCGATCGGGCACCGATTCGTCGTCGTCACGGTTCGCAACGCAGGCGTTCCGCTTTCGATCAAGCTCAAGCTTCATCATTCGGTCTATCCGCTTGAGATCACAGGCAAATTTGAGACCGACGACACACTTTTGAGCGATATCTGGAAGACAAGCGCCTGGACACAGCAGGTCTGCATGCTCGATGCATATGTCGATACGCCCCACCGCGAGCAAGCGCAATGGTGGGGCGACGCTCGCGTGCAGTTTCGCAACACGATTCATCTTTCTGACGACCCGCAACTCCTTCGCCGCGGCATCGACTGCATCGCCCTTCAGCAGCTTCCCAACGGCCTGACCTACGGCCACGCGCCCACCGTCGCGCACACCTGCATTCTTCCCGATTTCACTCTCACCTGGATGCTCACCATCCATGACCACTACTGGCAAACGGGATCGACTGAAGCGTTTCTGACCCACGAACACCGATTGTTTGCAGCACTCGAATACTTCATCGAGCACATCGACGACAAGACCGGACTTCTGAAATACGACCCGCGCTATTGGCTGTTTCTCGATTGGACAGGACTTGAGAAGCAAGGCTGCCCGGTCGTGTATTCGATGTGGCTTTTGCATGTCGTGAACAAGCTCGTTCACCTTTGCGACCTCACCAAGAAAAAACAGCTCAAGCTTTCCATGCTTCAAGTTAAAGCGTGGCTGCTCAACGCCATTGAAAACCTTATCGATCAGGATACGGGCCTGATTCACGACGGCATCCTGCCCGATGGCTCGATCAATCCGCACTGTTCGATTCACGCGCAGACGCTCGCCATCCTCAACGACGTCGTGCCCGAGGCGCACGACATCATGATTCGCGATTCGCTCTTGCCGTTTGTTCGAGGCGAAACCCTGCCCGACATTCGCCCGTCCGCGTACTGGATCACATACGTCTTCGACGTGCTATCCGCTCGCGGCCACGGCGTTGATGTTCTGAACTGCATCAAACGACTGTGGCAACCCATGATCGCACAGGGCACCACCTGGGAAGGGTTCGCGTTCAAACCCGCGAACGAAAGTGTCAGCCACGCGTGGAGCGCCCACCCGATTTATCATCTCATGCAAATCCTGGGCGGTGTTCGCCAGACCGCGCCCAATTGGAAACGCATTTCGTTTAGCCCCACTCCGATCGGCAAGCGCTATAAAGTCGTTTACCCCACTCCGCACGGCCCGATCCGGGTTTGCTTCAATCAAGACCAAAGCCCGACGCCCGTGCTCACGCTTCCGCCCGGTGTCGAAGTGGATGCGTAGCGAATCGTCGAGTTTGATTTGACGAAAGTTGAGACATAGGAGAACGTTTTTCGCAAACCGTTCGACTTGCAGTAGTGCGATTGACGAAACACGTGCGTATACTCGTCGATCCCATGCCAGCAACCTTGATCGACCTTCTCACCTGCCCTGATCCCGCCGATGCGGTTCATCGGGCTGTCGCGCTTTTGGATGAAGGCAAGCTGGTCGTCGTGCCGACCGAAACGGTCTACGGAATCGCGGGGCGACTGGACCTGCCGGGTGTGATCGATCGTCTTGAAAAATTTCGAACTTCATCCAGCGGCCCGTTCACGCTTCACGTCGAGTCCATGGACGACGCCCTTTCAGCACTGGGTACGCTCAAGCCGATGGCGCGAAAGCTCATGCGAAAGCTCTGGCCCGGGCCGGTCGCGCTGACGATGGACGTAACGCCCGAGCAAAAATCGACGCTGCTTAAATCGACCGCTCTTCCTGAGTCCGCCCTTCTCGCGGGCAACACCCTCACCATGCGATGTCCGGACAATGTTGCGACGGGTGCGATTCTGGGCATGACCGAAGGGCCCGTCGGGCTGGTACGCGTGCCGGGCGAATCAGGAGATCGGCCCGACTGGGAAAAGGTTTCTGCACTCCTGGGTGACGACGTCGCACTCATTCTCACGATGGGCCCGACCCGATTCGCAAAGCCCTCGACGATCGTCCGCGTCAATGACAACGACTACACCGTCACCCGGCCCGGAGTGTTCGACGAGCGAATCATCGAAAGGCAGCTCAAAAGCATGATCCTATTCGTATGCAGCGGCAATACGTGTCGAAGCCCGATGGCGGCGGCGGTCGCTCGAAAGCTGATCGCCGACAAACTTAAAGTCGTGGAGTCTGATCTCGAAGCGATGGGTATTCTCGTGCAGAGCGCCGGAACGTTCGCCATGCCGGGCGTGCGCGCCACGCCGCAGGCCGTCATCGCCGCGCAATCTCTCGGCGCCGACCTCGCATCGCATCGGTCTCGCGCGCTCAGCCTCGAACTCATCAATCAGGCCGACCACATCTTCACGATGGGCCGTTCGCACGCCGAGACAGTTCTTGGCATATCCGCGTCGGCCCAGTCGCGCGTCGAGCCGATGGACCCATCGGGAGATGTCGAAGACCCGATCGGCGGCGATGTATCGCTCTACACAGAACTCGCCAACTCATTCGCCAAACTTCTCGAACCGCGCCTCAATTCGTTCCTCGCCGATATTGGTCACGCAGAACCGCCGACAGAGAATATGAAGCCATAGACCTTGCGGCTTCGTCTTACAAGTCTAATCTGTTCCCGCCTCAGCTTCCCAGCCATGAAACTCGCCATCGCCTCCGATCATCGCGGCTTCGACACCAAGAAACGGCTCTTGCCGTGGCTCAATTCTGAGCAGCGTTCTGTGAAGGACCACGGCTGCCACGACACCGGCGTCGTCGACTACCCCGATTTCGCCGCCGCCGTGGCTTTTGATGTCGCTTCGGGCACCGCCGAACTCGGCATTCTCCTGGATGGTTCTGGCATCGGCATGGCGATCGTCGCGAACAAGCTGCCGGGCGTTTACGCCGTTGATGCGCTCGACACCGTGACAAGCCGCCGCGCCCGTGAGCACCATCACTGCAACGTGCTGTGCGTCGGCACTGATCTTCTGAGCGACTCACAGGTCCGCGAAGTAATCAATGCGTTCCTCCTGGCCAAGCCCGGCGACGGCCGACACACTCGCCGGATCGAGAAAGTTCGTCTGATCGAAAATCGATGGTGCCGCGCGATCGGCGATGTTGTCGGCACATAGATGATTGTCACCCGTGTCGTGTTTCCCCATCTCAAAAAGGTCGGGATTCATCCCGCCGTTTTCAAGTGATGCAAGCCGTGACGATCACGGCGGAGTGAACCCCGCCCTACGATTTCGCCAATAGAACAAAATATTCTCTATGCGTTACAAAACTTCCTTCACCCCAGTCTGGCCCCGGTCGCATTCAAACAGTAAGGTCATTGACAGTCTGGTCATCCACCATGAAGCCTGCGATCGACTACGCCAGTCTCTCGACCAAAAGCTCGGCGCTGCCTATCAGCGAATTCGAGTTCGAGCGTGAGCAAGAACGCGGCCGCTGGCTCAGAAGGCGATTCCTCTGGTACTGTGCCGTGTCGGTTATTTTCATCATTGTCTCTGTAACGCCCGGGCTGATGTTTGGTGAGTTGTGGACTGAGTCTTCGATTGCATCCGTACTTTTCTACCTGTTCCATATGTGCGGGTCTGTGATCCTGCTGTCTGCCGCGTTCATCTGGACGTACAAGGCAAAGCCGCGCTACAGCGCGATCCTTCGGGTCGCGATGCTGACCTATCTGATTGGAGGTGTCTGGGGCATCTTCGCCGGGCGGCTGATCATGAGCTCTTCGACGCTCTCACTCTCCGGGTCGAATGTCGAGTCACAAATCAGCAGCCGTATCTCAAAGGATATTGGAAAACCTGCAAACGCTGAGTTCAACGAATTAAAGGTGGAAATTAATTCCGCTACCGGAATTCAATCTAAAAGCAAGAGCGAATCCACATCGGAGATTCACTCCAATGTTCTGCCCGCAGAAAACGAATCGAGTCGCATCCTGCTACCGGCAAGCGTGATCGACGCTCAAACCGGGTTCAGAGAGGGCTTAATCGACGGTCTGCTTGACGCGTCGAAACCCTCCACCCAGCCCATTTCCAGTCCAACGACGCGTCAATCGATCATTCAAGCCGTGGCCGGCAATGTCCAACCGATCAGCTTTTCTGTTATCTGGTCTCCCGTCATTTTTAGCTTACTCATCAGCCACCTCATCATCTGCATTTTTCTACCCTGGACGTTCCGCGAATCAGTTCGTCCTGCAATCATGCTCGGAAGCATCACCGTCGGACTCATCGCCTGCGAGGCCGTGATTCGTCAGTTTTCCGGCTTCTGGATTCTTCTTCCGCTTGGCCTGATGCTTTTGTCGATCATGTCGTTTGTTCCCGGTTCGGCCCTTTGCTGGTGGCGCTATTCGTCGTTCAACAAGCACTTCAAACGCACGTTCGAAAGCAAGCAGTATCAGCAGCTCACGCAGGAAATTTCCGGCGCTCGAAACATCCACGACGCCGCCTTGCCCAAGCCGCGCCTTACCGGGCCGCTACAGTTCAATTACGCCTACGAGCCGATGCGTCTCCTGGGCGGCGATCTACTATACATCCACGAGCCGCGCGAGCGACTCGATACCATGGACGTCATCGTCTTTGACGTCACCGGCCACGGCATCGCCGCCGCTCTGACGGTCAATCGCCTGCTCGGTGAACTCGATAGAACCTTCGGCGAGAACGACACGGCCGGCCCCGATGTGGTGCTTGCAAATCTTGATCGCTATATCGCGCTGACGATGGCGAAGCATCAGATTTTCGTCACCGCAATTGCGATTCGAATCGACACCGCCGCGGGCAGATTGACGTACGCCAACGCCGGGCATCCTCACGCGCTGTTCCTGCCCCGACAGGGCGAGCCGATTTCCCTCTCGCCCACCGCGATGATTCTCGGCGCGGCCGACCCGGGCGACTTCACCGCCGAGCCGATCAAAATTCCGTTCGCCCCTGGCGATAAGCTGGTTTGTTACACCGACGGTGCGAGCGAAGCGTTCAACACGCACACCGACGCGATGCTCGAGCGCGAGGGCGTCGAGGAACTCATTCGGCGAAACAATGCGAAAGTGTCCGCCGGCGATCTTCCATTGACGCTGCTGCAGGCCGTCACCACATTCAGGCAAAGCCCGCCGACGGACGACACGTTATTCGTCGTCGTGTTTCGGCCTGAATAGTCAGTCCAATGAATAGCCAGTCCACTAAATGGCCGTTTCAAATGTCACAATCACAAGTTTGACGAAGTCATCACAGACACCGAAGGCTTGGTCGTGGGCTTGGAGGACAATTCGCGTCTGATGATCAGTACGAGCGCAATCAATACCAGAATCACACCGATAACTTGCCAGAAATTGAGCTTCACTTCACGGCCTCCAATCGGCTTTGCTTGAAGTCCACGTCCTTCGCGTCGGCCCAAAGGTTGTCGATGTCGTAAAAAATTCGTGCGTCGGGCGTGAAGACATGGACGATGATGTCGCCCAGATCAAGTGCGATCCACGTTTCGCTCGTGCTGCGGCCGTTGGGAAGCCGCTTGCTGCCACGTCCTTCTGCCAGGTCTTCGATGTCGTCGATGACGCTGCGCATCTGTCGAGGAGACGTGCCGTTGGCGACAACGAAAAAATCACACATGGGTGAGACTTCGTGCATGTCCAGCACTCTGACGGCAGAGCACTTCGTGTCCGCCATCAATAGTGCGATTTCCCGCGACAACGCGCGGGCCTGTTCCAATTGGATTTCGAGATTGACTTTTTTCTTGGTGGCGATCGTGAGCTCCGGTCTTTTGTTGACGCATCACTATACACCATCCGATTCGATTTTGCTCTAGTGCTTCGGGCCCTTACCCGCGAACGATTTTTGCCGTCGGAAACTGCTTGCCAAGAATGGGCTTACTGGGCGTTTCAAGCCAGTCTTGCAGAAGGCTCGCATAGACGCTGCGGAAGTCGATTGCGTATTTCAGGTCGCCAGAATCCAGGTCGGTCAGCGACGGGTGATTGCCCACTATGCCCTGCGTGAGTCTCTGGCCGAACAGGAACATCGGCGCGGCCGCGCCGTGGTCGGTTCCGCCGCTGGCGTTCTGATTCACGCGTCGGCCGAACTCGCTGAACGTCAGCATCGTGACTCGCTCTGCGAGCTTGAGGTCTTTGAGATCCTGCCAGAATGCGCCCACGCCCAGCGCGAGCTGCGTCATCAGCTGGTCGTGG
>JBBQKP010000185.1:0-6828 GCA_038326995.1 Tepidisphaerales bacterium
CCGCCGCCTGCGCGACTTGCCTTACCACCGCCCCGGCGTCTCGAAACACCTGCGGGCTCCACACCCGGTGCAATTTCCAACCCTGATCCTCCTCGATCTTCGTCCGAAAAATATCCCACTCGACCGGATCATCCACCAGCGCAAATCGCGTCCCATCAACCAGAACGCCCAGCGGATACTTGCCCTGCCCGTTTCGCAATGCGATATCGACGGCGAACCCTTCGTTGCCGAAATATACATCCGACGCCAGGCCCGTTTTCTCATTCACCAGCTTCGCCAGTGCGTGCGCAAGTGGCGAAGGAGACTTCGTCGGAAGCAGCGTCACGCCGGTTGTTGGCATCGTTTTTACCGCATCAAGATCGGGCGTCTTGTACAGAGTCGCCAGATCCTCCGCATATTTCAGGTACGCAAATAGCAGATACCCGCCCGTCGCGGCGCTTCCTTCAGGAACGGGTGGCAAGCCGCGATAGCTCGATTGCGGAATGCTCGTCACCAGATGCACCGCCAGCCGTGCGCGCGTGACCAGGACGTTCAGCCTTCGACCGCCGCCCTGCTGCTGAAGCGGCCCAAACCGCTGGAAGAATTTTCCTTCCTTCGTCGGCCCGTACGTCGTCGAGATCACCATGTGGTCGCGCTCGTCGCCCTGAACGTTCTCCAGGTTTTTCACGAACAACCCTTCGAATGCGCCCCTGCTCATTCGGTTGCGCGCCACATCAAGCTGCTTCGCGAATTTCTCATCCTCCGCGGCCGCGTCGTCCAGAGCCTCAAGAATCACGTCGCGCTGCGCGACGTTCATGCACGCAATCCCGACGCTGGGCGGCTCGGGCTTCATCAACAATTCCTTCACCACCTCCACGACTTTTCTCGCTTCGATCTCGTTCTCGCTGTTTTCATAAATCCCCTCGGCCCGGATCAGCCGAACCGGCGGAAGCGCGTCGCGTCTGTCAGGGTGGCCGGGAATCGCCTGCAAGCGATCGCGGTAAAACTGGTGATTGCTGAACTCGATCAAATCCGCATTTTTCGATCGATAGTGAACATCGAGATACGCATGATCAATCTGCAGATGCAAAGCGGCCGACAGCAGATCTTCCGTCTGACTCTGCTGCTTCTCAAAGAGCGACTGCGCATCATCGCGATCATCGTCGATCTCGGCATCGATCGAAGTTGATTCGAAAAACCGTGTCGGCGGCAATTGCTTCTCATCGCCCGCAACCACCATGCGCTTCGCACGCGTCAGCACGGGCAGCGCCTCTTCAAGTCTGCACTGCGACGCTTCATCAAAAATCACCACATCAAAAACCGGCAAGCGCGCAAAGAGCTGCGCCACCGTCTCCGGACTCGCCATCCATACGGGCCGAAGTTCGAACAGCGGATCGCCCCCGGCCGTCGTCGAACCCTGCTCGATCACACGCCGGAGCCGCGTCGCGTTCTTTCCCGTCATCGTAAGTCTTCGCTTGAGGTCGGCCCCGATCGCGCTCAATCTCGACCCCGCATCGTTGGTGAGGCGTTCCTGCTGGCGCGTCGTCCAAAGGTGCGCCACGACGTCGCGCATGATCGTACGCCGCTGTGATTGAAGCTCGCGATATCTCGCAAACGCAGTCGCGGTGCGCTGGGCGTCGATGTTCTGCAGCGAAGGGTCGGCCAGGAGTCTGGCGCGAATTTCCGACGCGATCGCATTCTTCTCGATCGCGGCCATTGCGCCGCGTGCGTCGGTCCCGCCGGCAACGAGTTTTCGCATCGCCGACGCGACTTGCGGCGCGAGCCCGCCGAGCGTTTTCTCGCACCGGACAATGGATTCGAGCGTATCGAACTTCACGAGCATCTCGCCGAAAGTCTCACCGAGCGCTTCGTGCGCGTAGAGGCGTTTGCGAATCGCCTCGCGGCCTTGCTGTGAGAAAATTCGCGTCGCGTCGATCGCGAGCAGCGCGTCCGTAATGGTGCTGGCCCGCTGTGCGGAAGCACCCATCGCCGCCGCCGTCGCACGGGCCTTCTCCGGGCTCTTGAGCAGCTCGCCCAAGATCGACTTAAGCGATCCCAGCGCGGGCTGATTGTCGACCGCGCTCAATAGCGCGAGCGTGGCGACGTGCCCGCCGATCTGCGTCTGCAATTGCTCATCGGGCAGCGGCGAATTTCCATCGGGCTTCGTGCCCGCGAGTTCGTGCGTGAGGAATGTGAGTGTGATTCGATCTTTGAGTCTCAGCACGTGCTCGCGTAAACGCGCGGCAGAATCCGGTGCGAGTGACAATCCGAATTTCGCCAGCACCATCGTCGCTTCACGCTTGCGACCAAACGCGAAAACACTGTTCCATTTTCCCGCGACGCTCAGATATTCGCTCAGCATGTCGGCGTCGCGCTGCAGATCATTGGGCCCGGGCTGATTTAGTTTTGCCGGCACACTGGAATTGAAAAGCGGCTGCCTGTTCATCAAATCAAAGTCGGGAGGCGCGAGTCGGATGCGGTCCAGCATCGCCGCAGCCTCGGCAAGTCGTCCGTTGTAGCGCGTGCGGAGATTCGCGTCTGTGCTCGCCGCCCAGAAATCACGCACGCCTTGCGGCACCGCAGCGGCCGACTGAATCAGCTCGCTGCTCTTTACGAGCCCCGCCACCTGCGTTGAAAGGTCCGTCCCGTCAATGAACGTCGGCAACTGTGCGTTGACGGTCGCGTCCGCACGCTTCACCGCGTCGCACGCGCGCGTAAGAGTCGTTTTGATTTCGTCCACGCCGCGCGACAGCAACATGCCCAGATCACCTCCGACTAATCCCGCGAACGGATTCGTCGGGTACGCCGCCGCTTGTGCGCGCTCGAAAAGCTCTCGCAAATCCGTCGCCTGCGCGGCGAGTTGCTCGGGCTTGATCTCAGACAACTCACCCTCGAGCATCACGCCCGCATCGTTGATTGATAGCCACCTGCCAACCAAATCGCTGAAGCTCGTGCCCGTCGGCGTCGGCGGATTCATCAACGATTTGTGCGCGCCCGACAGCTCGTTATGAAGGGCCGCCATCTGCTTGTCTATCTCCTCGAGCATCGGCTGCGCTCTAGGAAATAACTTCGCATCGACCAGGCCTTCGAGTTGTTCTCGCACGGATCGGTAGAGGTCGCGCTGGTCTTTTTGCGGGTCGTGCACGACGGCGCAGAACTGCCCCACGCCCACGGCGTTCAGGCGATTGAGCACGACGTCCAGCGCAGTGCGTTTGTCGCACACGAAGAGCACGCGCTGACCTCGCGCGAGATTGTCGCCGATGATGTTGACGATCGTCTGACTCTTTCCCGTTCCCGGAGGGCCGTGGACGACGACGCCTCGCGAGGACTGGGCAATGCGAACGACCTGCTTCTGGCACGGGTCGGCATCGGCGACGAGCTGCACGGGAGTTGCTAATTTCTGCGACGACATTTTACTAGTCACGTTCGCGGTATCGCCTGTGATCGCTCCGGCATTCGAGGAGGTGACGGTTTCAATGACGGGTTCGTCCAGCACCGCGCCGAGCTTGATGAACGCCTCCGCCGGGCCGCGGATTGTCTCGCCCGCCTTCATCGATTTCATGTCTTCGATCAGTCCCTGGTTCGCCATCGGAAACAGACCGAGCACGGCCGCGGGGATGATCTGCCTCGCGTCCTTTGCGTCGTCGCCTCTGGGGGCGCTTATCAATTCGAACGCCTGATCGAGAAGCAGGTCGATCGGCTGATCAATCGACGGCGCATCAGCGTCGGCGGAGAAGGGGAGGAACTCCGGAACCTTGATGTCGAGCGCGCCGCACGCCGCCTTGCAAAGCCGCACGATCTCTCGCACGGGCTGTGCGCCGCCTTCGTCTATAAATTGCTGCGCGAGATTCGCCTTGCCCGTGAGCTGGCTCAGCCAGGCGAACAGCGCGGAGTTTGGCACGACGCGGTCCATGCCCTGCCCGAAACACTCGATCGTGATCGACGGCGAGGGCGTGCGAGTCACTTCGATCGTCACCGGAATAAACGCGACGGGCGCGAGCACGCGGCGGCTGATCTCCGCGCCCAGCGCTCCCGGCGGCAACGCGAGCAGCGGGAACCCCACCGACAGCACATGCACTCCCGTATCCAGCGTGTACGTCCGGGCGTCATCGGCGATCACGCGAAGCTTGGTGAGCAGCGCCGACTGAGCAGTCCATTCACGTGAGGCGGCGGTTTCGGTCTCGATCGATAAGTCTGTCGCGCTTTGCGAAGTCGCGGCGTCTGTCGGCTTCTTCTTCTTGCCGAATCTCCCCGAAATATTGCCCGAGGGCGCAACCTTGCCGACGATTTTGATCTTCTCTGCATCACCCAGAATCGCACGCAGGACGGCCACGGGTGTGACGTCTTTGAACGCCGCGATCGAGATGAGATCGACGCGTTGTCGCGAATTATGCGGCCGACAATTCAAGGCCGGGCCGTTCAACAGCCCCGCCATCAGGCGATCCAGTAATTTTGAGAGCAGTATGTTCGAGTCACTCATGAATTCACGATTGTAGAGACGTTCGTGTCGTCAGGACAATTACGGCTTTGCGTCACGTCTGTTTGCAACAACCATCGCCGCGCTTCGCAATTGCGCGCCGATCGCGAAGCGCCCGCCGATCGTCAGAGATTCAAAATGAAAAACACCGCACAACGCCTTTCGATTTTCTTATTCCTTCTCATCAACATGGCGACGATCACTTACGCACAGCAGGCCAGCGACCGGCAGATCGACATCACAGTCAGAATCGATGGACAGGAAATCCGATTCGTGCCCGAAACTCGTTCGCCTCCAACGACGTTGCCCCCAGCGACGTTGCCCCCAGCGACGATGCCCCCAGCGACGATGCCCCCAGAACAGCAGGCGGCGGCCGAGTCGACGCTCGAAGTTCCCGCGACCCTTTTCAGCAGCAGCGATGTGATCGCGTCGCACACTTTCACAAGGTCCAGAGAGACCGCACAACCCGCCGCGACGACCACGCTTCGCGGTTACGCGGCGGCCTTCACTTTCGATTCGCCGGGCGTGATGCAGATTTCTTCGAGCGATTTTTTCGCGAGAGTTCGACTGGTCGCCGATACACGCAGGCCGATCTTCGTCGCGGCCAACGGAGACGACCAGAATGACGCCTCCACGCCCGAGCGGGCAGTGCGAACGCTCGCGCGTGCTCAGCAACTGTTGCGCGGCCGATCGCACGTCAAATTCCGGCGCGGCGACCGGTTTGAAATCCAACGCGAGCTCACGATCGCGGCGACGGATGTTGTCCTATCCGCGTTCGGCGATGTGAACCTAGCGCAGCCGACCATTATCTGGGCGGGCGTAACGTCTTTTCCGTGCATGATCCAGGTGATGCCCTCGGCCGACCGCGTTGTGATCGATTCGATCACGTTCGACACCAAGAATCCCGCATCCAACTTCGACCACGTCGGCATGCCCGACGCCATTCGACTATCGGGCGGGTCGCGAATCACCATCAGGCGATGCGAATTCAAAACCGTCGGTGCGGCCGTGAATGGGAATGGCAACCCGGCCGGCGTGCACATCGATGAATGCATCGCGATAGATGCAACTGGCCTGCGCGGTTACTTCGCGTGGGTTCAGGGTCGCGACTGGACCATCTCCCGAAATCGCGTGGCAAACAGCACCAGAGAGGCCGTCATCCGCGTCGGCGGGGGGTCGAGAATTCACATTCATGACAACGACCTGACCAACCTCGACAGGCGACAACTTCAGACCAATCCCGACCTCAATGACTACGCAAAGAATGTGCTCACGATTCAAAAAGGCGATCGCGTTGTCGTCACCAACAATCGTATCAATGGCAATGCGACGTTCGGCCCGCTGGGCGGCGCGGACGGCGTTCTTGATATCGCGGCTAGATGGAATCAGGCGCTTTGCGAGGGCAACACAATCAACGGACAGGTCACGATTCATCACGGCGCGGCCGACGTGCAGGTCGTGTCGAATGTGATTCGCCGCGATGACGATCTGGCGATCAATATCGAAGGCGCGAGTGTGCTCTACTCGCGTACGACGGCGCGGACACTGATCTCAGGCAACACGGTGCACAACGCAGGCTCACGCGGCGTAATGCTGCGTGCGGCGTCGGGCGCGGCCGACATCACCATGACCAACAACACCTACCTCGCGCCACAACTTCAGACCGGAGCATGGACGACCGCCTTTGTTTATGTAGAAGCGACTGACCTTTCGTCGTTCGAGCAGGTGAGCGGTAACATCTGGCCGAGGTCGGCGGTGACGCTATCGTTTGCACGCGGCGGGCTGTTTTACATCTGGCCGAGCTGGGCGGACCAGCGCGGGTATCTGTCGCTCGACGCCTGGAACACGATGCCGCAGGTGGGAATGGATCGCGTGGAGTGAGTTGCACGCGGGGTGTTTGAATGGCATATCATCCGGGCATGGCAACAGTATCAAGACGCGATGTACTAGCGGTGTCGGCGGCGTGCGCGGCGTGCGCGTGCTGTGGACTGTCGGCAGAGGCTGAAGATGTGGCCGCAGATCAGTTCGCTGCAGAGCAGCTGATCGCGGATACAAAGCCGCCCTTCGACGCCGGGGCCATTGCCGACTTTTCGCAGGCGAAGGTCTACGAGCAGTTCGCGCGTAAAGGGAAGTTGCTGATCATCAACAAGGACCAACGCGTTTTTGCTTCCAGCAGCATTTGCCCGCACAAAAGTTGCGTCGTAAAGCTAAGAGGCGACAAGCTCGTGTGCCCGTGTCATGGCAGCGCGTTTGATGATGTCGGCACCGTGCTGAGCGGGCCGGCGAAGGAGTCGTTACTTCGCTTTGCAGTATCCGTGAAAGACGGGCGATTGAACGTGGATCGGACGAAGAGCTTCGCGGAGCGAGACTGG
>JBBQKP010000186.1:0-6810 GCA_038326995.1 Tepidisphaerales bacterium
TGAGTTTGTGTGTCTTGAGCCTGGCGGCGTGAGGGTCATCTTCAAGCAACTGAAGCGTTTGCAAGAGGTGGCGGGCAAGCTCCGGGCGTTTTCGCATCAGTCGCGTGAAATCGTATCCCCCTGTAGCGATTCCACAAGCGAGACAGATTCCGCTTCGGACGTCGCGGCTTCTGAGGGATGTGAGCTATTTGGATGGTGAGGTCGTGGGGCCGGACGTGGGGGAGGATGTCGGGTTGGTTTTTTCGCTCAGAGCATTGATCGCCTTGTCGCGAAGGACGAAGGTCGCGGCGTCAAAGCGAACCGAACCGGGCGCGGTGGGCAGCGGTGACGCAATGTCAGTGGTCTCGGCTGAGAACTCGGGCCAATCCCAATCCAGGCCCATCTCTTTTAGCTGTTGGCGAATGAGGCGCAGGTCCCAGACGTGGATGCCGGTGAATCGTGCGACGGCGATCAGCTTCGTGCCGTCGGGGGTGAAAGTGATGTGGTCGGTGGCGTCGAGGTTGGGGGCTTCCAAGAGGGCAACTTCGCGGCCGGTGGCGCGATCGAGAAGGCGGATGCCCAGCGGAGTCGGGACGGCCATCAGGTTGCTGTCGGGTGCGAACACGCCGCCGATGTCTACTTTGCCGATGCCGGCGATGTCTGCTTTGTCGATGCTTAGACCGCTGCGTGCGACGGGTTCCCAGGTGTCTACGGCATAGAGTTGGCCGGTCTCCAGGCCGATCGAAAGCCAGCGGTTGTCGGGGCTGAACCGAGGCGTGCTGTTCCAATACCCGTTGATCTGTTTGACCAACGTGCCGGTTGAGGCATTCCAAATCTTGACCTGCCCGACGGCGAAAGTGCCGGTGACGACCCATCGACCGTCGGGGCTGACGGCGATGCTGCCGATATCGGCGCCGACATCGAGGCGAATCGGTTGGTTCGGGCGGTCGGCGTGGAGAATCCACCCGCCGGCGTATTGACGTAGAAACGAGACCGCGCGGGTACAACTTACGATCACTCGGCCGTCAGCGCTCTGACCCATGAAGCTGCCGCGTGGCAATGGAAGTTGCTCTGCCGGGCCGACGATCAACTGACCTGCGTCGTTAAGTTCCTTCGCCACCGGCCAGCGGGCAAGGCCGCCCGCGGTCAGCGTGAGCAACGACCCTGACGGTTCGAATTGCACAAGATTGTCGGGGCTGTTGCACGGAACGAAGCCGAGCTCGCTGCCGGTAAAGATGTCCCACAGGCCGATGCCGTTCCTCGTTGCGGCCGCGAGCAATCGGCCGTCGGGGCTGACTGATGCGTTGCCGTAATCCTGCTCTTCGGATGACGCGGCGTTGCGGACGAGTGAGCGATATTCCCGGCCGTCGCCGACCTGCCCGATGTTGATCTGCCCGATACCGATCTGCGCGGTATTGCTCTTCACTGCACCGAGCTTAGTTGTGCCGAGCTTAGTTGTGCCGAGCTTAGTTGTGCCGAGCTTGCCGGTTTGAACCACGCCGGCCAGTTTCCGGTCGTCCTGGCTGAACACGGGGTGATGACCACCGGCAAGCGAAATCGCGAAGAGCTTTTGGCCGGTGTTGACATCGAACAATTCCATGATGCCGAGCCAGCCGCTCGCGACGAGCCGATCGCCGGCATGGTTGAAGACGACAACGGTGGCGGTGGAGATCGTGTCGAGCGTGCGAAAGGGCTGGAGCGTGGTGCGGTCGTAGAGGATGATCTTGGTCGCATCAGCCAGCCCGACCGCTAGAGTTTTGCCGTCCGGACTCCAGACGACGCTGTGAGGACTGCGGTCTTGAGGCAGGGTTGCGAGTACCTTGCCCGTCGACAAATCGCGGAGTTGAACGATCGATCCGAAGTAGGAACAGACGGCCACCACGGGCTCGGTGGGATGCAGGGCGATCGTAGTCTCTCGCGTGATCGCATCGGGCGCGAGACGGCTCAGTTGCTTGCCGGTGGATAGATCGAACAGGCCGATCGAGCCGTCTTTGTAGGCCAACGCGATTTGCCGGGTGTTGGGATGAAAAGCGACACCGCGGGCTTGCGGCTCGGAGATGATTCGGCGCGGTGTTGCTGCGTCCAATTGCCAGACGTGCACAGCCGGGATCGACTCATTTTGGTTGATCGTGGATTTCGTATTGGCATATACGATCGCGACGTGCTTGCCGTCTGGGCTCAGATAGGGCGTGGCCGACGTCCCGAGCCCGGGCAGGTTGTGAATCTCGACATCGTCTGCGAAACGGCGAATGCTGCAGTTGCCCTCCCGGTCGGTGCGGGCATAGGTGGCGTGCGCTTCGTCAAAGTCGACGCTCGCCCCATCGACCGGCCAGGGATTCGACGGCCCGTTCAGGTAGAGGTCGGTAACGGCCAGCGCGGCGATGGCCGCATTTCTCTGCTCGTGGATTTTCTCCGTCGGCAAATCCAGCGAGCGGGCAAGTTGGTTCGCCTGCTCTAAAATCTCCAGGCTTTTGAAACGTTGCCCGGGTCGGCGACTCAGTCGGGTCGCCCGCGCCTCGGACACCAACGATTCCCAAAGCTGCTCCGACTTTGCCCGTTCGTTTTTTCGCGACGCGTTTAGCGCGATCTCTTTCTGCCCCGCCTCGTTCACCGCAATCGCCTCGGCCGTCACGGCGCGGTCACGTTCGCGCGTGGCGCGCAGCGCCTGCCACGTGGTACTCAGAATTCCCAGAACAAGAGCGAGAGCCACGATCGAACCGGCCGTGAACGCGGCCCGGTTCCTTCGAGCGATCTTCAGCAGGCGATAACCGGCCGACGGCGGACACGCCTGCACGTTCTCGTCCACAAGATATCGCTGCACATCGGCGGCCAGGCCGTTGGCCGTCTCGTAGCGTCGGTTGCGGTCTTTCTCAAGTGCCTTCATCACCACCCAATCCAACTCGCCGCGGACCAGACGATTCAGCTTCAACGTCTCCACGCCGCGGTTGGAAGCGATCGCCTGGAGTGCTTCGGAAGTTCTCAGACGCGTGCTGGGCTTCTGCGGGTCCTCTTCGCGAATGATGCGAAGCATCTCGTCGAATGCGGCTTCCTTAAGTAGCTTGAGACCAAACGGCGTCGAACCCGTCAACAGCTCGTACATCAACACGCCGAGCGAGTAGATGTCGCTTCGGGTGTCGATGTCGAGTTGATTAAGCTTGGCCTGCTCGGGGCTCATGTACTCGACCGTGCCAACGACTTGCCCATATTCAGTGAACAGCGTTCGATCGGTCATCGGCTGGGCGATCGCCTTGGCGACGCCGAAATCGATCACCTTCGGCACGGCTAGGTCGTCATACTCCGCGACCAGCACATTCGTAGGCTTGATGTCGCGATGGATCAGCCCCTTTTGGTGCGCGTGCTGAACGGCCATGCAGACCGGAACGAAGAGATCGAGCCGCGCTCGCAAAGGCAGTTTGCGGTCGTCACAATACTTCGTGATCGGCACGCCCTTGACAAGTTCCATCACGAAGTAGGGCCTGCCGCCCGAGGTGGTTCCCGCGTCGAGCACCTTCGCCACGTTCGGGTGGTCCATCGTCGCCAGGGCTTGCCTTTCGGCTTCAAAGCGCGCGATCACATGCCGCGTGTCCATGCCCTGCTTGATGATCTTTAACGCGACAATTCGACGGATGGGCTCCAACTGCTCGGCCATGAACACGACGCCCATGCCCCCTTCGCCGATCTGTTGCAACAGCTTGTAGGGGCCGATGACAGACCCGGCCGCCTCGGTGATCGATGGATTGTTGCGAATGCCGGCGTCGATGGTGACGGCCGGTTGAGCGAGGAAATCGCCAGCCGACAAGTGCGCCGCCAGCATCTTGTTGACCTGTTGCCGAAGCTCGGGATTTCCGGCGCACGCCTCGTCGACAAAGTCCTTCCGCGCAGAAGTCGACGCGATGTCGAGCGCGGCGAAGAACGTGGTTTCAAGTGCCGAGGGATTTTTCATTGCGGGGTCACTCAATGAGAAGTGCGCCGTCCGGCCTGACATCCCCTCGCGAATCGTAAAGATTGCGTAGGTATAAACGGCCGATCACTTCAGTTCAGCGTACAACCACGAACGAGCGAACGTCCAATACCGCTCGGCGGTGGCGAGCGAGACGTCCATCGCCGCCGCGGCTTCGGGCATGGTCATCCCGCAGAAGAATCGCAGCTTGACCAGCTCGGCCTTGCTCGGTTCGATGGCCGCCAGCTTTGATAGCGCTTCATCCAGCGCGAGCATGTCCAACTCATCGGGCGCATCGGCGACGACGCAGGTGGTATCAAGATCGACACGTTTCGACAGTCCCCCGCGCTTGAGTCGACCCTTGCTTCGCGCTTTTTCAATGAGAATTCGCCTCATCGATTCGGCCGCTGCGCCAAAGAAATATCTCCTGCTCGGCCAGTGCTGCGGCGTGGTAAGGATCGGCCCGATCAGCCGCAGATACGCCTCGTGAACCAGTGCCGTCGCCTGAAGCGTCTGACCCGGCTTTTCCTGCGCGAGCTTCGCAGACGCCAGCTTTCGAAGTTCCTCGTAAACAAGCGGCAACAATCGATCTGCGGCGTCGGGGTCGCCGCGCTCGGCCGCGTGAAGGATATTCGTGAAATCATTTTCGGCCAATGGATTTCTCTCCCGACGCGATACCGACCTCATGCACTGACATCTTTCCATCCCCTGAGATTCGCCCGCGCGCTGTCGGTCAGTACGCATAATGATCGTGTCAGATTGTTAACCTGCAATGTCGATTGAGACATTATCAAGGTACAAGAACGCACTTTTTGCAAAGGAACTCATTGATGTCGACAAGTGCGTCAACCTCAAGAACCAATGACTTGCGAAACTTCTTGTGCTCGCGTAATGAGAAAATACCGTCAGGCGCACGCCAGATCCGCCGACAGAAATTGCGAGGCGCAGCCCGACCCCGGCCGGATGCTTTTCGCGGGCAATTTTTTTGTTCGTTGCATGCTTGGTTGGTTGCTTTCGCCAGCCCGCTCCGTGTTACTCAAGAGGCGAAAGCTCGAAATACGTCGGCGGGTTCGTCGGCCCGTAATGCTCGTTGAGATAGGACACGTTTCGGACGATCGTCGTTCGGCCGTCGGTCGTGATTTCTCTGCCCCGGCCGAAGCCTTCATGGATGTGGCCGTGCAGCGAGAGAAGGGGCATCTTGGTTTCAATCGTGTTCAGCAGCGCACGCGAGCCCGCATCCATCTGATCAACGGTTCTGTCACCGATGCCCCAGGGCGGGACGTGGACCATCAGCACGTCGACGTGGTGCAGCACGGCTTCGAGCCGGGCTTGCATGTCCGACTCGCTCGCCATGAACGCCCAGTTGCAAAACGACAAGCTCCCCAGTTGCGGAACGGCAAGCTCCACGGCGAGCCGTGGACGCGGATGAGTTCGCCTCCGATTAGCACCCCGGCCGTGCGATCCAGAAGCAGGCCGTCCAACAGAACGCTCGGCAACGTGTCGCGAACGAGCGGAGACTGGAGCACGAAGTCGTGGTTCCCACCCGTCATGAACCATGCGCCGCACGGCTGACGCCTGATCCACGGCAGGAACGTCGCAATCAGCCACTGCCGCTGAAACACCCGGTCGCTCATCGAATTGGCAGGCCGGCCGTGCGGGCAGATGTCGCCCGCGATCAAGAGCACATCACACGCATCAATGTCGGGCGGAAGTCGGCCGTGAAAATCACTCGTGCCGCAGATGAGCATAAAAACTATTGTAGCGGCTCGAAACTGACGCGGTTTGGTCGACGATCTCGACGAGTGGCAGAGCCACTGCTTCACTTGCATGCTGACAATATGTTCATCAAGAGATTCGATCGGATCGACCAGAACCGTTCAAGCTCAACTGCATGTCGTTCGCTTTTACTCAAGGGACGCCGCACCCTTGCGAGCGAGCCTCAAACTATTGAGCACCACACTGACGCTGCTGAACGCCATGGCCGCACTCGCGATGATCGGCGAGAGCAGCCAACCCGTGAATGGGTAGAGAACGCCCGCCGCGATGGGAATCCCAATGACATTGTAAATGAACGCCCAGAAGAGGTTTTGTTTGATCGTTCGCATCGTGGCTTTCGACAGCGCGATGGCTTGTGGCACGGTGCGCAGATCGCCGCGGATCAGGGTGATGTCGGATGCTTCCATCGCGACGTCCGTGCCGGTGCCCATCGCAAATCCGATATTTGCCTGAGCGAGTGCCGGGGCGTCGTTGATGCCGTCGCCGACCATGCCGACGACGAGGCCCTGGGCCTGAAGTTTCTTGACGTGATCGGCCTTGTTCGCCGGCAAAACCTCGGCGAAGACCAAGTCGGGCGCGATGCCGACTTCCTTTGCGACCGCCGCGGCGGTTCTGACATTGTCGCCGGTGATCATCGCCACACGCAAGCCCATCTTCTGCATCTGCTCGATGGCCGCCTTGGATTCTGGCTTCACTTTGTCCGCTACGGCGATCAGCCCCGCGGGATTGCCGTCGATCGCGGCGTACATGGGCGTCTTGCCTTCTGTCGCGAGTTTGTCGGCGAGGGAATCCAGCGCCGACGTATCGATTCCGCGCTCCGCCAGCAGCGCACGTTTGCCGATCAGAACAGCGCGGCCCTCCACCGTCGCTTCGATGCCGTTGCCTACGACCGCCTTGAAGGCGCTGGGCTGCGCGAGCGTCAGGCCGCGAGCCTTGGCTCCTTCCACGATCGCCGCGGCGAGTGGGTGCTCGCTCTGGCGCTCAGCAGACGCGGCGAGCCTAACGAGCTCGGCCTCGTCGATGTCCTGAAGCGCCCGTACGTCCGTCAATGCGGGCTTACCCTGCGTGATCGTTCCCGTCTTGTCGAGAATGATGGCCGTGAGTTTGTGGGCCGT
>JBBQKP010000187.1:0-6803 GCA_038326995.1 Tepidisphaerales bacterium
AATTGGTCAATCGCAGGTTCTGGTTAAGAATCAGATTGGATGTGATATTAATCGTTGACGTACCCACGGCCAGCGCGTGCGGCGTCGTCGGCGTGGAACCGGACTGCACTGTGATGTCTCGGCTGAAGGAGGTGAGCGACGTTCCAAGCGCGATTGCCGCCTGGACGTTTCCAGAAGTATCCCCGAGCAGAATCGGGCTGGTACCGGTTCCCAGCGCACCCGCAGACTGCACTACAAGTCCCGACTGGTTCGTTCCATTCCCCGCCACGTTGGCGCCACCCAGAACCCGGACATCGCCTGAAAACAGCGGACTGTCCCCGGCAAGAATCTGGGTGCCTGCGCCGGTCTTGATGAGCGCACCAGTCCCTCGCAGACCACCACCGTAAGCCAAAATTGGCGTCGTTGCGACATTGAGCGTCAGCGATCCGCTTCCGATGTTGGTGTCACCCCAGCCGATCAAACCGCCCAGCGTGCTGGTGGTGTTATTGAGGTCGAGAAGCGCCCCTGCGTTGATGAAGGGTTGGGCAGTCGTCGGGAGTGCGTTGGCGACGCCATACCTGAGCGTTCCCGACGAAACTCCGATGAGTCCTGTGGTGGTGGTCACAGCGCCGCCGAGGGTAAGGACACCCGTTCCGAGTTTATTGATGCCGCCGGTCGTGGAGGTGATCGCCGGGACAGTCAGGTCGGCAGTTCCTCCGACTGCGAAGCGAGCAGACACGCCCGCGGCGTAGTTGAGATTTCCGCCGGTGATGGTGGTCGCCCCCGAACCTGTCGTGAGGATGGCACCCGAAGTGATGGTGTGTGCGCCGGCGAGCGTAATTGCACTGCCACCCTGAATTCGCATTGCGTTGGCGGCGCTTCCGGAAGTGAATGACGTGACACCCGAGATGTCATAGGTGAGCGTAGCACTGCCTGCGGCGAGAGCGCCCGTTCCGGGGGTGTAGCCGATGGCTGGCAACGGCACGACGCTGAACTGGTTGGCATTCGGTGCGGCGTTTGTGATCGTCGCGACGGTGGCAAAGTCAGTCGCGTCGGTAGCCGTATCTGAATTGGCGACGAAGATTGACGGAATGATGCCGTTGATGGCGGCAGGGCTGGTTGGCAACACCAGTACGCCTCTATCGCCGGAGATAGCACCCAAGTTGGTCGCACGAACGAACAGCGATCCCGTGCTGGGGCCCACTGGAGGGACGTAGGCTCCGGTAGAGGTAAGTGTTGTTGCGCCTGCGCCGGTTGGAGAGACGATGGTCAGTCGGCCGCCGTACTGATTATTGGCATTGCTGATGTTAATAGCCCCGACTTGTTCATTGATGGGAGTTGAGGCGTTGCCGATCAGCGTGGCGTTTCCACCGATCAATAAGAGCGCGACGTTTCCGATGCGGTTGTTGTTTGCCGACACGCTGTTATCGAGGATTAGTTCGCCGCCACCGACTGAAAACACGCTCGATGCCTGGGCGATCGATCCGTTAGTGACATTGAGGATGAGCCTACCCGGGGTTTGTGCTCCCTGGGTTGCGGTAGCCCGAACGACGGGGGTGGACTCACCGAGCTGTACGGAACCTGTAAACGCGTTCTGCGAAGTAAGCACGAGATCGCCCGTGCCGGTTTTGAAAAAGGTTCCTGATGTGAAGGTGGAGGTCAGGTTGCCGTTGACCGTGAGATCTTTGCCGTTGGTGAAGATGAAGCCACTTCCGGTGAGCATCACGTCGCGGCTGGTTGAGAATGAATTGTTCGGCTGGAATGTTCCGGAATTGGTCAGGACGAGATTCGAGCCCGTGCCGCCGAGTGCGGCGTCGGAGTCGGCGGCGAGAATGCCCGCGAAGACGGTCGTCGGGCCGGTGTTGGTGTTGGTTCCGCTCAGGGTCAGGATGCCAGCTCCTGCTTTCAATAGTGGAGCATTGCCCGAGAGGCTTCCGGCCAGGACGAGATTATTATTTGCAAGTGTGACGGTGGCAGCAGTCCCGGACGCTCCGATTGTAATCGGTCTGTTAATCGAGACGGTCCCGACGTTAGCGGTGGTGAAAGTGTTGCTGGGTTGCAAGACTAAGGAATTGCCCAGCCCTGAGTTAAGATTGAGAGGCTGCCCGGCCGCGCCCAGGTTCGCATCGCTGGTGAACTGCACCGGGCCGGCGGCAACGGTCAGCCCGCCCGTGAAGCTGTTATTGCCGTTGAGGATCAATGTTCCAAATTGCGACTTCACGAGTCCGCTGCTACCGGTGATCGGGGAATTGACGATCAGATTTCCGGCGGCCACCGTGTGGATGTAACCGGTATTGCTTCCGAAGTTCAGCCCGGCAAAGTTGATCAGGCTGGGGATCGTCGGCACGACCGGCGTGCCAGTGGTTGCCCCATTGACGCCCACCAAGACCGTTCCACTGGCTACGGTGACTACGCCCGACCCTTGTGCGGAGATCGCAACAGGCGTGGTTGTTCCCACGTTCTGGTCGAGTACCAGCGCGTTGACTGTGGTGTTGTTGTTGATTCCCGCGATACCAAAAGTGCCAGGCGCCGCACCAGTTGATGCGGTTCTTACGTTTGTACCGGGGTTCAACGAACCTGTTGCCGCACCAACGTACAACGCACTATTGTTGGCGTATTCGGTCGTGGGATTCAGCGGAACAAGCTCACCGGCGACGGTATCCCAGCGTAGCAGGCCCCAGGATTGGCTGAATGTCGAAACGATGTTCGCATTGAGCGGAGTTCCACCCGCGGAGGCGGTCTGATTCGGGCCCACCCAAATTTCCTGGCTGTTGCCTACCGCATAAGGAAGGATATCGCGGTTGGTGGTTGCGGCGATGCCGCCGCCACCGATCGCGCCGCCCGGATTATTGGTGATAAAGACGCGTCCTTCATTGGTTCCAGTGCCACGACCAAGGTTGGTTCCCTGAACCGTAAGGGTTCCGGTCGAACCACGATTGAGTGTGTTGAAGCGCAGATTGGCGGTCGCACCGATGGCCGGAATGGTTCCGCCAGCCCGCGAGGTCAGAGTGCCCATACCAACGACGTTGAGGTTGTTGAATGTTTCACTGACAACCGTGGTATTATTGCCAAAAAGATTGACATCCGAACGATTGAGTGTGATGTCCGGGGCGGTCACCGTGTTCAGACGCGTCGCGGCACCCGCCAAATTGTTCAAAGTCAACGAGCTCGTGCCCGTTATGGTGAAGGACGTAGTGCCCGCGAAGTTGCCTGTAGAAACGCCAGCCGTACCGGCCTGAACGGTCGAAGTTGTATTACCGACGGGCTGTACGACGACCGGGCCTGAAAACGAGTTGTTGCCCGTGAAAGCGTAAACACTGTTGCCGTTGTTGGTCGCGACGTTGATTCCACGATTGCCGGAGATATTGCCGGAGAAGATTCCAACAATGCCGCCCGACGGCGCGGTAGCCGGGAGGTTACCGGTGATGTTGAGCGTGTTGTTAAGAACGATGTTGTTGGCGAGTTGCAGTGTTCCGGTGATGCCGGTGGGCGAGACACCCGAGGAAATCGCGAGCGGATCGAATTGAATCGACCCGCCGTTGACGGTGAGCGTCCCGGTTCCCAAAGCATTGATCGGGGTCGCTGCGGCGTTGGCGGTCAGGTTGATGGCACCCGTATTTCCCAAAACATTCGAGAGCATGACGTTGCCACTATCAAGCGTGACGCCTCCCGCGAGCGACGTCACCTGGCTTCCTCCCAGACGGGTTATTGAACCGGTGAAGAATGAACGAGTTCCGCCGCGATTGATCCGAAGCGACGCCGCCGGTGCATTTACAGAGACGTCCGTCTGGCCGATCGTGTTGTCGATGAATAGATCGCCAAGGCCGTCACCCAATAACTCAAGCGTAGCGGGTGCACCGGTGTTATTGACGCGAATGCTGGGCGTGGTGTTCGCAAAGCCCCGAATTTGAGCGCGACCCGTGCCATTTTGCCAAATGGATGGGGCGACCAATGCGTTGAGGCTGAAGTCGAGAAAGTCAGTTGCAGCAGGGCTCGTGTAGGTTACGCCGCCAGAGGCGCTGCTGAATGCGTTGAAAACCATCGCGTTGAGCTGGAAAGCCCCGAGATTATTCGTGGTCGTATAGCCAGTGACGGTCTGCAGGGGTGAGCTGCCGAACCAGAGCGAATTGGTCGCGCTTGAGACGGGCACACTATTGGGGAGCCAGTTTGTCGTACCGGAATTCCAAAGCGTTCCGGCCGAGACAAAGTTGTTGAACGTGCTCGTCGCGATCGGCTGTGCCGAGGCAACCAATGGCACCATCGCGGCGGCGATGCCTGCGATGAGGGCGATTGCTCTGATGCTGCGGACCGGGGCATTTTGAAGACGGATGGCCATGTGCATTTTCCAAAAAAGAGATGAGATTTCAGACAGATGTGGATAATTGAGAATTTAACGATCGGTGATCGACTGATAACAAAAAGAGGTGGTTCCCGGCTACGCCCGAAAGTCATTCGGGCGTGTCGTTCAAGAATCTAACGCGCAAATCTCGCGTGTCAACAGATTCTTAATTATTTTCGGACCGTTCAGATGCGATTCTTGGTAGTTTCTGAGCAAGAAATTATAATTTTTCGAAAAATTGTGGGTCTGGGTAAAATCGGGGTTTAAGGTCGATGGATTTCCCTCAATTATGCAGAGTAACTTTTGTCGATCGATGTTGAATTTTGGCAACGCCGGGCTTGCAAACGGCGTTCTTCGTACTATCCTTCCGCTCCGACATCTAAATCCTCAGCAGGTGTATCTGGGAAGTGCGGTTCAAATCCGCCGCGGACGCGCCGCCGTGAGGGATGTTCGACTCGAATTCGTTCTTGTCGAACAACGTTTCGCTCATTTTCAACCACTGACCGCCCTCAAAAGCGGTTGGGAAGGTTAGCGAATCGGTCCCAAGCCGGAAGACCGGCCTGCTAAGGAATGTCACCGCGTCCTCGCGATCAGGACGATGTGAACTCCTTCCGCCTCCCCGCGGTTGTTGTTTGCGCGTCCTTTCTGTTTTCTGATCCATTGGATCAGGTCAGCGTTGATCCGAGGTTCGCTCTATCCGGGGCTCGTCCGCGCGAATCGGACGAAGGACATTCTCATGGTTCGTTCTCAACTTGCCGCGACCATCGCGGCGACTTCTGTCGTTTCGTTTTCTCTACACTTCACCGCCCACACCAGCCTGGCCGGTCCTTACTCCGGGCCGACCGATACCGCGAATCTGCTCGACGGGGCGATCCCATCGAGCAGCCCACGATTCACCGAATGGGCCAATGCCATTCTCCCGCTAGGCCCTGCAGCTACTGCGAGCACTTACTTCGCACCGCGCGGGGCGACGGCCGTCTCGCTCACATCGTTCAACTCACTGGGCGACCTCGACGCCGCCGAAATCACACGCGGTGATTCGCCCGGCTTCCTCACCGTTTCCTTTCCAACAGGCATTCGCGACGGGCAAGGACCTGACTTTGCCGTCTTCGAAAACGGCTTCGCGTTCGGCACGCCCAACGGCCTGTTCGCCGAGCTCGCGTACGTCGAAGTCTCGACCAACGGCGTGGCCTTCGCGCGTTTCCCGTCCATCAGCACCAACTCAAGTCCGGTCATCGTTTCAGGTGCGTTCGCAGGATATGATACGACCAACATCTTCAACCTCGCTGGCAAACACGCGGCAGGGTTCGGCACGCCGTTCGATCTGTCGAGCCTGGCGAGCCATCCGCTTGTCGTCTCCAACGCGGTCAATCTTTCTAATATTCAATTTCTCAGGCTCGTCGATATCCCGGGCAACGGCAGTTTCGTCGATTCATTGGGCAACCCCATTCTCGATAACTGGCTCACCACCGGCTCGGGCGGCTTCGATTTTCGCCTGCCCGCAGGTCAGGGCGTAGGCGTCATCAATGTGATTCCCGAGCCCGCCTCACTTTCGTTCCTTGCAGTTTCTGCACTTCTTATGTTGAGCAGAAACGTCGGGCGGGATTCATCCCGCCGATGTCATCGACAGTTTGACCGCGTGGGATAAATCAATAATTGCATAATTACACTTCTGACCGCGTGGGATAAATCCCACCCTACAAATCAAATACTAAAATGAAAAATATAACAATTGCCTCCGCCATTCTGATGGCTTCGGCTTCGTTCGCATGGTCGAATGTCACGGTCGATTTCGAAGATCTGGCGCTAGCCTCGAACTCGTTTCAACAGACCTCGCCGTTCGTTAGTCGTCAGACGGGGTTCAACAATTCTTACACACCCGCGTTCGATTCATGGCAGGGATTCGCCTATTCGAATGTCAATAACTTTAACGTCGGCCAGTTCACGAATCAGTACGCGAGCCGGGCGGACCCGGTCGGCCGGGGGATTTACGGCGTCGCGTATGCCGGCTTTTCGACCGCGCCGATCATCAACTTGCCTGAAGGCGAAACGCCGGCTTCAGTGCTCGTGACCAACACCGCATACGCGGCGTTCGACATGCAGGACGGTTCGCCTTTCAGCAAAAAGTTCGGCGGCGCTTCAGGAAATGATCCGGACTTCTTCGATGTGATTTTTACCGGATTTTCCGGCCAAAATGCGGCGGGAGTCACTACTGGCTCCGCGACATTCAGGCTCGCCGATTTCACGTTCGTAAACAACACGCAGGACTACATCGTCAGTTCATGGAGCAGCCTGAATCTGCTGTCTCTGGGCCAGGCGCGGTCCATTCAGATCGGGTTTGCTTCGAGTGATGTGGGCACGTTCGGAATCAACACGCCGACGTATGTCGCGATCGACAATCTGCAACTCATTCCAGAGCCGATGATGCTGGCCGCGCTGGTGATGGCACTTCCGCTCGTGCGGAGAAGGAGATAATTCATGCGAA
>JBBQKP010000188.1:0-6752 GCA_038326995.1 Tepidisphaerales bacterium
CAAATGGTTAGATTGAAAGTGTCTTGGCGGACCGGCCGGAGGAACCGCGAATTCAAGTCCGACATCCGGGCATCAAAGCCAGAAACACACAATCGGCCAATTTTTTGCGTCACGCTTCGGTTCCGTCTCTCAAGTGTCGCAACCAGACGCAGACGAGTCCGCGGCGAAACGGTGTCAATACCAGTCAAAGAATCTCTTAGGGAGTTCGAATCGCGAATTGCGAGATGACTCCCACCCGCGACTATCACCAAACGAATCGCCTTGCTACGATTTCCCGTCTCATGACCAAGTTTACTGAAGGCAACGGGTGCGTCGTCGGGCTGCAGTGGGGCGACGAGGGCAAAGGAAAGATCGTCGATTTTCTGACCGATCATGCCGAGATCGTCGTGCGATATTGCGGCGGCGCGAATGCGGGTCATTCCGTCCGCATCGGCAACGAAAAATTCGCCACACACCTTTTGCCCGTCGGCGTTTTTCGACCCGGCGTGATGAACCTCATCGGTAACGGCGTCGTGCTCGATCCGGAAACGCTCTTCAGAGAGATCGATTCGATTGTGGCGCGCGGCATTCCGATCGGGCCGGGCAATCTGAGGGTCAGCTATAAGACGCACGTTGTGATGCCCTGGCACAAGGCGGAGGACGCCGCACGTGAGACGGCCAGTTCGAGCAGCGGAAATTCCATCGGCACGACGCGTCGCGGCATCGGCCCGGCGTACGCGGACAAAATGCACCGCACGCCCGCCGTGCGTGTGGCGGACCTCATCGACGAGAAACGTCTTCGCGCGAAGGTCGACGCGGTGACGGCAGAAAAGAACACGGCGTTCAAGGCGCTGTACGATGCGCCGCCGCTGAATGCTCGAGAAATTTTCGAGCAGTTTCGCGCGCTGGGCATTCGACTCGCGCCGTTCGTTGACGATGTCGGCCATCTGCTTCTGCAGGCGAAGAAGGAGGGCAAGCGCGTGCTGTTCGAAGGCGCGCACGCGGCCTTGCTCGACGTTGATCATGGCACGTATCCGTACGTGACCAGCAGCAACTGCTCGTCGCTTGGTTTGTTTACCGGCGCGGGCGTCGGGCCGGCGTATGTGCAGAACATCATCGGCATCGCCAAGGCGTATTCGACGCGCGTGGGCGGCGGGCCGTTCCCTAGTGAACAGGCGAATGCGACGGGCGACTACATTCGCGAGCGCGGGCGTGAGTTCGGCACGACCACGGGCAGGCCCAGGCGTTGCGGGTGGTTTGATGCGGTCGCGGTTCGATACTCGGCCGACCTTTGCGGGGCGACTTCGGTGACGCTGACGCTGCTCGATGTGCTGAGCGGGATCGAGAAAATTCAGATCGCGACAGGCTACCGCTTTCGCGGCGAGCGTTTGCCTTACTTTCGTGCTGATGCGCAGACGCTCGCGGAGTGTGAGGCGATTTATGAGGTGCTGCCCGGATGGACAGAGCCCTTAGACGACGTTCGGCGATTCGAGGATCTGCCCGTCAACGCGCAGCTGTATGTGAAACGGCTGGAGCAACTGCTGGATGTTCCGATCACGATGATCAGCGTCGGCCCGGAGCGTTCGCAGACGCTGGTGAGGTGAATCGGTTTCAACTGCGCGACCGATTTCAAACGCAAAATGGGTTTGTCCGCTTTCGCGAACAAACCCACGGTTTGTTGTGAATTGCTAACTGGGACAGCCAATTACTTGGCGTACTTGACGCTGCAGCCGTAGGCCTGCGTCTGGGATTCGCTGACATTGCTGCCGGCCAGAAGCTCTGTGACGGCTTGCTTGACGTAGTTCTTCGCTCCGGCGATGTCGGCGGAGTCGGTGCTGCGGTTGTTGTCGATCGCACCGGCGTAGGCGAGTGTGCCGTCCTTGTTGATCACGTACATGTGCGGGGTGGTCTTGGCACCGTAGGCGGCGCCGATCTTGCCCGACGCGTCGTTGAGGATCGGACGCTCGATCGACCATTCGCCGGCGATCTTCTTGTTGGCGGCGTCGCTGGTGAAGCTTGAGCTATTGACAGCCAGCCAGATGACGTCCTTTGACTTAAGGTCGCTGGCGGTCTTGTTCATGTCGCCGTTCTTGTAGAACTTCACGACGAAGGGGCACTGCTCATTGAACCACTCGAGGACGACAATTTTGCCCGCGAAGTCGGCGAGTTTGACTTCTTTGCCGTCCTGGTCGCTAAGCGTGAATGACGGGGCGAGCTGGCCGATCTTCGCGAGGGAGGCGGCGGGCCCTGCCTGGGCGAAGCGGGTGGAAACCACGGTGGTGGCAACGCCCGCGACAAGTGTCAGTGCAATCAGGGGAATAAAAAATCGCTTCATCGGTCTATCCTCGTTTGGGGTTTCTCGCCGACACAGATGCACCCGACCATCGGGTTGATCCAATCCGGCTGGAATTGCTTGTAAGTTTTGTTGAATACTCTACCAGTCGTTGCGAAGTTTGTTGAAGCTTTTACTCGGCTTTTCTCTTCGCGTGTTTCAGAGCGGCCGCATCGGATTCGGGAATGTTTTTACGCCAGGCCGCGAATTGTGCCGCATTCGGTTCAGTTGTTGTCATGCGCACGGGCAATTTTAGTCGCAAGGTCTGTTCCTCGGGCAGGCACACATTCGCGTCGCACACCAGCCACGTCGCCCGGCCCAGGAGTTCCAGTTCGGCCTTATCGCCCGTCGGCTTCACATCTTGCGGCACTTGAATCGTGACGAGTACGACGAGCTGCTTTTCGTGAATGTGATCCGTGCCGCCCTTGTGTGCGTAGATGATCGGCGCGGGAAAGCGCATCTCGCCCGTAACGAATCCCGGCGGAAGCGTCCAGGCGATCGAAGGCGGCATGCCGCTGTCGCCCGGGTTCTTCCAATACATGTGCCAGGACTCGTCGATATCAAACACCACGGCGAGGTCGAAACTCTTGCCGGGCACGACATAGGTCACGCTCGACACGATCGAAGCGCGAACATGGGCGGCCTGCGCGTTGTTTGAGAAATGATTGACAGCGCGAGCCATTGCAAAACTCTCCAAAGCACCAAGCGCCAATATGGATGCAGATGCCAGGACGGTCAGAAGACTCATCCTTGATCTGAGCAGCTGTCCGATTTGCGGTCGAAAAATTTCAGGTGCGCTCGTCATAGTTTGATTCCGTTATCCTCAATCGTACCTTCGTGTTTTTGAATTGGCAAGCGGAAAAACGTCGCGACAACAGTGGTGTATGGAGAGATTCCCCATTGACGGATGCGAATCAGAATCAAAACTGCTATCATTAGGCACGCCTTGGGACGGGCGAAAAGGAACAGGAAAATCGCGCATGAGTCAATCAATTACCCAGCCACATTCAGAGTCGCCTGTGCAGACTTCTTTAGTGAAACCACCTGTTTCCAGCGAAACGGGCCGGGGTGAATCTATGTCAGGCAAGGCAAAGGATTTGATAGACGTGCCGTTGTCATGGGTCGACCGGGCCGAGGCGTTCGTGTCGAAATTAAGTGTGCGCGACACGTTTTGGCATCGCATCTGTTCCTTGATCTGGTTGCCGCTGGCGTTTTTCAGCGGCATTCGAATGAAGTCGATCGACTCGGAAACGTTCGCGGCGTATCTACCGTTTCGACGCTTCAACAAGAATTGGTATAACGCGATGGCGGGCGGGGCGCTGCTGGGCAATGCCGAGATCGCGGGCGGGATGTACGTCTTTGGTATCTGCGGCGGCGATTACACCGTCGTTTGCAAAAACCTTCAGTACACTTTCCTTCGTCCGTGCATGGGCCCGGCCGTTTACAAAATGAAGCCGCGTGAAAACATCAAGGAGTTGCTCGCCACCGCACGCGAATTCAATATCACTCTCGATATGGAAATCGTGCAGCAGACCATCAAGCCGGGCGAACGTGAACGACGCGTCGGCCGAAGTGAAGTCACCTTCCATGTCACACCCAAAAGTCAGCACAAACGCAAAGCACTCGCGATCAAACAGCGGATCGGTAAGAATTAAAAAAAAGATTTAAGTAGCACGGCGAGTAAGAGCCTCGCACACCACCGACAATCTCGCGACTGAACACTCCGCGCTCCTTCGAATGCCTTTCCTCTTCGCCTTTTTCCTCGCATCAAGCTGGACGTGGTGCATCGGCATGTACTTGCCGATTCTGCTGGTGCGTGACTATGGCATGGCAGGGTGGTGGGTGTTCGCCGTGCCCAACGTCATTGGTGCTGCGGCAATGGGGTGGATTCTTCGCGATCCAAATAAGGTCAAAGAGAAGATCGCCTCGAGTGAAGATCAGCCCGCGCAGGTTCAAGAACGTCTCTCCGATAGTCACTCAATCACGCGCGATCACTTTTTCGCGTGCGCACTTTTCTCGCTCGTCACCATCGCGTTTCACGCCTTTTTCATGCCCTGGAAGTTCGGCTGGCCCGGGATGATCGCAGTCGCCCCGGCACTCGTCCTTTCGCTGTTCGTCCGCAAAGACATCGACGCTTGCGTGGCGGCCCTGCTGACATGGCTGATCTCGGCGGGCGTATTGGTTTATCTCGCTACACACGGCGAACTCGCGGCGATGACCAACACCTCATTGGGCGCAACGCCTGACAACGGGGGCCTTGATCTCGCTTCGATCGCAGCGCTGGCCTTGCCTTGCACGCTCGGATTTCTGCTTTGTCCGTACCTTGATCTTACCTTTCATCGCGCCAGGCAGGCTCTCTCGCACGGACAGTCGAAGCTGGCGTTCACGCTCGGGTTCGGCGTGCTGTTTCTGCTGATGGTGGCCGCGACGCCGCTTTATGCTTCACTGCTTGAAGACAGCGGATCGAGTCCGGGAGCCAAATCAATGGTGCTCCTGCTTCTGGTGCATTTGTCGATGCAGTGCGTGCTGACGGTCGCGCTGCACGCGCGGGCGATCGCCGGCTCAGGGATTCCGCCCACCGCGACCCTCGCCGCCGTGGTTGTCGGCTTCGCGGCGTTTGGCGTTTCGCACCTGCTTCCAGACCAGGCGCGCCTTTGGCCCGGCCTGTCGTCGGGCGAGGTCGTCTACCGCGTGTTCATGTCGTTCTACGGCCTGATCGCCCCGGCGTACGTACTTTTGGTCATCCTGGCGGGTCGAAAATACAGCACGTTTCGCACTCACAATTTCGCGATCTGCACCATCGCGATCACGATCGCGATGCCGTTCTATTGGATCGGATTCATCGGGCAACAAATGATCTGGGTCGTGCCGGGCGTGCTGTTGGTTCTGATCGCGTGGCTCTTCACGCGAGCGAGTTCCAAAGCTGTGCAATAGAACGTAATCACTTCAAATGATACGACCCATTGAAAACGCAATTCTTTCCCAAGCGTAGCCGCCAGCTTGCTGGCGCTACGTCGGACTCGACTTGCACAACAAGCACCAGCAAGCTGGCGGCTACTCGGGATTGAGCGCGAGTCCAGAAGCGTCACGGAGTGACGCCCTCCAGGGACGCGCTAATTGCCGGGGGTTTCTTCGCGAGAAAGAGGCTCTGAAGTGGCGGACTCTTGGACTGGCTCTTCGACAGGCGACTCAACAGGCTCTTCGACTGGCACTTCCGCAGACTGTTCTGCAGCCACTTCCACGGGCGCTTCCACTGGCGCGTCCACCGGCGCGTCCACTGGCACTTCCACCGGCACTATACCCGGCGGCGGAGTCGGGCGCGGGCCCTCGCCCTTCAAATACACGTCGATCGTCTTGTTGATGCCCGCTTCGTGCAGAAAATAAATCGCGGCGCGGCGATAATTCTCGACCGTCTGGCCCTTGTATTCGCCAAACAATTTGCCGTCGAGGAAAATCTCAAACTCCACCGGCTTGTTCCCCGCCGCCGACGCATTACGAACGCTTTCGTTCTGTGCCTTCGATAGCAGTCGGTGCAGCTCCAAATGCGCCCCGGACATCGACGGGCCGGTGAAGATCTTCTTGACGACGGCCTTTCTGGGCTTGGTCGATGCGGACTTCTTCTTGGTCGTCACGACTTCGGGCTTCGCGTGGCTCGGCAAGTCTTCGGGAATGTACAAAATTCTCGCGCACTTCGGGCACGAAACCATTTCGTCCTTCTTGTGCAGGCGATTGTAAATATCAACCACCAGCGAGATACCGCACGCACTGCAGGCGTATTCGTCGGCCTCGTCGTCGTAACGCTCGATCGCAGACATCGCGTCGCCTTCATATCGCGCCGCGACACGGTCGTAGATGGCGACGATCTTGGGAGTGAGCTTGCCTGCGGATTCATCGCGCGGACCTTTGAGAGACGCGATCTGCGAGGTGAGGTCCTTGACCTTCTGGTCGATCTCGCCCGACATTTTTTCGAGTTTGCCCTTGTCCACGCCGAGCCTTGCGACGAGATCGGTGTGAACGACCTTCTGCTTCTCGCTCGCGTCCATCGCGGCCAGGGCTTCGTCTCCCTTTTTATCGCGGTCGAGCTTCTGCGTGTTGATGTCCACGAGCAGGGCCTGATATTCCTTGGGGTTGGTCGCGTTGGTCTGACGCTCACGAAGCATGTTGATCTTCGCGTCAAGAATCTGAAGTTCCTGATCGAGATTCGCGGCCTTGGCGGCAAATTCGATGAACTTCTTCTCCGCCGCCATGAGATCAGTCTGCACCTGATCGGTTTTGGCGGCCTGTGCCCGAACATCGCGGGTCGCATTGTCAAGTTGACGCTGCGCACTGCGAAGGGCTTGATCGGACTCAAAAAACTGTGACAAGGCGGTGATCGTCGGACCCACTCGTTGCTCCCGTGTACTTAGAAAACTGCTGTTTTGAACTGGAATTTGCCTCTGGC
>JBBQKP010000189.1:0-6729 GCA_038326995.1 Tepidisphaerales bacterium
CTGAATTGAACTGGGTTTCAGGGTGCCACGGCTTTGTATTCAAAGCTGTGTGTGGGGTTGCTCCACTTGCACACAGCTACGAGTACGTAGCCGTGGCACCCGACAACTTCGGATTTACTGCAGACGCCTGAAGTGTTACAAAACCGGCACCGGCTTTTGGAATCGATTTCATATATCTTAATTTTTGGTAGGCATGCTTGCGAGCATGAAAGATTTAGATCAACACTAACAGAGGCTCTTTTGACTGTTTCATCAAAATCATTTGGAAATTCCTGGTCGATCATCAGGTCTTCAATTATTGCCGCAACCATGGCCGCAACTACGGCCGCGACGGTCGGGAGTTTTCCAGCTCCTGTCGTCGGCCAATCGGCTGTATTGGACGCTAGTTTTTTCCCATTCGCCCTGCCTCTCAACACCGCCGAAAACAGCTCGATTGATCTTCGCAGTATGAACGATGCGCCGGCCGGTTCGAAGGGCCGCGTGATCAGCAAAGACGGGCACTTCTTCCGCACCGGCGACAACCAGCGAATCCGATTCTGGGCGATCAACATCGGCGGGCCCGAACTGTTCGCGTCCAGCCGCCAGGACATCACGCTGGTCGCGCAACGACTAGCGAAGAACGGCTACAATCTTGTAAGGCTTCATCATCTGGACAACAGTTGGGACGTCGCCAGAGGCCGAAGTTTGTGGAACAAAGACAGCCCTAAACGCGTGATCGACGCGAATAATCTGGACCTGCTGCACTTTGCGATCGCGGAGTTCAAGAAGGTCGGCATTTATGTCAACTTGAACACAAAGGTGAGCAAAGAGCTGACTGCCGCCGACGGTTTGCCGGGCAACTTTAACACCCAGGGCGACTGGGACGCGGGCTTCCCGCACCAGAAACGCGTCGACCGGTTCAGCCGGTTTTTCATCGACCATCAGAAGCAATTCGCGCGGGATTTATGGGCGTCGAATAATCCGTACACGGGCATGCGGCTCGCCGACGACCCGGTGATCGCGTTCGCGGAAATCAACAACGAGAACTCGCTCCTGAGCCTCTGGCCGGGCCAGCCTTTGGGTGTAGGGCTCGACAAACTCCCCCCGTACTTCGTCAACGAACTGACGACCCTTTGGAACACTTGGCTCAAGAAAAAGTACGGCTCGCAGGACGACCTAATGAAAGCCTGGGGCCAGCCCAAGCTCGGCCTGGGCGCGCCCGTCACCGGCCCCAATACCGGCTGGATTCAAGTCTTCCCCGGCGCTTCCGAAGGCAACCTCCAACTCGTCGGCGGGGAAAAGGAAGGCGTCCTGCCCAGCGCTAAATTCGTCGTCTCCAAAACCACCGGCACCGACTGGCACCAACAGGGCATCGTGCCCAACATCGTCTTGCAGAACGACCAGATCTACACCCTCAAATTCACTGCCAGCAGTGACCCGGCCCGCGACCTTCGTATCAGTGTCGACCTGTCTAGTGGCGACTTTCGAAACGTCGGCCTCAACCAGACCGTAAAACTTACTCCCACGCCTCAAGCGTTCGAACTGATTTTCACCGCGAATAATCCCGCTCAGAGTCAGGGGAATCGTATCGCGGTTCAGGTGGGGGCGATCACCGGCACCGTCGACGTCGAAGGGCTCGTGCTTCAGCCGGGGATCAGCAAGTCGATGCTCGATGCGTCGCAGACCGTGGAGAAGGGCAATGTGGGCATCAACCCGTCGATGAGCCGGGCGATGCGGAACGATTGGCTCGGGTTTCTTGCCGAGGCCGACCGGTCGTATTCGGTGGAGATGCGAAAGCTGTTCCGCGACGAGATCGGCGTGAAGTCGCTGCTGGCGGACACGCAGGTGGAGTGGGGCGGCACCACCGGCTTCAATCGCGAACAAGACTCAGACTTCATCGACACCCACGGCTACTACAACCACCCGCAGTTCGGCACGAAGGCGTGGAACCCCGTCAACTGGACGGTGGCGCGAAGTTCGCTTTTGGTCAATATGGCAAAAGGCGATTCAGGCACGCTGGGAAATATCGCCAGCTATCGCGTCGCGGGAAAGCCGTTCACTCTAAGCGAGTACGACCACCCGGCCCCCAACGATTATCGCGTCGAAATGTATCCCATAACCTCGACCGTCGCCTCGCTACAAGACTGGGACGCGGTCTACGTCTTCGCACACGGCAACTGGACCGACGAAGGCAACGTCGGGAAAATCAACCGGTTCTTTGACAATGGCTTTGACCCGGCGAAGTTCTGCTTCGCACCCGCGGCGGCGATCATCTTCCGAAACAACCTCATCCCAGAACTTCGCCAGACCCAGACGCTGACACTCACGCTTCAGGCAAGGCCCTGGGAAGCCGCAAGCTCGGTCGGGGCGATCTGGGGCGAACAACTGAACGCCAAGATCAACCCGCTGGGCGCGCGATACAGCGTGGTGATCGGGGACGGGCCGAGCAACTCCGTCATGCCGAACATTTCGGTCCCGGCAGATCCGCAACGCGTGCGAATCCAAACCCGCCCGGCCGGCCCGGTGTTCATCGCCGCCAATGAGAACGCGCTGGTCTTCACCGGTTTCATCGGCGGCCAGACCTTCGACACGCCCGCGGGCAAAGTGGTCATCGACACCTTCGGGGGCAACTTCGGGTCGTTCATGCTCGTGCCGATGGACCAACAGCCGCTGGAGACGAGCAAGCGGATGCTGCTGACGATCATGAGCCGCGCCGAGAACACGGGGATGGTCTGGAACGCCGACCGCACGAGCGTCGGCAACCAATGGGGAACGCCCCCGAGCATGGTCGAAACGTTCGGCGGTTCGATCACGTTCAACGCGCCGGCGAAGTCGGTCGTGCCGATTCGTCCGGACGGCTCGCGTGGCACATCGATGAAAGCGGACGGCGACGTAAAATTCTCGCCCGCCGACAAGACGGTGTGGTATGAGATCGTCCGAGATTAAATTGATTCGCCCGTGGTGTGACGGGCGACATCACCAGCTACATCACCAGCTACATCACCGGCTACATCACACACCGCGCATGACCTGCCCCAGCTCGCTCGAATTCGGATCAAGCCGGAGCATGCCCGTGTCGCGAAGGAATTGTAGGAACTGAATCTGCAGGTTCGTGCGAGCGGAGTCGAAGCGATCCTGGGCGAGCAGCAATGAACTCTGCGCCTCAACGACGTTACGCGAATCAGTCGTGCGGCCCGTCAGCAGCGATTCGTTCGCGTTCTCCAGTCGCTGGCGTGCAATCTCAATGCCCTTGGCCTGCAGTTGAAGCGTCGCACGGGCGGCGCGAATGCCGCGAAGCGCCCGGCGAACCTCCGCACTCACGTTCTCTTCCTGATCATCCACGTCACGAATGGCGCGTGTCAGAAAAATAAGGGCTCTGCGATAAACGTTTCGCTCGGGCAACCGGTCGATGGGCAGATCGAGCCGAATGCCCGCGTTGTACGTCAGGGTTTCGCTGTTGAGTGCCCCGGCCGGCTCGCCGCTCGGGTTGTTGATCTGGCCGCGCGCGGTGAAATCGAGATTGGGCAAAAGTCCGTTCTTCGCATTCTCAACATTTCGGCGTGAGTCTTCGATACGGTCTCGCGCAGTTTGCAGTTCAAGGCGATAGCGCGAGGCCGTCTCCTGAATATCAGGCCGACCCAGCGACGTGTCATCCACCTCGACCGCCACACCCACGACGCGGACTGCCTGCGCGACGGGCATGCCGATCAGCAGCTTGAATCGATCCAGTTCGGTTTGAAACGACTCGACAGCGGTGTTGACCTCATCCTCGGCCTGCAAAAGCTCCTGCTCGGCTCGCTGAACTTCGAGTGCCGTGATTCTTCCGGCGGCAAACAGTGCCCGCGTGCGGCTTGTCAGCTCGATCAGACTGTTGTATCGCAGCGCGCGGTTACGAACCTGCTGCTGCCTGGCGATGAGTCGAAAATAGTCCGACGCCACGGCCACCGCGAAGGTGCGACGAAAGACTTCGAACGACCGTACCGCGTAAACCAGGTCACGCTCGCTTTGAATCAGACCCTCAAGATTGACAAATCCCGCGCCGCGCAATATCGGAATGGTCGCGGTGAGGGTCGCCGTTGCGTTCTCTCCGCTGACGACGTTCGAATTCAGCGCGTTAACAAAATCGACGAGCAGCCCGGCCTCGACTTGGCCTCCAGTGGGCAACCGCTGCCTGACGCCCGCGTCGGCGGTCACGGTCGCGGCGGCGCGGAAGTCGGTCGAGGCTTGCCCGCCGTTAAATCTCACGCCCACACCGGCCGTCGGTCGGGGTGAAAAAAGATGACGCTCCAAAGTCACATTCAGTGCCGCGAAGTAAAGCGATTCAGTCTGATCCTGATAATTTCGACTGTTCTCAACCGCATAGGCGATCGACTCGAACAATCCCAGCGGCACGACATCGGCGCCAACGGCCTCGGGGCCAAAGCTAAGCTGGTCCTTTGCCATCGTCCGCACGAGAGCGACATTCGAGCCTTCGTCCATCTCAGCGACATTCTGCAATGCGGTGTTCTCTGGAAGTTCCTCAGGCGGGCCCAGTGCCTCACGCCGCAAAATCGCAAACGTGCGGCGGACGGGCTGAAAGTCCACCGACGGAATCTCTGTCACGGGAATCTTCGCATACGACCTGCCAGTCGATCTTGCAGACGGCTTGGTCGTGGCATCTACTGGATTAATCGTGGACGTCTGGTACCCCAGCGTTTTCGATTGCCGATCACGAATCAACTTCGTCACGTCCCGGTCCGCCCAGTTGCGATACAAGCCGGGCGAACAGCCCGTCGCAAAAACCATCGCACCCGTCGCCGACAACAGGATCGCGTAACAGTTCAGTCGCTTCAAGTTCCGTCGCTTCGATTTCCTTCGCTTCACCCGCAAATAGATAACCGACTTCGCCAGTCATTGACAGCCCCTTATCGATAGTCGTGAATTGATAGCCCCGGATTGATAGTCACGGTTGGACGATAAATGGTCGCGAAGATTCGCCCCTACACCCGCGCCTTGTACCACCCGCCGAACTTGAATCGCGCCCCAAGCAATATGCCGCGAAGCAGCAGCTCGCCCGAAAGGATGATCCAGACCGCGAGCAAGCCGAACCCTGCGAACTTGACGACGATCAGCACACCCAGAAGTCGCACGAAAATAATGCTGCCGAGGTTAATAAACATGACCGACTTCGTATCGCCCGCGCCGCGCATCGCCCCGCCCAGAATGATCACCGCCGCGAAGCCGAACTGGATCACGCCGGTGATCTGCAGGCATTGCCCTGTCAGAATCTGCACGGCCGGGTCTTCGCTCAGCCACGTCGCGAAATACGGCCCCAGCAAAATGAACGCGATGCCCCAGCTCGTCATCACGCCCCCGCCCAGCAGGTAACACGTGAGCGCGAACTTGCGTGCGCCCATCACATCGCCGCGGCCCAGGCTTTGCCCCACGAGCGTCGCCGCCGCCGTCGAAAACGCCATGCCCATCAGATAGCTGAACGCCTCGAGCCTGATCGCCGTCGTGTGCGCCGCGGCCGCCACCGAACCCAGCGAATTCACCATCAGCAACACGCCCACATTCGCGCCCCATTGCAGCATCATTTCCGCGCCGCCCGGCAAGCCGATCCGCATCACACGACGCAGCACATCCACTCTCGGCCAAAGTCTATGCAGATAAAGCCTAAGCCCGCCCCTGCCCCGCACGAGCGCGTAAAACAGAATCATTCCGCCGCACGCGTACGCGATGACCGTGCCGACCGCGATGCCGTTGAAGCCGAGCCTGGGCAAGTACCACAGGCCGTAAGTCAGGCCCACGCTCATCACGACATTCACGATATCAACCACGACCAGCGCGTACATCGGCGTGAGCGTGTCACCCGCGCCGCGCAGACACGCCGAGGCGATCAGCATGAGCAATGTGAGTGGCAGCGCGATCGCGAGCAGCCGCACGTACGACGCGAAAAAACCCTGTGCTTCAAGCGGCAATCCCGTGAGCGGCGCGATGCGGTAGGCGAAGATCGCGATCAACGTCCCCACCACCACGCCCAGCACGACCGACGCCATCACCACCTGCCCGCACACCGCGTGCGCCAACGACCGATGCCTCGCACCGATCGCCCGGCTGATCAGCGCCGTCGCTCCAATACCCAGCGCCGCCGCCAGGTGATTCACGAACCATAAAACGTACGCCACCGAACCGACCGCCGCCGTCGCCGACGCGTTGGCAATCCGCGCAGAATCCAGAGCCGTGCCGGTCAATCCTTTTTCGCTGTTGAGATGCGCCGCCAGGTAAGTGTCGGTGAACCCGACTGCGGTGTGCAGAAGCTGTTCGATCAGGACCGGAAACGCCAGCGCCAGAACGATCGCGATCGAACCTCGCCTCATTGTAGATGCGGCCGTCGCATTTAGTGCGGCCGGGAGTAAGTCAGAAGGTTCATCAGGAATGCGATCCATGCGGGGCCGATCCTAGGCCATCCGTCAGCCATGATCGAATCACAAAAACAATCAGACGCCCGTAAATCACGCCGACTGCGACCCAATCCATCGCGTGGCCGCATGCTTAATCGCGCGATTGGCCGCGAGCGCGTCGAGTCGATCGGCTGGCAGCGCGTGATCCCGACCGCCATGCGCCCGCTGCCCCGCCGCCGGATCGGTCCTGCTTGCGGCACCTCTTCATGATCAACGTGTGCCGACAAGTCACATCAGCCACAGGCTTGTGCAGAAGTCCCAAGCTGGAATCATTTGCCAGAAAGCGATAAAGTGAGTGGATGAGCAC
>JBBQKP010000190.1:0-6726 GCA_038326995.1 Tepidisphaerales bacterium
GCGGGGATCGCGGTCGACCTGCCGAAGACTGATCTGACGCAGATTCCGATGATCGTCTACTGCGACGCCAAAGGGTGCTCACTCGATCGCCTTGTCGCGGTCGAGCTGGTCGAAGATGGTTTTATGAACGTGAGACTCATCGAGCGCGATCCTACTGCTTTCGGTCTTGTCGAAATGTCAATCGGGTTGTCATCAGTCGATGCCGCAGACGAAGGAGCGGTGCGATGATCAATAAGACGATGAGTAAATTGACGCGCGGTCTCGAGTGCGTGGTCGGGCTCGTGTTGTGCTTCGCCGGGACGATGAAGCTTTACAACCCCGCCGCGTTTCTGGATGCGGTCTACGGCTATGAACTGGTCGGGCCGCACGTCGGGATGTTGGTCGCGGCGCTGATCCCCTCGGCCGAGGTCGTCTTGGGCGCGGCACTAATCGTCGGCGCGAGCAGGCGTACGGCGAGTCTCTGCGCCTTGCTGCTGGCCTTGATATTTGTCGTCGCACAAGCCATGGCGATCCGCGCGGGCGTCACAGCGCCTTGCGGGTGCGTAACACTGGGCGAGCCCGAGCCGCTCGGCCCCGCGACGCTCGTGCGGGCGTCGATATTCGCCTCGATTTGCCTTGTTGTTTCGATCCTAAACTATTTTCAAAAAGACACTTACGCCTGAACGGCGGCCGCGATTTGTGGGCAAGTTCCTGCCAAAACCCAAGTTCTCGGGCGTGCAGATATTGCCTGACCCGCTTCAATTTCGCCTTGCGTGGCGGTGCAGGGGCCAATAATGTTTCTACTCGCAGCCCGTGCGTCGGCGCAGTCGACGAGGGAGCTGGGTAGGCATGACGTTCGCCCACCATCGCAGTCTGTCGCATTTTTCGAAGGTCTAATTCATGACGTATCTGTCAAAGTTCGAGTTCTCGCTCAAGTCAAAACGCAGTTACCCCGTCACGTCCTCACGTACTCAAAAGTCGGCCTTACCACGGATTTCGACGACCATCGAAAAACTCGAAGATCGCCGACTCATGAGCGTCGCGGTTTCTGCGAATATCACCGCAGGCCAGTTCGGACAAACATGGGAAGGATTCGGCGCATCGTTCAACGCCTTCGAGACGCCCTATAGCGATCCCGCCTACATCGACTCCATTGTGAAGGACCTGGGCGCGAATTTCCTTCGCATTCCCGCCAGCAGCCGGACAGAGATCGTCAATGACAACAACGACCCGGACGTTTACGACTGGACGAAGATCGACACCGCCGTGCTCAGGCCTTACTTCGAGATGGCCCAGGCAATGCAGGCCCGACTCAACACCCCGCTGCGCGTTTTGCTCTCGGTGTTTTCCCCGCCCGCATGGATGAAGACGAATCAGTCGCACGACTTGGGCGGCACGCTTCGCGACGACAATCGCGCCGAGTTTGCAGAGTGGATCAGTTCGATCGTCATCTCCGCGAAACGCGATTACAACATCGATATCACGCAGGTCAGCTTGCAGAACGAGCCAGCCTTCACAGAGTTCTACCCCTCAACCTATTTTTCCCCAGCCGAACTGCGCGAGACCGTCATCGCCGTCGGACGAAAGTTCCAACGCGAGGGCCTGAACGTCCCGCTCACCATCCCCGAGGACTTCGGCGGCGGCGATGTCTTCCGTTCCTACTGGCTTAGCGAAGGTTCGATCAAAGATCAGGAAGCCCTTTCATATCTCGGTCGATTCAGCATGCACCGCATCGATCCGGGACAGCTAGCCAACTACATCAACCTGTTTGGCCCGAGCAACAAAGGCACGTGGTTCAGCGAAATTTCAGGCGAACAGCCGACCTGGCAAGGCGCGCTCAACGACGCCAATTACCTCTCGCAAGTCGTCAACCAAACTGATGCGTCGGCTTATCTTTACTGGCAATTCAACAGCCCGTCCGTCGACGCCTTCACCGGCGGCATCGGAGGAACCTCGTCGCTCTACGTCAACGGCGTGCCGACTCCCAAGGCCTTTGCGATCCAGCACACTTCGAAATTCGCGCGTCCGGGCGACAGGGTCCTGGGCGCGACCTCCAGTTCGTCCAGCGTCAACGTCTCGAGCTTCCGTGATCTCGTCACGGGCCGAACCACGATCGTGCTGGTCAACAACGACCCGCTGAACGACGCTGACGTCACCCTTGATTTCAGCGCCGCCGGCTTCACGCCCAGTGCGAGCTTCTCGCGTGTGGTTTCCGTAAACGGGAACTACCTTCAGAACAGCGATAGCGTTACGGGCAACCTCACCACGGTTCCCGCACGCGGAATCGTTACGCTGTATTCGGGCCCGCAGGCGACGTACCGCGATTCGACCCTCGCCATTACGCCCGGTTTGTTCAACGTCGACACGCTCGATTCCAACACCGACAACCCGCTCCGCTCGCGTATTTTCCGAGCGAGCAACGAACAGCACGTCGCCGATATCTCCGCGCTTCTAAACGCCGGCAATCTTCAGAATCCGTCGAGCACCGGCTGGACGAATCTCCACGCCGCAGCCGCTTCGTCGGTTTGGATGGGCGTACTGACGACTGAACTGCTGATCTCGCGCGGCGCGGACATCTACGCCGTCACAACCGATGGCCAGACGCCGCTCCACGTCGCCGCGGCAAACCAGACCAAACGGTTCGGCGTCAACACGGCCAACGCATCATTCATCATCGACAAGCTGCTCGACCGCGCGTTCGCACTGGGCGGAAATACCGCTGTTCAAAATTACTTGATGCAAAAAGATTCCGCCGGCCGAACCGCACTGCACTGGGCCGCAGCAGAGCCCAACTGGAGCGGTTACTTCCCGCAGCTCACCGACGCCGTGCGAGAAATACTCACCCGGACCCAAGACGCCGGCGGCTCCTCATTCATGCGTATGCTCCTGACCACAACCGACAATCAGGGCAAGACCGCCTTCGACCTGGCGATTCAAGAATCCAACGCGTCGAGAAGCGATAATTCTTCCGAGCCTTCGAATGCGAAGGAAATTCTCGCAGCCGCCTCGGCCGCAAGCGTGACTCAAAATGAGATCGACACGCAGGCACCCGTCGTGCGGTTCACCTCCTACGACCAGGCCGCCGGCGCACTTCGGATTTCCATCACCGAGGAAGTTCAAACTTCATTTACACGTACCGACCTGATTCTGATCAACCGCGACACCAACGCGCCCATCAACGGCGGCGCGTTCGGCAAGAGCGAATTCTGGCACATCACCAACGGCACGCTGACGTTCACACCCGGACTGCCCAACGGCAACTACCGCCTGACCGTCCCCGCCGGGGCCGTCTCCGACGCCGCCGGCCGAGGCAATGCGCTCAAGACATATGAATTCACGGTGGGCGCTGTTTCGCCTACACCAACGCCGACGCCCACGCCGACGCCGACGCCCACGCCCACGCCGACGCCAACGCCGACGCCGACGCCCACGCCAACTCCCACGCCGACACCAACTCCAACGCCTACGCCGACGCCGACACCAACTCCCACGCCTACTCCGACCACAAATACGCTGACCGGGATTGTGTACAACGATCTTAACGGCAACGGCGTTCGCGACGCCGGGGAAGCAATCCTTGCGAATATCGATATCAGACTGCAAGTCGCAGGCTCTCCGTCCAACGGCTCCACCACAAGCTCCCAAGGCGTCTTCGCGATCAGTTACATCGGAACCGGGCAGGTTCGGGCGTTCCCCATCAATTTTCCCGCGGGATCCAACGTTACCTCACCGGCCGGTGGGATTGCGTATTACACCGTCTTCGTTGCGGGCGAAACACGCACCATCAATTTCGGACTACGTTTGGCCAGCACGCCCACGCCAACACCCACGCCCACGCCAACACCGACGCCAACACCGACGCCCACACCAACACCCACACCTACTGCCAATTCCCTCACTGGTTTCGTCTTCAACGACTCCAACCGCAACGGCACGAGAGACGCCGGCGAGTCGGGAATCGCCAACGTCGTTCTCACACTCATTCAGGGCGGGTCGGGCTTTACCATCGGACAGGCCAACACCAATGCCGACGGGTCCTACCGCATCAACTACAACTTCGTCGGCGGTCTGAACCTCCGCACCGGCCTACCCGGTTCCACAATCTTCACCAATCCCGTCGGCGGCATCGCATGGTTCACCACCTTCGCGGGCGGCAATTCACGCTCGGTCAACTTCGGCGTGCAAGGCGCGCCCGCTGAGCCCGTCGTCCCCCGCGCGGGCGGAATCGTTTTCGCCGACACCAACGGCAACGGCGTGCGCGACGCCGGCGAAATCGGCCTGGCGAATCGGCAAGTCCTGATCGACTACAACTTCAACGGCATCCGCGACGGCACCGAGCAAATCGCCACCACAAACTCCGAAGGCCGATGGCTTCTGGGCTCCCTCCAGACCGGCCCGGTCGCGGCCTTCCTCCTGGGCGGCGGCGCGGCGCCCGTGTTCTTCACCCTCTTCTCCGGAACCAGCCGAAATAACATCAATTTCGGCACGACGACGATCGTCTAAAAACATCGTCGAATACATTCTTCGGGACATGCTCAGTACAACGGGCGAGGCGACACATTCGCTTCGCCCGTTTTCTTATTGTCGCGGATGCTCAAACTTTCCGCTCTCAAAAATTTAATCCATTCGTGCGATCAAATCCGAATCTCCGGCCCGGCTGGCAAGCCATTTTTGTAACAACATTAATCCGAGCGCCCCGCCCGATGCGCTAAAAACAACTGGCTTGAACAGCAAACAACTCACCCGCGCTCTGGACGAACGTCCATCAACCTTCGACCATCAAACGCATGTCCAATCTCAACGACGTGCTGGCGACCATCGAAGGACGAAAACATCAGGCCCTGACGCTGCTGAAAGAGTTTCTGGCAATTCCTTCGGTCAGCGCCAAGCCCGATCATGCGAGCGAAGTCCGGAGGTGTGCGAACTGGGTCGCCGACCAATGCAAGGCCGCGGCGCTGGAGACCAGCGTCATGGAAACCGGCGGCCACCCCGCTGTCGTCGCCAAGAACAAGCACGTGCCGGGCAGGCCGACGATTCTGCTCTACGGCCATTACGACGTGCAGCCGCCCGAGCCGCTCGAACTCTGGAAGTCGCCGCCTTTCGAACCGACCGTTCGCAAGGACGACCACGGCCATGAAGCGATCTTCGCACGCGGCGCCGCAGACGATAAAGGACAGGTTCTGCTTCACCTCGAAGCCATCACGGCATGGCAGGCGCACGGCGGAGTGCCGGTCAATCTCACACTGCTCATCGAGGGCGAAGAAGAGGTCGGCAGCGACAACCTTTACGCCTTCGTCGATAAATATGCCGACGATCTGCGTGCCGATCTCTGCGTCATCTCCGACACCGGCATGCTTGATCGCCACACGCCCAGCATCACGTCTGGCCTGCGCGGGCTCGTCTACGAAGAGATCGTGCTGACGGGCCCGAACCATGACCTGCACTCGGGCTCCTACGGCGGCGCGGTGCCGAACGTCGCGAACATTCTTTGTCAGATCATCGCCGCGTTCCACGACACACAGGGCCGCGTCACGATCCCCGGTTTTTATGACGACGTTCAGCCCATCACCAAAGATGAAAAAGAGCAAATGGCCCAACTGCCTTTCGACGAAGCTCACTGGCTTGCGGATTTAAAAATCCCTTTCTCCAGCGGCGAGGCGAATTTTTCAATCCTCGAGCGAACCAGCACACGTCCCACGCTCGACGTCAACGGCCTGACCGCGGGCTACCAGGGCGAAGGCGCGAAGACCGTCATCGCCAGTATTGCCTCGGCAAAAGTCAGCATGCGACTCGTCCCCGGGCAAGACCCGACAAACGTTCGACAGAATTTCGAGGCGTTCGTCCGCGCTCGCGTGCCCGGTAACGTGAAGCTCGAACTTCGCAACTTCGGCGAAGCGACCGCGGTCGTCACGCCCATCGATTCCGCGGCCGCGAAAATCGGCGCACTGGCCCTGGAGCAGGTCTTCGCCAAGCCGCCCGTCTTCATCCGCGGCGGCGGGACCATTCCCGTCGTCAGTGCCTTCAAACAATATCTCGGCATCGACACGTTGATGATCGGGTTCGGCCTGCCCGACGATCGAGTCCACTCGCCCAACGAAAAGTTCGACCTCATGTGCTTCCACAAGGGCACTCAGACCGCGGCCGTGCTTTATGACAAGCTGGCGAAATTGCCGCTTAGAGCGCGATAATTTTACTGATCAATTTCTGAACGCTCGCGGTCCGCAATCACATCCCCGCTTCAAACAGCGCCGTCACAAAACGGTTGGGGTCAAAAGTTTCGATGTCGGTCGGCGTCTCGCCAAGCCCCACAAACTTCACCGGAATTTTCAGTTCATCACGGATCGCCAGCACCGCGCCGCCCTTTGCGGTGCCGTCGAGCTTGGCGAGGAAAATTCCCGTCACGCCGATGACTTTGTTGAACTCCATCGCCTGCCTGACCGCGTTCTGGCCGGCCGTCGCGTCGAGCACCAGAATCGTTTCGTGCGGCGCGCCTTCGATCCGCTTGCCGATCACATCGCGAATCTTCAAAAGCTCGCGCATCAGATTGTCCTGCGTATGAAGTCGCCCGGCCGTGTCGACGATCAGGACATCGACGCCCCGCGCCTTCGCCGCCTCGCACGCGTCATACGCCACCGCCGCCGGGTCCGCGCCGGTCTTGTGCTTGATCACGTCCACGCCGTTGCGCTCGCCCCAGATCGAAAGCTGCTCCACCGCCGCCGCACGAAACGTATCGCCCGCTGCAAGAAG
>JBBQKP010000191.1:0-6682 GCA_038326995.1 Tepidisphaerales bacterium
GGATAATCAACCACGCCCGAGACGCCCGAGATACACGATCGCGCGAACGCTTCGCTTCCAATTCCGTTGGGCGACACCACGCCGATGCCCGTCACCACGACACGAATCGGCGAGGGCAAAGAGTTTAAAAACATCATGAACGAAGGTAACAGTAACCGATCCAGCAAGGTTTCGTAGGAGATGATGTGGCGAATCGGGGAAATGCTTAGCAGGCGCACTTATTTGCTTAGCTCAAAGTGAATTCACTCCCTTCCGAACCGCATATCCAGCGTGTGCGGATACTCCGGGTTCACCACCAATGGCGGCACGGTCATGGGCGCGGAAATCTGCCCGGGCGTGTGGCCCCAAGGTGTGAAGCGCGTGACGCGGCGGGCCTCGGCCTCGAAGGCGTTCACCGGGAACGTGTCGTAATTTCGCCCGCCCGGATGAACGACATGATGCACGCATCCGCCGAGGCTTCGGCCGTTCCAGGTATCGAAGAGATCGAACACCAAAGGCGCATCGACGCCGATCGTCGGGTGCAGACAGTGCGACGGTTGCCAGGCGCGGAATCGAACGCCCGCGACGAACTGCCCGTGGACGCCCGTCGGTTGCAGCGGCACGCGTCGGCCGTTGCAGGTGACGACGAATCGGTCACCGCTCATGCCGTTGACCTTCACCTGCAATCGTTCGAGCGACGAATCCACTTCGCGCACTGTGCCGCCGATGCCGGGGATTTCTCCCAGCGTCAGCCAGGGCTCGATCGCGTGCTTGAGCTCGATCTGAACGTCGCCCACCTGCACGCGACCGCACGTCGGGAAACGGAACTCGACGTGCGGCGCGAACCACTTGCGTTCGATCGCAAACCCGGCAGCAGCAAGGTCGTCGCAGATGCCGTCGAAGTCGCTCTCGATGTAGTGCGGCAAGAGCATTTGATCGTGAAGGCGCGTGCCCCAGCGTGCCAGCGGCGCGGTGTAGGGCTTCTTCCAGAACCACGCGATCATGGCACGAAGCAGCAGTTGCTGAGTCAGGCTCATGCGCGGATGGGGCGGCATTTCGAAGCCGCGAAATTCGACTAGACCGAGCCGGCCCGTTGAACTTTCGGGCGCGTAAAGTTTGTCGATGCAGAACTCGGCGCGGTGCGTGTTGCCCGTCGCGTCGGTCAGGAGATTGCGAAAAAGACGATCGACAAGCCAGGGCGTGGTTCGGCCTTGTGATTGTTGACGCGATAGTTCTGCGAACGCGATTTCAAGTTCGTACACGCTGTCGTTGCGTGCTTCGTCGACGCGCGGCGACTGCGACGTCGGGCCGATGAACGTGCCGGAAAAAAGATACGAAAGCGAGGGATGATTGAGCCAGTAACCGATGAGCGATCGCAACAGATCGGGACGGCGCAAGAAGGGCGAATCGATCGGCGAGGCCGCACCCACGACGATGTGGTTGCCCCCGCCCGTGCCGGTGTGCTTGCCGTCGAGCATGAACTTTTCAGTTCCCAGGCGACTTTGCCTCGCGTCTTCGTAGAGCTTGTTCGTGATGTCGACGAGCTCTTTCCAGGTCGCGGCGGGCTGCGTGTTGACTTCGATCACGCCCGGGTCGGGTGTGACCTTGATCACGTTGATGCGCGGGTCGTGCGGCGGCGGAGTGCCTTCGATGATGACGGGCATCGACAGTGCCGCGGCCACGGTCTCGACATGTCGAATCAGATCAAGATATTCTTCGATCGCGCGAAGCGGGGGCATGAAGACGTGGATTCGGCCGTTTCGGGTTTCAATCGCCATGGCCGTGCGGACGACCCACGCCGCCGACTGATTGACGCCGGGCGTCGCATCGCTTGGCGTCACATCATTCGGTAAGGCCGGCTCATCAAGCTGCTGCGGGTTGATCGTTTGCCGCGGCACTTCAGGTTGCGACGCGATGCGGGTTCGCAGCATGGGATTCTGTGCGGGATTCTGCTGTCGCGGCAAGACGCCCACCGCCGCCATCGGGTCGAGCGGAACGATAAACGGGTAATCATTTTTCGCGACCCACGGTAGAGAAGGAAGCGGCAACCGCAGGCCCAGCGGCGAATCGCCGGGGATGAGAGTCAGGTGCTGGCCGCGCAGCATCCACATTCCGCTTTGCCAGGCCGGGCCGTCTTTTTCGTAGTTGCGTTTGATGGGCAGGACGAATCCGCGTGGCGTTGACAGGCCGCGAGTGAAGACGTCGCGCATACGCTCGCGTTCTTCCTTGTCGTCCAGCTTCGAATCGGCCGGGTCGACGTTGAGCGGAAGCTTCCCTTCCTTCTGCAAGTAATAACCCGCATCCTCGAACGCGGGCATGACGTAATCGGCCTTGACCTTGAGTTCGTGTGCGAGAGCGAGCGCGAACTGCTCGGCCTCTTTCACGCCGAAATCGGATTTGGTTTTGTCATCGGCGATGAGACCGGGACTGTGCCAAATCGGCGCGCCGTCTCTTCGCCAGTAGCACGCCAGCGCCCATCGCGGCAGCGACTCGCCCGGATACCACTTGCCCTGTCCGTAAAACAGCAGCCCGCCCGGCGCGAACGTCTTTTGCAGCCGCTTGATCAGCACTTCAGATCGATCGCGCTTGGCCGGACCGACGGCGGCGGTGTTCCATTCCGGCCCTTCCATGTCGTCGATGCTGACGAACGTCGGCTCGCCGCCCATGGTCAGACGCACGTCAGAGAGAGTGAGCTGCCTGTCGATGTCATGGCCCAGCGCTTCAATGCGCGTCCACTCTTCGTCGGTGTAAGGCTTGGTCACGCGCGGGTCTTCGTGAATGCGCGTGACGGTCATCTCATGCGTAAATTCCACCTTGCAAGGATCCAGTGCGCCGCTGATGGGCGCGGCACTGAATGGCTCGGGAGTGGCCGCGACGGGGATATGCCCTTCGCCCGTCAACAGGCCGCTGGTCGGATCAAGCCCGACCCAACCCGCGCCGGGCAGATACGCTTCGGTCCAGGCGTGCAAGTCAGTAAAATCGACGGCCGTGCCCGACGGGCCGTCGAGCGACTTTTCGTCGGGCTTGAGCTGCACGAGATACCCGCTGCAAAATCGCGACGCGATGCCAAGATGTCGCAAAATCTGACACAGCAGCCACGCACTGTCGCGGCACGACCCGGACCGCTTGTTTAGCGTCTCTTCAGGCGTCTGCACGCCCGGCTCCATGCGGATCGTATAGCTCGTCTCGCGCTGCAGCCTCTGATTGAGCGCGACCAGAAAATTCGTCGTCTGCGTCCTTACTTTTGTGACCTGACTAAGCCACTGCGCGAGCTCCGCAGAGAGCGGCAAGGTGTGCAGGAACGGCGCGAGTTCCGTCTTGAGCCAGGGCTCATATTCGAACGGAAAAAACTCGGCCTGCGGTTCGAGGAAATAATCAAACGGATTGATCACCGTCATGTCGGCGACGAGATCGACGGTGATGCTGAACCGGTCCGTCTGTTCAGGAATCACGACCCTCGCCAGATAATTGCTCTGCGGGTCCTGCTGCCAGTTAATGAAATGTTTTTCGGGCTCGATACGCAGGCTGTACGAGCGCACGGGCGTGCGACTGTGCGGGGCAGGGCGAAGCCGAATGATCTGCGGGCCCAGGTTGATGAGGCGGTCGTAGTGGTAGACCGTTTTGTGGTGGATCGAGACGAGAATCGCCATGCTTCGGCCTTCTGGGGTGAACGGTGTCGCGGTTGAATCAAGCGTAACGAGAAAGTGATGGATAGAGTAGCGAAACGGGTTCGACCTGCATGTCATCCTCTTTCTTGAGTGAATTATAATAGCAAGTGCTCCTGCAAGTTTATCGTGAACTTCAGAGTGTGCGTGCTTGAGAGAAAGCTCGCCTCTTTCCCACGCGGCTGAATTATTCATAATCGCGTTCACGATGATCCGAACGAAGATTGTGGCGACGATGGGACCCGCGGTCGGCACGCCGGAAATGCTCACCGAGCTCTTCCGGGCCGGGTGCGATGTGTGCAGGCTGAATTTTTCTCACGGCTCACCGACCGCCCACCTCGCGTCGCTTCACATGATCCGAGACATCGCAAGAAAAATGAGCGAACCCATCGCCGTGCTGGGCGATCTTTGTGGGCCGAAAATTCGACTGGGCGATGTCACCGATTATGACGGCCTGGGCGGCATTCCGATCTCCGCGGGTGACCAACTCGTCATTCAGCGCGGCACGGTCGTGGGCACGCGAAACATCGTCGACGGACGCGGCGAAATCATCGCATCGAGCACCTACAGCGGCATCGTCGACGACGTGCAGGTCGGCCATCGTGTCTTCATCGAGGACGGCCTGTTTCGATTCCTCTGTGTCGACAAAACTTACAGCGAAATCCGCATGAACTGCCTCGCGGGCGGCGTCCTCAAACGCCGCAAGGGCATCAATCTGCCCGACAGCATAGTCAATATTCCCTCCATCACCGACGAAGATTGGAGCTATGTCGACTGGGCGATCGACAACGATCTTGATTATCTGGCGCTGTCTTTCGTGCGAAACAGTGCCGACCTTGAACTGTTGCAGCGGCACCTGAACAACCGCGCCAGCGACATTCATATGATCGCCAAGATCGAGAAGCACGAAGCGATTCTCGACATTCACAATATCCTGGATAACTGCCACGGCCTGATGGTCGCCCGCGGCGATCTGGGCGTCGAGCTCGACGTCGCGACCGTGCCGATCCACCAGAAAGAGCTCATTCGCCTTGCCAAAGCCGCGGCCAAGCCGGTCATTGTCGCCACGCAGATGCTGCAGAGCATGGTCGAGAATTCCAGCCCGACCCGGGCCGAGGTGAGCGACGTCGCCAACGCGATTTTCGACGGCACCGACGCGGTCATGCTCAGCAATGAAACCGCGACGGGCAAGTGGCCCACCTTCGCCGTCAGCATGATGCAGCACATTGCCGAGGTCAGCGAAGCCTGGCAAAGCAAGAACGAACTCACCTCGCCGCAGGTCGCGCAGAAGCCAGACACCGGCAGCACGATGGTCCTGTCGTCGGCGGCGGGAAGCGCGGTCGCGCAGCTCTCGAAACTGATGGACGTGCAGCTTGTCGTCGTCTATTCACAGTCCGGCGCGACAGCTCGAATCTTCGCCAAGCAAAGGCTCAGTGTGCCGGTCATCGCGCTCTCTTCCGACGAACGCGCTTTGCGAAAAATGAGCCTGCTGTTCGGCGTGAAGCCTCTGCTGATGGACCCGCCGGACAATCTTGATGATCTGGTCGATCGCGTGAACGCACTCGTGCGCGAGAAGAAACTCGCCGCCGACGGAAATCGTATCGTCATCGTCGGCGGTGCGGCGTTCGGCACGCCCGGCACGCGCAACGCCATCGTCATCCACACCGTCGGCCAGGCGTTTCAGCCCTCATACGATTCCAGCGTCATCTCAGTCTAAGTTTCCGCTCGAGGACCACATGAACATACGAACTCAAAACATCAGTAGCACGGTCTTCAATCTGGAATCTTCGAATCTAAAATTCGTTTCGAGACCGCTCGTTTTTTTACAACTCAAAGCCGCTCACAGTGCTTTTGGTCTTCTTCTGCTCGCCGCACTTTCGGTCACTTCGGGTTGCAACACCGCTGCGACGTCTTCTTCGAGTGAAGAACCGAAAACCGCAGCGCAGCTCTATGAACCCGCGCCCACACGCTCGCCTCAATCCGGCAACTTTGAAAAGCTCTGGACCGCTTCGGAAGATGCGACGCGAGACCTGCTGTTTGTGCTCGACCGACGCGACCGGCGCAGCGGCGTCATCACCACGCTTCCTCTGACCGCGGCGCAGTGGTTCGAGCCCTGGAGGCAAGACAATCAGACGATCGGCGATGTCGGCGTGTCATCGCTTTCCACGCTCCGCCGCACCGTGAGGCTTGAGTTTACACGTGCGGGCGATCAAGAGAATTCGGCATGGTCGGTCGCACCTAAAGTGCTGGTCGAGCGACAGGCCCGCGTCGAGAATCGTTTGACAAGCTCTACGCAGTATCGTGCCGCGTTCCGTACTTCTGCAGCCGCCGCGGCGAGTGCGTCCAGAGGCAACGCGATGCAGGACGCCGACGAGCCAGTGGCCGGGTCGTCGTACTGGTATCCTGTCGCGCGCGACGCCGCCTTGGAGCGCGAAATCGCCCGGCGGATCGAACAGCGCATGCGCGGTTAACCTTTTGGCGATTAAAATAAATCCCAGTACGTTGCCTCGCACGACTCTGAAGGGCGTCATTCTGTGACGCTTCTGCTGAGCCTTCGGTTCCCCGGCGGCAGTGACTGTCGCCCTCCAAATCTTTCGGTACGAAATTTACTACGATCCAAAAAATCTCTAATTTGTGCACTCTCTTTCGCCGCCGATGTCCGGCCCGTCCGGCAGAACATTTTCCTTCTGCTTTTGAAAATGAATTATTTCACAGCGCGCGGACGGGCTGGACAAAACCCAAATGTTGTCTGAAGTGCTCGACTGACCGATGATCATCGTATGACCGATTCACTTTCTGGTCGCATCATCGTGGGCCTGATGTCGGGCACGAGCGCCGACGGGATTGATGCCGCCGTGGTGCGTATCGAGGAAAATAAAGTTGAGCTTCTTTCGCATCGCGCGATGGCGTACGAACTTGATATCAGATCGCGAATCTTCGCGGCCCGGTCTGATTCGCGAATTCGTCTTCGTGATCTTTGCCAGCTTTGCCGGGACATTTCATTGCAGCACGCTGTTGCGACCCAAGCGGCGATCAAC
>JBBQKP010000192.1:0-6626 GCA_038326995.1 Tepidisphaerales bacterium
AAGGTTCGCTTCGCCGACCGCACCTCGCCCGCGTCGCGCGTGCGTCTGATGACCGACGGCATCCTGCTCGCCGAGACTCAAAGCGACCCGAACCTGCTCGCCTACGACACGATCATCATCGACGAGGCCCACGAGCGAAGCCTCAACATCGACTTCCTGCTCGGCTATCTCAAGCAGCTCCTTCCCAGACGGCCCGACCTCAAACTCATCATCACCAGTGCGACCATCGACCCCGCGCGCTTCGGGCGTCATTTCGATGATGCACCAGTGGTGATGGTGGAAGGTCGTTCATACCCGGTCGCCGTTCGCTACGAACCGCCGCCGACGATTGAGGAACGCGAAGGCGGCGAAGAGCTCGCGCCGACATTGGGCGAATGGGTTGTCGAGACGACCCGCCGCGCGATGAGCGACATGCCGGGCGATGTGCTGGTGTTTCTCCCGGGCGAGCGGGAGATACGCGACTGCACCGATGCGTTTCGCGGCGCGACGGATCTCGCGCTCGAAGTCGTGCCGCTGTTCGCCAGGCTCAGCGTCGAAGAGCAGATGCGTGTCTTCAAGCCGCACGGCAAACGTCGCGTGGTGCTCTCGACGAACGTGGCCGAGACGTCGCTGACCGTGCCGGGTATTCGCATCGTGATCGACACGGGCGTCGCGCGCGTCAGCCGATACTCGCCGCGCCAGAAAATTCAGCGGCTGCCCATCGAACGTACGAGCCAGGCGTCGGCGAATCAGCGCAAAGGTCGCTGCGGCCGAATCGCTTCGGGGCTTTGCGTCCGCCTCTATTCCGAAGAAGACTTCGCCCAGCGCAGCGAATTCACCGACCCGGAAATTCTCCGCACCAACCTGGCCAGTGTCATCCTGCAGATGAAGGCCTACGGGCTTGGCCGCATCGAAGAATTTCCGTTTCTCGATCCCCCTGACTTCAGGCAAGTCAAAGACGGCTACCAGACGCTCTTCGAACTGGGCGCGCTCGACGAGAACAACGAAATGACGCGGCTCGGCAAACTGCTGGCGCGCATGCCCACAGATCCCAAACTCGGCCGCATGATCGTCGCCGCAAGCGAGAGCGACTGCCTTCGCGAAGTGCTCATCATCGCCGCGGGCCTGTCCGTGCAAGACCCGCGCGAACGGCCGATGGACAAGCAATCGCTCGCCGATAGTGCGCACGCGAAGTTCCGTGAGGCCGCGAGTGATTTTTTCGTCCTGCTCAACTTATGGCGCGCTTACGAGGAACAGGACCGCACACTCTCGCAAAGCAAAATGCGAAAGTGGTGCACGCAGAATTTTGTGAGCTACACGCGGATGAGAGAGTGGCAGGATGTGCAGTCGCAACTTCGCGAACTCGCGGGCGAACTGGATTGGTATCTTAATCGCGAACCGGCCGAGCCCGAGCGCGTGCACCGCGCGGTGCTGTGCGGGCTCTTGTCGAATGTCGGAACCAAGGCCCAGGACCAGAAGACGTCGCCCGGCGCGTACAAGGCCGTTCGCGGCCGCGAATTTTTTCTCTTCCCCGGCTCGTCGATGTTTCACCGCAAACCCGCGTGGGTAATGTGCGGCGAGCTGGTCGAAACGACAAAGCTCTACGCCCGCAGCATCGCCGAGATCGACCCGACGTGGATCGAAGACGCCGCCGCACATCTGGTGCAGAGAAGCTACACGGACCCGCAGTGGCAACGTGCGACCGGGCGCGTCGTTGCACACGAGAAGGTCACGCTCCACGGCCTGGCGATCGTTCCAAGACGCACTGTCAACTTCGCGCCAATCGACCCCAAGACCAGCCGGGAGCTGTTCATCTTTAGCGCGCTGGCAGAACAGGATTTCGATTGCGGCGGGTATTTTTTCAAGCACAACGCCAAGCTCATTCGCGAGATCGAACTGTTGGAGGCGCGCACGAGGCGACGTGATCTTCTTGTCGACGTGCGGAGTCGATACGCGTATTACGATGCGAAAATTCCCGCGGACGTCGTGGATGCGCGCAGTTTCGAGCGGTGGAGAAACAAGGCCGAGGGACAAAACAAGCACGTGCTTTTCATGACGCGGGAAGACTTGCTCATGCGCTCGACCGACGACGTCGGGGCCGAGCAATTTCCGTCGACCATCGAGTGCGGCGGCGTGAAGTATCCGCTCGATTATCACTTCGATCCTGCCCACCCGGCCGACGGTGTTTCCGTCACGCTTAAGCTCGCACAGCTCAACACGATCGACGCGGATCGACTCGATTGGCTCGTGCCGGGATTGGTCGAAGAAAAAATTGAAGACCTGATTCGTACGCTCGATAAACCCAAGCGCGTGAGGCTCGTGCCCGCGCCCGATTTTGCCCGGCGTGCGTCGCGACTCGTAAGTTTTGCCGACGGCAATTTTTTCCACGCCGTTGCCGGTGCGCTGGGAAAACTGTCGGGCGACAAGATCACGGCCGACGACTTCAGGCCCGCTGACGTGCAGACATTTTTGAAGATGAACATTCGCGTCGTGGATGATGCAAACAAGCCCGTCGCGCACGGCCGGGATATTGGCGAACTTCGAAAGCAGCTCCGCGAAAAGTTGCGGCAACTGTTCGCAAGCGAGACCAACCCGACGTGGCACCGCGACGACCTCAAGACGTGGGACTTCGGCGACTTGCCGCCTCGCATCGAACTCAAGCGTGCGGGCGGAACGGTGCAGGCGTTTCCGGCTTTGGTCGATCAAGGCAAGGCCGCGGGTCTAAGGCTTGTCGAAACCGGCGACCTCGCACGCGAGAACACCCGCCGCGGCGTGAGGCGACTGTTCGTCATCGAGTACGAAAAGGAATTGCGCTGGCACGTCTCAGACATGCCGCTGATTCAGGAGATGCGGCTTTGGTATAGTCCGCTCGGCAATTCCGATCAGCTTCGCGACTTGCTGATCGAGTCACTCGCGGACCGACTCATCACACCCGACGCGGCCGACGTGCGGACACGCGTGGAGTACGAGCTGCAGCTTCGCGGCGCGTGGAACAGGCTCACGAGCGAGAGCCGCATCGTCCGCAACATCGCCACCGAAACGCTTCGCCAGTTTCATGACGCATCGCTTCGATTGGGCAAGGCCGCCCCGCCCAGCATGTCCGACGGCGTGAGGGACATGAGGCTTCAACTTTTTGCCCTCGTGCCGGCGAATTTTCTGATCGCCGTTTCTAAAAGCTGGATTGAGCACGTGCCGCGATTCGTCAAAGGCATCAACGTGCGATTTGCGAAGATGACCAATGCCGGGCTCAAGCGCGATCTTGACGTGATGAAAGAGTTATCGCCCCGAGTGTTGCGGCTGACACAGCTCCTGGCGAAATGGCCGCGTGGTGAAGTGCTGGCGGCTGAGGTGGTTCGATATCGGTGGCTTGTTGAAGAGCTTCGCGTCTCGCAATTCGCGCAGGAACTTGGCACGAGCGAGACGGTCAGCATCAAACGAATCGATGGGTTGTGGGAAGAGATCGAGAAGAAGTTTTTGTAAACGGTCGGGCGAGTAAAACTACGATTCGTGTTCACGGTTAGGCGACATCACTACTGGGGCGGCCGACTTTATCGGGGCTAAACAAGGCCGGTGGTGCGGGTCAGCCAACTTGACATGCGAAGCGGATCGAACATTCCTTGATTTTGCGGGTTGACAGGCGAAGCACGGCCAAAAGCTGAATCAGACGGTTGTGCATCATGAAATTTGATGCACAGAATCTAATCGGCCGGGCTGTGGTTGACACCCTCGAACAGCGACAGATGATGTCGGCAAACCCGCTATCGTGGTTCTCCAACGGCGTATTGACGCTCCGCGGAGGAGACGGCAACGACAGCCTGCGAGTGGCGCCTTCGAGCGATGGACAATCGCTCGTGGCGTTCGTGAATGGGATGACACCAACGACCGCATCCATCGGTGCCGTTCGACTCATTCGAATCGACGCCGGCCAGGGTGATAACGTCGTGTTGCTCGACTCGCGTGTTCGTGTCGGCACGATCGTCACGTCAGGCAGTGGAAGAGACCGGATCAGCACCGGAATGGGTAATGACACCATCAACAGTGGCTCGGGAAACGACTACATCGACGCCGGGGCCGGTAACGATCGAATCGACGCCGGGGCCGGTAACGATCTTGTCTTTGGGCGCGAGGGGCACGACACGATAGCCGCGTCGGGTGGCAACGATACTGTTTACGCGGGCGGCGGGAGGGATGTCGTCGAGGGCGGCGCGGGCGACGACGACTTGAATGGATACAGCAACGACCGCCTTAACGGAGGTTCGGGACGAAACAGGATCGACTCCAGGCCGCTTCGACCCGCAGGATTGGTGGCGATCGCCCCGTCCGTCGGTCGTGTGACGTCGGTCGCGCTAATTGATTCCAACACGGGCCGGGCCCTGCCGGGCTTTGAGACCGTTACAAACGGTCAATCGATCAACCTGCAAAGCCTGCCCTCGACTGTCGGCTTTAATGCGACGACGCAGGGCCAGGTGAGCAGTGTGCTTTTCACCAGCAATGGAGCGACGCCGCCGAGACTGGATAACGCAACGCCTTATCGCACTGAAGCACGGCTTTGGTTTGGCGAGTACAATTTTTCTTTCCAGCCCGCAGCCGAGATTGATGGTGTTCGCACGATTGGGCAGCCGAAGGTCATCACGTTGTACTTTGTCGAAGGCACGGCCGATTCGAAAGGTGATGAGCCCAGGCAGACGCCAATACCTGCGCCAATACCGGCGGCAATACCGACGCCGACACCGACGCCAATACCGGCGGCAATACCGACGCCGACGCTCACTCCGTTACCAACGCCGACGCCCGCGCCAGTACCCGCGGTAATACCGACGTTGACGCCGATACCCGCGCCAACGCCAACGCCGACGCCGATACCGACGCCAGTACCCGCGCCGGCGCCAATACCCGCGCCGACACCCTCGAACTTAAACGGACCTTCGCCGCGGATCACCACGCTCGATTCGACAATACCGACTGGTCAGGCGGCGCACTTTCACGGCCTCACCAGCACACTTCGAAGCGGCGATGCGGAAGATCACACCTTCGCCTGGGATTTCGGCGACCCAAACTCGCGATGGAACAAGCTTCCTGGCTTCAACGCCGCCCACGTTTACGATCGTCCTGGCTCGTACACCGTCACACTAACCGTCACCGACAGTCAGGGGCGCAGCAATTCCATCTCGACTCAAGTGACGATCGTCGCGACCGCGCGGCGTATCATTTACGTGAGCAACGACGGCAACGACCAAAGCAACGGACAGTCTAATCAGACTGCTATTCGGACCCTGGCGCGGGCGGAAGCGCTTCTAAAGCTTGCCGGAAACAATGTTGAGGTTCTTTTCAAACGAGGAGACGTCTTCACACAAAACCAAACCTTCGATATCGGCACGGACAACATAGTCATCAGCGCTTACGGACAAGGTACGGATCCGATTATTCGCTGGACCGGGCCCAGAAACGGCAACGCGATGTTCTATATCGCCCCCACGAGCGATGGTGCGACGATCCGCGGGCTGGCGATTCAGTCGATCTATACGGATACCAAACTCGACGGCTTGCCCCTGGCGGTGAGTGTCGCGGGCAGCCATGCCACGATCGCTGACAATGATTTTCGAAACCTCGATACCGCCATCAATTCCAATGCAGAACCCGAGGGACTTTTCGTCGTCGACAATCGCTCGCCCAGCGATACGGGCCTGAAGAGCTATTTCCTCTGGGCTCAAGGCTCAGACTTGGTCGTCGTGGGTAATACTGTGAAGAACTCCATTCGCGAGGCCATCATTCGTATCTGGAATGTGACACGCGCCAACGTGTCCTACAACAGTCTGACCAACCTCGACCGCAGGAGTATTGATCCGTCGGACTTCGACAAAAACACCATCACCAACCAGAAAGGCGATTACAGTTACGTCGCATACAACACACTCAGAGGCCCTGTCGGCATCGGGCCCCTTGGCGGACCCGACGGTCTGCACGGCATCAACTCAACGAGCGACCGACTCACCCACACCGCGTGGGAGGGTAACGATTTGAACTCGCGTCTCATGATCTGGCACGGCTCTGAAAATGTAACCATTCGCGACAATGTCATGCGACTCGACGACGGTCAGATCATCGGCATCGAAAGCTTTGACAATCAATACGGCAGAGGTGTGAGGGATGTCGTCATCGACAGCAACACCGCCAGCAACCAGGGAACGACAGGCAGGTTCCTGATGGTCGGCCAGCGCATCAACGGAATCACTCTTACCAACAACATCTACTCCGCGCCCAGACTCATCATCGGACAATGGCAGTCGGCGGCGCTTTGGGTGAACGATACCGGTCTGCAAAGCTTCTCACGCATCAGCGGCAACGTCTGGCCCAGCACCGCCAACAATGTGTGGTGGGCGAACGGCGGTGTGAACTACGTCGGCCTGGGCACCTACGACCGCCAGGGCCACGTGCCCACCGGCGCGTGGAACAGCCTCTCACAAGTCGGAAGCGACGAGTTCAGCGACGTCCGCATCACCGCAGGGCAAACCGGCGCGACCGTCAACGGGCGAAATGTTGGTTCGAGGCTGAGCCAGTTCGCCGGTGCTCAGCAAATGACGGAAGCTGCGTAAAATTTCAGCTCATTCAAAACGCCCGCGCATTCACATGCGTGGGCGTTTTAATTT
>JBBQKP010000193.1:0-6566 GCA_038326995.1 Tepidisphaerales bacterium
TCGTCAATCGCGACGGGTGTTTCAGTGAGCGTTTCACATTGCCCGCTGCGAATCTGCACGTTTTGCCCGACACGATTGACGACGATCAGGCGGTCTTCGTCGAGCCCTTGGCGGCCGCGTTTCAGATCACCCGGCAAGTGCGGATGGAAGAAAAAATGTTCGTCACCGTTGTCGGCGGCGGACGTCTGGGGCTGCTCGTTGCCCAGGTCGTTCGGAACCTGGGCGTGCCGGTGCGGGTGATCGGGCGTGACGCCCAGAAGCTGGCGCTGTGCGAGCGGTGGCAAATCCGGTCAAGGCTCGAGCGGGATTTGGTTCCAAGGCAAGACCAGGATGTGGTGATTGATTGCACGGGCAGCGCGGAGGGATTGGAGTTGTCGATGAAGCTCGTCAGGCCGCGCGGAACGCTGGTGCTCAAGAGCACGTTCGTGCCGAGGAATCGACCGCAGGGGCCCGTGGATTTGTCGAAGCTTGTCGTGGACGAGGTGACGGTAGTGGGCAGTCGGTGCGGCCCGTTCACCGCGGCGATCCAGGCGCTTTCGAGCCGCAGCGTGGACGTGGCGAGCCTGATTTCCCGCCGCTTTCGGCTGGAAGAAGCTCCGGCGGCGATCGCGCACGCACAGCTCCCGGGCGTGCTGAAAGTGCTGCTGAAGGTGTAGGTAATTGATTATCGGGATTATCAGAATCTTTGAAAACTGGATGAATTCAGAGCGATTGACTTGACGAACAGGCAAATGCATCCGAATATCCGGATATACGGATGGACCACCGGTCCGTCGTCACAAGACGCTACATAACCCAAGAGGATCGAAATCATGCCCGCCACACTCGAAAAGCCAGTCGCCCCAGTTTCGCCCCCCGTCATGCCGTCAGTTGCAAAGCCCAAGTCTGAATTCAAAGGCAAGCTCGAATTCAAGGTCGCCGACCTGAGCCTGGCCGAGTGGGGTCGCAAGGAGCTGATGCTCGCCGAGCAGGAAATGCCCGGCCTGATGGCTTCGCGTGAAGAGTTCGGCCAGAGCAAGCCGCTCGCTGGCATTCGCGTCACGGGCTCACTGCACATGACGATTCAGACCGCAGTGTTGATCGAAACTTTGGTGATTCTGGGTGCTGACGTCCGCTGGGCGACGTGCAACATCTTCAGCACGCAGGATCACGCCGCCGCGGCGGTCGTCGTCGGCAGGCCCGAATCAGGCGGCACGCCGGAAAACCCCAAGGGCGTCCCGGTCTTCGCATGGAAGGGCGAAACCCTCGAAGAGTATTGGTGGGCCACCGAGCGCGCCATCGACTTCGGTGACGGCAAAGGTCCGCAGCAGATCGTCGACGACGGCGGCGACGTGACGCTGCTGGTACACAAGGGCGTGGAATTCGAGGCCGCGGGCGAAGTTCCCGGCACCGAAACCACCGACAACAAGGAATACAAAGTCATCCTCGCGCTGCTCGCCAAGATCCTCAAGGAAACGCCCAATCGTTTCACCGAGATGGCCAAGCACATCAACGGCGTTTCTGAAGAAACCACCACGGGCGTGATGCGTCTGTATGAAATGCAAAACGCGGGCAAGCTGCTTTTCCCGGCGATCAACGTCAACGACAGCTGCACCAAGAGCAAGTTCGACAACCTCTACGGTTGCCGCCACTCGCTCATCGACGGCCTCTTCCGCGCCACCGACGTCATGCTCAGCGGCAAGGTCGCGGTCGTGTGCGGCTACGGCGACGTGGGCAAGGGCTGCTGCCAGGCACTCAAGGGCCAGGGCTCACGCGTGATCGTGACTGAAATCGATCCGATCTGCGCCCTGCAGGCCGCGATGGAAGGCTATCAGGTTCTCACGCTCGAGGACACGCTCGCCTACGCCGACGTGTTCGTCAGCACCACCGGCAACTACAAGATCATCACCGCCGACCACATGAAGGCGATGAAGGACAAGGCCATCGTCGCCAACATCGGTCACTTCGACAACGAAGTCGACATGGCCGGTCTTGAGACCATGGAAGAGCACGGCAAGGTCAAGCGGACCAACATCAAGCCGCAGTACGACATGTACACCTTCGCCGAAACCGGCAAGAGCGTCCTGATCCTCGCCGAAGGCCGACTCATGAACCTCGGCTGCGCCACGGGCCACCCCAGCTTCGTGATGAGCGCTTCGTTCACCAACCAGACGATCGCTCAGATCGAACTCGCCCAGAACAACAGCAAGTACGACAAGGCCGTCTACGTCTTGCCCAAGCACCTGGACGAAAAGGTCGCACGTCTTCACCTGGACCAGCTGGGCGTCAAGCTCACCAAGCTCAGCGAAGAACAGGCCAAATACATCGGCGTGCCGGTCAACGGGCCGTTCAAGCCGAACCACTACCGCTACTAAGCGATTTTGTTCGCTTCGATTCGTAACGAAAATCAGTTCGGGGTGGCAACTCAGGTTGCCACCCCTTTTTCGTATGGCGAATGATATAGATCGCGGTGAATTCTCCCGCCGGACGATGGGATTGCGGCCGGCCGAGTACTGCGATTCAGCCGGTTTCAGGGTGCCACATCTATGTATTCATAGGTGTGATTAAAGTGCCGGGTGTCCCGTTTTGTGTATTCGCAAAGCGTGCGGCTGGGCAGGCGTTCAGGGCACGCTCAGAAGTACCAGAAGGCGGCACCCGACGCGCGTGAACTCACTGCGATTCGTATCACAAGAGAAAAAGAGAATGGCTTGCCAGCCTGGCCGGAGCGGTCGGCGTTCTCGGGCCGTGAACATTCCAATTGGAAGCACGTCGCACAATTTCCATCGACGATCAATTCCATTTCTGGACCGTCCGTCAGGACACTGCCGCATCTATTGATACGAGAAAAACAGAATGGCTTGCCAGCCTGGCCTGAGCGGTCGGCGGGCATTCGAGCATGTTCGCATTCCGCTAAAACAGGTATCGAAAATACGCGTCAGTCCTGCGGGAGGTTCTCACTCTCAGGCTGCCACTCGTAGAACAGCTTCGCGGTTCTGTCGCCCAGTCCGTCGATCGTCGCGGCCAATGTTGCGTTGCGGGTTTTCGATGATTTTCCCAGCGGCGACGACTCGAACGCGACGGGCGAGCCCTGTTCACTTCCGTCGGGCCAGAGGACTTTCTGCGTCTGGGCGTCGATGACCCGAACGTACGCCGACGCCATGCCCTTGAAGACCTGACTTCCGGCCATGCCCGAGACGGCGACCTCCTGTAAATCGATGTACACGACCTGCTTCGCGCCGACGGCGCGGGCGATCGCGGCCGTCGACATCTTCGAATAATCCGCCAGGCGGCTTGATCGCAGCTTGTCCAGTTCGTCCTGCGAAACAATCAGCAGGTTCGGGTTTTTAGATAAGTGCTGCGAAAGCGACGTCGTCACCACGCGGGCCAATCGGTCAGAATTAATCGTCGACCGATTCGCAGTGCTAAAACTCTCCGCGATCACCAGCGTCGGCACCTCGGGCAGCTTGTATTGCGGCTTCACCTTCGTCGGCCCGGCAAACTTGTACGCCATCACGCCCAGCACATTGCACCCGCTCTGCAAGGGCAGCGCCACAAGCATCACCGCCGACACGAGCAGCGTCGACCAGATCGGCGAAACGAGTTTTCCATTGCAAGTCTTCATGGATGTGTGCAGTCCCTTATTCTTATTCCCGAGCTTCACTCGAGATAAAACGCCTCGTCAATTCGTCGGCGGTTTCGGTCATCACGCCCGCGTACATGACCCGATCAGAGCCCTTGGGCGTACCGTCCTCGGGCGCGGTTCGCGGGAAATTAACCGAGATTCCGCTCTCGTCGTAGACGACGCTGGCATTGCCTTTATCGTCGACGCCGACGACTTTCAAAGTCACCCGCACCTCGCCGCGGAAGAGTTCGAACGCCTCGGACGTGCGGGTTTTGAAATCAATGATTTCGAGATAAATCAGTCGATCGACTTTCAGCATCTTGGCGATTTCCGTGACGGGCAGCGCCTCGGCCGCGGGGTTGTCACGCTGCCAGCGTACGACCTGCTCGCTCGAATACGGAAACGTCACGCCCGCAAGCGTTTTGGCTTTTTCGGTCTGCGCTTTCTTTAGTCGTGACAGCAACTGTCCTGACAAATCATTTCGCAAGAGCGGCCAATCGACGTTCAAGCCGCGGTCGCTCCAGACGATGATCGCCACGGAATTCGCAGTGGGAGCATCGTTTTTGGCTTCGTTCTTAGATGTAATTTTCGTGTCTGGCGAAAGCCTTGCCGACAGATCGACCTTGGCCAGTTCCGGGGGCTGGGGCAACTTTGACGCTACGACGCCGATCACATTGCACCCGCCGGTGCCGCTCGTCATCAGCAAAAGCAGCAGACCGACTGCAGCAGCTCGAATCGCGTTCGCATGGACCATGATGTGTTACTCGGCTGAAAGATGACGATCGGAATGGCACCGCCGGGAGTCGAACCCGGGACCTTGGGCTTATGAATCCCGCGCTCTACCAACTGAGCTACAGTGCCGATTGAACGAAGGAGAATAGCAAGTTGATGCCGGTTCGTCCAACGCGGTGAGGTTCTTTGCGGTATGAGTCGCGCCTGTTTCGTCGCGCCCGTTTTGCAGCGTTAGTTTCGCCGCGTTAAACAGCGCGATGATCCGAAATCGAGCGATGGTTGCACTCGGCCCGGGCGTCATACGAATCCAAGAATCTATATCGCAAGACTTTGGATGGCTACTTTGGATCGCTACTTTGGATCGCTACTTTGGAGGGCGTCACTCCGCGACGCTTCTGCCGAACCTTTTCGTTTCCTGGCGGCAGGGACTCCCGCAATCCAAATCATTCGAGGCCAGAATTTACTTCGATCCGCGAACTCTCTCCCCATCCGGCCCGTCCGGCAGGACACTGCAATTTGAATCTTAGACGCCAATGGCTTGCCAGCCGGGCCAGGTGTGCCAGGCCAGCCGAAGGCTAAACGCTCATCGACTTCGCCAGCTCGCACAAAATCTCGCACCCGCGGGCGAGCTTGTCGTTGCTCGTCGCGTAGCTGATGCGGAAATGCGTGTCGCGAGAACTAAACACGTTGCCCGGAATGGTCAGCACGCTTTGCTCGATCGCACGCGTGCAGAAATCGGTGGCCGTGATGCCGTCTGGGCATTTCGGAAAGACGTAGAACGCGCCCTCGGGCCTGACGATCTCGAACGTTCCGCAAAGCGCATCGAGCACGAGGTCGCGCTTGACGCGATAGGCCCGCACGTGCTCGGACATGTCCACGTCCATCGCTGCAAGGGCGGCGTGCTGGAACGGCGACGGCGCACACACGAACGTGTACTGCTGAAGCTTGGTCATCGCCGCGATCACGCTCTCGTACCCGAACGCGTAGCCGATCCGCCAACCCGTCATCGCGTGGCTCTTGGAGAAGCCCCGGATCACCACCGTCTTTTCATACTTCGGCATCGGCGAGATCAGGCGTCCCTGATTGCTATCAAACAGAAAAGGCTCGTAAATCTCATCAGATAAGATCAGGAGATCGTGCTTTTTCGCAACCGCAACGGCCGCGTCGATGTCGGCCTGATTCAGAACGACGCCCGTCGGATTGGCGGGAGAATTCAGAATCAGGATTTTTGTTCTTGAAGTGACGGCCGCATCGACACGGTCGGCGTGGAAGCGGAAATCGGGGTAGCTATCAACCGGCCGACTCACGCCGCTTACCAGCGTCAAAACATGTTTGTATGCGACGAAATACGGGTCGAGAAAGATCACCTCATCGCCCGGGTCCAACACCGCCATCATCGCCAGCATCAGGCCGCCCGACACGCCCGAGGTGATCAGCACTTCGCCGACGTCTTGACCAAATTCCACAGACAAGTCGGCCCGCAATCGCTGACGAAGCGGAGCGATACCCTGCGTCTGCGTGTAGCGGTTCTCGCCCCTTGAAATCGCAGCAATCGCGGACTGCCTGGCGATCTCGGGTACGTCGAAATCCGGCAGGCCGATCGAGAAGTTGATCGGGTCTTTTAGTTTTGCGGCGAGGTCGAAAACGCGGCGAATGCCCGAAGCATCGACGGCCGCGGCGCGCCGGGAGACGAATCGATCACCAGAAGGCGAATCACCAGAAGGCGAATCACCCGAAAGCGAATCAGTATGTGAGTCACGAATTGCGGACATGAGAAAGGTCCGTGTCGGCCAGGGTGTACGACGGGCTATGCCACTTATTCGCCAGCCGATTGTCGCGGCTTTTGATTGGTTTTACTTCTTGCCAGGAGCGGCTTTTCCACCGGCGGCCTTGCCCGCGGGGGCTCCCTTACCAGCGGGAGCGGCCTTGCCCGCGGGGGCGGCTTTGCCTGCAGCGGCCTTGCCAGCGGGAGCAGCCTTGCCAGCAGCGGCTTTACCAGCCGGGGCGGCCTTGCCACCCACTGCGGTTTCCGCAGTTTCGTCCTTCTTTGCGGTCTTGCTCGCCAGGGCCAGCTTGCGATTGCCCACCTTCACGATGCCCAGGATGCTGTCCCTGTTTTCGTTCCACTTGCCATCGCCCGACAAACGAGCAATCCGCTCAGCGCGGTTCAAAACGTTGCGGTGGCGGGTCAGGGCGGCGGCGCCTTTAAGGCTTGGATCGAGACTCATGACTG
>JBBQKP010000194.1:0-6541 GCA_038326995.1 Tepidisphaerales bacterium
TGAAGAAGGATCAGACTGAACAGATGTCACGCCTTCGACTCCCGGCCGTTGTTCGGTTATCGTTCGTGTGTCGCATGCACTGTCGGCGACTGGAATTGTCCTCATGGAAGAACCTAAAGCCACGCCCAAACCCACGCCCAATCCCACGCCCAATCACTGGCTCGATGAGCTGAACCCCGAGCAGCGCGACGCCGCGACGCACGCGGGCGACTTGCCGATATTGGTCATCGCCGGCGCGGGCACGGGCAAGACCAAGACGCTCGCTTCGCGCGTGGCGTGGCTGATCGAAAACGGCGTCTCGCCCTCGCGCATTTTGCTGTTGACCTTCACACGCCGAGCGTCGCTCGAAATGTTAGAACGCGCAGGCAAGCTGATTGGTCCTGCTCGCGCCGCACAAGTCGTCGGCGGCACGTTTCATGCCGTGGCGAATCGCCTGCTTCGTCAGTACGGCCCGTCGATCGGGCTCTCGCCCTCCTTCAGCGTCATCGATCCCGCCGACTCCGCAGACCTGATTGATTTGGTCCGAAGCGACTTGAACCTGGGCACGAACAAGGACGGCGTGGCCGAGCGCCGTTTCCCGCGTAAGAGCACGATCGCCGCGGTGTATTCGCGCGTCGTCAATTCGCGAACCAAGCTCGACGACGTTTTGAAAAAACAGTTTCCGTGGTGCACGCAGGACGCGGACGGCATTCGGCAGATCGTCGAGCAGTTCATTAAGCGAAAGCGCGAGCAGGCCGTGCTGGATTACGACGACCTGCTGCTCTATTTTCACGCGCTGTTGCGATTGCCGGGCGTGGGCGACGAGGTTGCCGATCGGTTCGACCATGTTCTGGTGGATGAGTATCAGGACACGAATCTGATTCAGGCGGAGATTTTGCAGTCGTTCCGCAAGCCGAACGCGGCCCGGCCGTGCGGCGTGATGGTTGTGGGCGATGATGCGCAGTCGATCTACAGTTTTCGCGCCGCCAGCGTCGAAAACATTCTGTCGTTTCCAAAGCAGTTTGAAGGCGCACGCGTGGTGAAACTCGAGCGAAATTACCGCAGCGTGCAGCCGATTCTTGATGCGAGCAACGCGGTGATGTCCAGGGCGAATCATCAGTTCGCCAAGAACCTTGTGGGTGTGCGGCAATCGGAGCAGAAGCCGCGATTGTTGACGTTGCAGGATGAGGCCGGGCAATCGCAGGCGGTGTGCGAGCGAATTCTCGACCGGCTCGAACAAGGCACGCCGCTGAAGGGGCAGGCGGTTTTGTTTCGCACGGGCTATCACTCCGACGCGCTCGAAGTTGAACTGGCCAGACGCAACATTCCGTTCGTCAAATACGGCGGGCTTAAGTTCGTCGAGGCCGCCCACGTGAAGGACATGGTCGCGCTGTTGCGCCTGCTCGTAAACCCGGCCGACGAGATGAGCTGGTTCCGCGTGATGCAGCTTATCGAAGGCATAGGCCCGGCAGCGGCGCGGAAAATCATCACGGGTCTGGGTGTCGGCCAGACCACGAGTGACCCGATTCTTTCGATGCGGATGGACGCCGTTTCCGTGCCCGCCGCGGCGCGGTTTCAGTTCGCCGAGTTCGTGCGGGCCGTGCTTTTGTGCATCGATCAGAAGCCGACGCCCGCGGGCGTGGTCGAGCGCATCCGCACGTTTTACGACCCGATTTTCGCCCGCACATATGACAACGCCGAAATGCGGCTTCGCGATCTCGAACAGCTTCAGCAGATCGCCGCCAACTACACGATTTTGCAGCAGTTCGTCACCGATCTGGCGATCGACCCGCCGACCAGTACGCAGGATTTGGCGGGCAAGCCGATGCTGGAAGAGGACTATTTGATTCTGTCGACGATTCACTCGGCCAAGGGGTGCGAATGGGATGTCGTGCACATTTTGCACGTGGCCGACGGCAACATGCCCGCGGACATGGCGTGCGGCAGTGATGCGGAGATCGACGAGGAGCGGCGGCTATTTTATGTTGCCATGACGCGTGCCCGAAACGAGCTGAATCTGTATTTCCCGCTTCGATATTATTTCAAAAAGAACAAGACCAGCGACAGGCATAGCTACGCGCAGCTCACACGGTTTATTCCGCCCGAGCACCGAAAGTTTTACGACCAGATCGGGCTTCACCAGCCGCCCAAGATCGAGACGACGATTGCCGCGAGAAGAGTCGCGCAGGAGCAGGTCGATGCGATGCTGACGGACTTGTTCAGGATGTGACAGGCCAGGCCAGCACAATGATGAGTGGTGCGGTAAGTCAGACGGAATAAACGAGCCGCGTTTGAAGTAAGCGTTGTCAGCGAATCGCCAAAATGAGCGAAAGTGAACCGCACAATACTGCGGACCCTTCAGGACTTGCTGGCGGCTACACAGAATTGAGTGCGAGTCGGCAGATCGTCAGCGTTGCCGAAAATTATTGACTTGCCGCCGAGGAGACATGGTGTATTATTGGGTTGTTAAGCGGTTTACCGAAGGAGTTACTTGTTCGGAGGAGAAATTCAAATGCCTGTGTGTATGTCGTCTGCTCAATCGATTCATCGCCCCGCCCGTTTCGCGTCAGCCCTATTGGCCGCGGGGTTGGTGACGCTTTTTGGGGCGTCCGCTGGCGCTCAAACCACCGGCACGTGGGCCCCATCCACGGGCGGGAACTGGTCCGTGCCGACCAACTGGACCCCGGCCGTGCCCAACGGCACCTCCATTGCGGGAGGCACCGCAACGCTCGGCGCCGCCATCACCGCCGATGCGACCGTTTCCCTCAATATTCCCGTTACTTTATCGAATCTCACTTTCGATTCGCCCTTCTCCTACACGATCGCGGGCGCACAGTCGCTCACCCTCAACGGCATTCAGCGAATCACCGTCAACCAAGGCACTCACACCATCGCTGCACCCCTTGCCGGCATCAACGGCTTCGACAAGGTCGGCCCGGGCACGCTCATCATCAACGGCAGTTCCACGATCACCGGCTTCATCGGCGTCTCCGCGGGCGTCTTACGAATCACCAACCCCGCCGCCATCGGTAGTGTCAGCTCAGACGATGTTCTGGGCGCTTCGTCGGGCGGGTCGCTCCAACTATCCGGCTCGATCGATCTCGGAAACAGACCTATCGGCCTGGCTGGCACGCCTTCGAATGGCTCGCTGCGAAGCCTTTCTGGCAACAACCGCGTCGGCGGAAACGTGTTTCTGATTCAGAACACCAACGTCGGCGTCGATGCCGGGACGCTCACCCTCGCGGGCACGATCATCCCCAACGGCGTCGCGTTCAACACCGACTTTCGTAAGGTCGGCGGCGGCACGCTCGTCGCACAACGCTTCGGCGGCAACGATGTTCTGGGCTCGCCCCAGCGGCCGCTCGGCCTGCTCGAAGTCTCGGGCGGCCTCCTGCGTCAACAGCAAAACCCCGGCGTCGGGCCCTCCACCCTCACCACAAGCCGCGTCAACGCCCTGTCGATTCAGCCTTCCGCCCAGCTCGATCTGACCAACAATGCCTTGGTCATCGACTACTTCGGCAACTCGCCACAGCAGGATGTGCGAAACGCCCTGCGCGAAACGCGAATCATTTCGTCGACGCCCAACGCCCTGTCAGTCGGCATCGGTTTCGGCGAGCAAGTTGACCTGGCCGCATCGTTTCCCACGACCACCCCGAACATCTTCTTCGGCCAATCGCTCGACTCCACAAGCCTGCTGCTTCGCTACACGCTTTTGGGTGACACGAACCTGAACGGCACCGTAGATTTCGCCGATCTCGTCAACCTCGCGCGGTCGTTCAACAGGCCGGGCGTTTGGAGCAATGGTGACAGCAACTATGACGGCAACGTCGATTTCATCGACTTGGTCAACATCGCAAGGAACTTCAATCGGACACTCGGAGCTCCCGGCCCGATCGGCGGACTCGAGGCCGGCGGCGGCGGAGGTTTTGCGTCGGAATGGGCGCGCGCGCTGGCGATTGTTCCTGAACCGACTGCATTCGGACCCCTGATCGCAGCAGGATTTGCGCTAATTGGACGATTTCGCCGGAACTCCGACAAATTATTATCGGAGAATAAACTTGCCAGTCCGAGCGTCTCGCAGTATGCTTTGCAAGTCAATGACCCTCAAACGCCGGTTTGAGATCTAAATTTTAGTCAATCCTGAACCTCTTTTGAACGTGGAGAATGCTCATCATGAAGAAGCTCATCACAGCCGCCGCACTGACCGCCGTCGGTATCTCAGCCAGCTCCGCCTCAGCGGCAATTTCGCTGACGGCAACCCCCGGTGTGCTTAACGCCTCAAACAATTTCGTTGACATCAACATTTTCAACGACGGCGTCGGCACAGGAACCAGAATTGTTGCTTACCAGCTTAACTATGCCGGAACGCCCATCAGTTTCGACTTCGGCGATCTGGACGCAGATATAAGCACTCCCAATGCCGTTGATCTATCCTTTGGCGCGAGTGCGGGCTTGACCCTGGGCTTTAGCGGCTTCCGTCTTGGCTCTGCCGCTCAGACGAGCGTGGTCAACTCAAATCCGGTCGATACTTCGAACCTCTGGTCAGTCCCGATCGGCAGCTTCCAAATCACCGCCACAACACTTGCCGCAACCCCGCCCCAGAGCGGTGTGCGAATTGCTCGCTTCGTATACGCGAACAGCAACCTCAACCCGACGTTCACACTCTCGGGCGTCGCCGCCGGAGAAGTCGGGCCGACCAGCGTTCCCGTCAGCGTGACGTTCCCCTCCGCTCCCATCCCTGAGCCCGTCGCCCTAGGGGTCGTTGCCGCGACCGCGCTAACGCTCCTGCGTCGCCGCCGCGCCTAATCGCACGTTTGCATTCCATTCCAGATATCAAAGAGCCTGTGCCTTCATCGGTGCAGGCTCTTTTGTTTTGATATGCCAACAAGCAACTCATCTCGTTATCTCTTCATCGCCTCACCTGCTTCTCACCATTACCTTCGGGTCGATTCCCTCGGACTTGCACGCCTGATCGATGTCCTTCATAAACCGCAGGCCGTCGGTCCAATAGCCGGCCGTCGCTTCAAGACCGGGCACACGCAGTTGCCAATACCGGCTGAGTCGCATCATCAGTCGTTCGCGCAGGTATTTGCAGAGCATCGAAGCAAGTGCCGTCGGCAAGTTTAGTTGCTCACTTTTCTCGGCGAAGATGATCCGTGCAACGGCCTGTCCGCGCGTCAGAGTGTACTCGCCAAACCCGTCTTCTTCTTTGACGACAATGAGCGACCATTGATCAAACATCGTGCGAAGCAGCGGGCCGTAATGCGTGCGGCCGCCCTGCCGATCGCATACGACCAGCAGACCGTCCTTCGTGGCGTGACGCTCCAATAGGCCGTCGAGCAACGACATCGAAATACTCGCCAGTGTCGAACCCTTGTTGTTGGTCTTCTGGAACCAGTCGTTCAATCTCGCTTCACAGACCACATCCGCCCGCAACTCTACGCCGGTTATGCCGACGTCCGCCAAGCCCCGCGCGACGACGCCCTGTGCGAGCTTCAACGACATCGCGTCGCACGTGATCGGGTGCTTCTCGTCCTCGGGCATTTGGTACCACGGCAACTCGTCCAGAAGGGAAAAAGCGTTCACTTTCCGCGGCGAGACTTTTTCGATCAATTCATTGAGATTTGCCGTCACCCGATTCGCCGTCACGCCGTGAATGGCCATGACCGACTTTTCCAATCCAAATAGCCCGATCGTCGGCGTGTAGACCAGCTTGCTGTCATTGATGTGCAGCTTTCGGCCGCTCGGGTCGCGCTTCTTCGAGACGATCGATTTGCATCGTTTCCATAAATCTGGGATTTCGTCCATCGAAGAATCTTCGACCCGCATCGCCGCCGACCCGACGACCAAAGGTCCGAGGATCGGGCCGTACCCCGCTTCGTCGATGCCCGCGATGACCATCGCCTGAGTGTAGTGAGATGTCGTCGCGAAACCATTTTCGCCGGGCTTTATCGAATTGACGTGATTCGAGCTCAGTCACGTCTCAGATTTCGAATTTTGAATTGGGTTCGGTCAGTCGTTTCGCCGCAGACGTAGTCTGCGAGCGCGTTCGTTGAAATCGCACGACTGATTTTCCAGACGTTTGATCAACACACTACGGTTCAGTGGCTTTTCATTATGACGGTGCACGCAGGCTGCGCCTGCGGCAAAACATCAGCGATCCCGTAATCAAAGTGCCACGAAGCACGAAATGTCCTCGAATCAGTTCATCGCTCTCTCACGCCCCCGACGCCGCGGCCGCGTCTTCATACACCTCGCGCTCGCGGTCGTTCATCTGCGCCCGCATCCGCGCGATAATGCTGCTGTGCATCTGGCTCACGCGCGACTCGCTCAGGTCCAGGGTCTGACCGATTTCCTTCATCGTCATCTCTTCAAAATAATAGAGCAGGATGATCAACCGCTCGGCCCGGCTCAGGTCCTTGGTCATCAGCGCCTTGAGATCCTTCCGCTGCATTTCGCGAACGGGATCCATGCCCTTGCGGTCTTCAAGCACGTCGATCTCACGCACGTCCTTGTTGCTGTCGGTCTCGAACCACTTTCGACTCAGCGAGACAACGCCCAC
>JBBQKP010000195.1:0-6417 GCA_038326995.1 Tepidisphaerales bacterium
CAAATACTATGACGACGTATTCGAAAAACTTATGGGTGAAGACTTTCAGCTAAACATGAGAGAGAGCTGGGTCCGAATGTTCGACCGGTGGGTTCCCTATCCATTTCAGAACAATATTCGCTATCTGCCCAAGGAAGTAACCTACGAGTGTCTGAGCGGGCTCGTGCAAGCACAGATGAAGGGAAGCCATCAAAAGGCAACCAACTTTGAAGAGTTCATTGACGCAGTGTTTGGTGCTGGCATATCCAAGCACTTCATGCAGCCATATAACTTTAAGGTGTGGGCTCATCCTCCACGCATGATGAACAAGGAATGGGTTGGTGAACGTGTGGCAATACTCGACGTCGATCGTGCGATCAAAAACGTGGTGCTCGGTACCGACGATTTTGGCTGGGGACCGAACAACCAGTTTAAGTATCCGCTGCGTGGTGGAACGGGTGAATTTTATCGAAGATTCGAGGCCGTTCTCGGCGACCATTTAGAGCTGAATCGAAAAGTGTCCATTATCAGCGGGAAACAGAAGGAAATCTACTTCGATGGAGGACATCGTGAGTCTTACGATATTCTCATCTCAACCATGCCGATTGATAAACTATGCAACGACTTTCTAAGCGCAGAAGTGCCTGGCAGCATCAAGAAAGCATCCGCGAACCTGCTTCATAGCGGCGGATATATGGTCGGGATCGGCATTAATCAAAAATGTCCAAGCACAAAGAGCTGGATGTATTTTCCAGAGAGCAACTGTCCATTTTACCGTGCGACATATTTGAGTAACTATAGCCCTTACATGACGCCAGATAATGATCGTTACTACTCAATTCTGGCAGAAACAAGTTACAGTGAGTTCAAGCCTGTTGACGGCAAAACAATCGTAGAGGACACAATTCAAGGGCTCATTAACGTGGGTATGATGTCCGAGGCGGATCGCAAGGATGTCGTCTCGACCTGGGTCTTTGATGCGAAATACAGTTATCCAACACCTAGCGTAGCCCGGGACGATATTCTGTCGCAGGTCATTCCGTATCTCGAGGAGAATCTCAGTATATACAGCCGCGGCAGGTTCGGCATGTGGAAGTATGAAGTGTCAAACACCGATCACTCGCTCATGCAGGGTGTGGAGGTCGTCAACCGGCTGGTTCTGAATGAAGCTGAAACAACAATCGGCATTCGTTATGACAGCACCGGTGACGGCCGAAATGCCGCTTCGCACGAACGCAGCGAGGTGGCGGGCAGTGGCGATCCACGCAGGAAGCAAATCGTCGTGAGACCCTCCGCTCCTTCCACAGCAACGCTTGATACAGAAGAACCGGATTTGGCGGAGGAAGAATTAGGGATCACCACGCCGAGGGCTTGACGCTCTCTCGTGGCGTCAACCCGACAACACGCCGCGTAGTTGAAATGATTGCCGAACAACGCGAATTCTCGCCGAGCATTGTAATAATGTTCGGCGAGTTTCGTGTTTTGGTGCAGTTGCGAACTACGCCGTCAGGATCATCTTGCTGCTGCTGATTGGCAGGTTTGCGTAGGTGGCAACCAGCCTTCGAAATTCTTTGGCCAGTTTACGTTCACGACGTTCAAGCGTAAACAACCCAACGTCATTGACGTGTCCACGTAGTCGCGTCAGGGCCGAATCCCAATCCACCATGTCCACGAGCCCGTACCATGTAAAGCCGATAATGGGAACACCATCCTCTCGAAGCCGCAAAAGATTCATCCATTCCTTCCATAACCATTCGACTGCAAGTTTGCCCGTTCGGTTTGTTTCGGTATGCATCACCGGCATTTTATAACGGTCGAAGTACTGCCGGGTGATGACGTAATAACCATACACATCCCCGGCGGCCATCGTATGGCCGTCTTGGTGCAGTATGTGTTCATTGGTTATGTAATAATCGGTACCCATAATGCAGTGGGGCCGAAGATCAACATGCTGCAGTCTGAACCACTCATACTCTTGCTCGGTCATGCCGGCGTTAAGCAAGTATCGATACATGGTTGCGGATAAGTCGTGGCCGAAGAGAAGATCGAGCGACAAAAATCGCCGCTCGTTCATGAAGACGGCTTTTTGAACGACGGACGGGTCGCCGGGATGAACGTATTCGGTGCTCTCACTGAAAATGAACATGGCATCCGCACGCTCGCGGAGAACGGCCTGCATGATCAGGACACTCGCCTGGCAGCCATGCTTGATGTTCGTAACGAAGGCGCGATCGTCCATTCGTCGTTCATTCCACCACCCGAACAGGCCCGAGAAAACAGCGGTGACGTAGATTTCATTGACCGGGGTATAAAACCTCACCCACGGAAATCGCTTCGCAAATGCCGCCGCATAATCCGCGACATGTTTTGGCCAATCGGGGTTCTGAAAATCCGTAAGCCAGTCGGGCAATCCGAAGTGCACCAGGTCAATGATCGGCTTGATGCTTAGCCGCTGCATTTCAGCCATGACCTGGTCGATGAACGTCCAGTCGTACTCTCCTGGCCCGAGAAAGATGCGATGAATCGGCGGCCCGTAGCGGAGGTAGCTCACGCCCAGGCTGCGAACCAATGAGAGGTCTTTCTTCCAGAAATCGTAGTGACCCGTCAGCGCGAGTTGGTCCACCCGCACTCCGCCGGTACTCACCGGATTCGAGCATTCAATGCCGACGCTGAAGTGGAATTTTAGCGGGCTAAGACCAGACGGATTAGATCCGTTGTCGTGCGCATCGACGGTCTTGCCGCCTGAAGGTGGCGACACTACTTGTTTTATTTTTGGCATGAGTAATCAACCGCTCATCAACTGGATAAACTTTGTTTCGCGCCGATCATATGGCGATCCGTCGCCGCGAAATACGTCGTGAAACCAGGGTTTTGGTTCCGCAGTATAGGGCCGCTGCCAGGAATCCCAAGGGTAATTCGTCTGAGTTTTTCCTGCGACCAATCCCCAGCAGTATGCCCCGACACGATTGACCTTTAGAATCGGCAACGAGCCGGCAAACGTGCTGCCCGAACCACGCGACATAAATTCCGTGCACAACAACGGCCTGTCGTACTGTTGCAACTGCTGGATCCGCCGCTCAAGGTCGTCCGGCCCTCCATAACAGTGAAAGCTGATCACATCTGAAAGTTCCAGTTGCAGGGCCTCGTGCGGCTTCAAAGTTTGTGGACTCGCCCAATCGCCCGCCCACACGCCGCATGTCAGCGGCTGCGATGGCTTTGCTGATCGCACCCAGTCGAAAACACGCGGCAAATACTTCATTACCATTTCCACTTTCTCTGCGCCCGCGTCGCGTGGGCCGTAAGACGTGCCATTCGAATTGTCGGGTTCATTCCAAACGTCCCAGACTGTCACGCGAGGGTCATCCGCAAAGTGACTCACCACGCCCTTGACGTATGGCTTGAGCCGATCAAATGATCGCTCATCTCTCAAGACCGAGACACCCGGCGATTGCACCCACCCCGAATTGTGCACGCCCGGCTCCGGATCGGCCTGCTTGCCCGCGCGTGGAAACGGGTGCCACACACTATCAAAGAACACAATCATTGCCCCCATTCCTAATGAATTGGCGATGTCCAGAACCTTGTCCAGCCTTTTCAGGAATCCCTGCGGGTCTTCTTCCCACGCGAGTTCGTGTAGGAAAATTCGAATCGAATTCATGCCGAGCTTTGATGCCCAGGTCAGCTCTTGCCGAACTGTTTTCGCGTCGAACGATGCCTTTCGCCACGTTTCAATCTGATTGATGGCCGTCCGTGGCGTGTAGTTGCACCCGACGGGCCACGGTTGAAGCTCATGCCACTGCATCGCCGCTTTGGCCGACCAACGTAACTTCCGTGAAGACTTGTTCATCGGGGCAATGGTACGTCGATTGCGCAACTCACACACCCGACGAAATATATTTTCAATGCCTGATTTATTCGAGGATCGCGGATGATGCAGGGCTTCCCGTTCGTATTCAATTCAGGTCGGCGTATTGGTCTCGATTGCAAAAGCAATCGTTAGGTGCGTTTCAAGATTCGGACCATCCGATGCCGAAGACGGTCCGTCGAATTCAGCACGCATAAGGCTCGGCCGGGCAACATCGCGTTGTTCGTCGCGGCGACTTTCGGAGTCAATATCTGCCAATGGGAACTGCTATTACTTCTGCGAGATCAACGTCAATAAGTAGCCCGGCACGTTCAGCGGCTCTGAAGTGCTCACGGTGATTTCGGTCTGCGTGTCGGCGTTCAGTTGCGCGATCATCACCTCGCCGGCGTCGATGCCGCCGAAGAGTGAGAGGTATATTGGTCAATTTCACTATTTATTGACTGTTCAATGATGTTGAGCTGCTGACCCTTCATTTGTTCGGATTCTTGCACGAGTAAGATTTTTCTTGACAGGAATACTTACACGAGTAATAATGATGAGTCTGACCATTTCGAGAGGCAAGCTTCGGAGGAGCAGGTTTCAATCGTTTCCGGGAGGCATTCGATGGCGGGCATGGAGTCAAAAAACGCTTTGGTGCGACCTTATGCGTCGCAGTCCACGCTCGCCGAGGCGGCAGGGCTGTCACGTCTGACCGTCAACAAAGCCCTCAAGGGCGACCCGATTGTAAGCCTGGAAACCCGCACCCGTGTCGTCGAACTTGCGGCCCAGATCGGGTACCGACCCAGCGCCGCGGCCCGTTCGATGAGGACCCGTCGAACACGCCAGATTGGCGCGGTTTATCTTAACGAAACCAATCGTGTTGCCTCCGTTCCGCATAACCACTACTTGATTGCCGGCGTCAACGCAGGGCTGGAGGAGGCGGGGTATGTGCTTTGCCTGGTCCGGGCGACGGACGTCGCGGGTGAGGATGAAGGGGCCGAGTCGCGTGTGTTCCGTGAACGAATTCTCGATGGTGTGGTGGTGTTGAACGCCATCGACGCCGAGGTCGAGCGCCGTATCGAGAAACTCGTGCCCGCGGTCGTGTGGGCGGATACAAACCATTGGAGAGAAGCATTGTGCGTCAGGCGCGACGAGGTTCACGCGGGGAAGATCGCCGCCGAGGCGTTGATCACCGGCGGAGCACATCGGATCGTCTGGATCGGTGCCGACCATGTCACTCAATCTGAAGGTGACCATTACAGCTTTATGCAGCGTCGCCAGGGTGCCAAGGCCGCCGTCGATGAGGCGGGCGTCGAGTGGCGAGAGATCAGCATCGCGCCCGAGTACACCACGGAAGGCCATCGTGAGATTCGACAGTTTATTTCCCCCTTCGAGTCCGAGGCGCGTTTCGGGCTGCTCGCGTACGATGGAGTCTATCGGGCGTTGAAGATCCTGAATGTCGCCATGCTCGAACGCCGCGTGGTGGGTGTTGATTTTTCCCTCGCCGCCTGTGACGACACGCCATTGCTTTCCGATCAACTGCCGTGGCTGAGCAGGGTGGAGTTCGATCGCCAGGCGTTGGGCATGCGTGCGGCGGCGATGATCTTGAAAAGGCTTGACGGTGAAAACGAATCATGTCTGTCGGAGCTACACCGCGACCGGCTCATCGCCGGCTCGACATCGGTGCTGCTCAAGCCCGGCCAAAGCCGGGGAGGGTTCCCTATTCCTGAGGAGGAAATGTTATGAGTCGTCTCATGAAAAAATTTGCGTTAGTCGCGGTCGCCTCAACGGTTGCCGCGTGCGTCTCATCCACCGCCTCGGCGGCGGTGGTGTATCGCGAGACCTTCCCCAACGGCGGCGCCAACAAGTCGCTCTCCGTCGAAGGATGGGAAGCCCGACTCCGCGCCGAGAACGGCCTGAGCGCCGTACCCACCAGCGGCTTTTCGAGCTTCAACTTCAATGACCCCAACAACGGTTCCCTCGGCGGTAACGCCGTTCCCGTCAACAGCAACCCGACCGACTCGTCGCTCACCAACGGCGGCGTCGTCAACTTCAACAACGGGTCGTTCTGGCTTCAGCCAACCCTTTACTACACCAACGAATACTCGCTCGACCGGTCCATCAACACGCTTGATTCCTTCGAGTGGGGGCAGAACAACCAGGCTGGCTTTACCAACAACCAGACCGCCGGCGGGACGGGCTATGCCGCTGCCGTCCAAATCGGCACGAACTGGTTCGTCAACGACACCGTCTTCCTCGGCTTCCTTAATGCCACCGCCCTTGCCAACGGGTCGGATTGGAAGTCGCTCAACTTCGCCACGCTAACCGTCTCGGGCGTCTCGTCGGCATTACCCGCGGGCAACCTCAACGGCTTCGGTCTGTTCACCAGCCGCGCGGTCGCTGGTAACTCCTTCGAAACGTTCGACAACTTCGTCGTCAACGCGACGGTAATTCCCGAGCCCGCATCGCTCGCGGCCGTCGGATTGAGCATGCTCATCTTACTCCGTCGTCAGCGCTAAACCTCCGCAGCGTCCGATCTGCGCCGAAGAGGCGTAGGTCGGGCGTGGGTCGGGCGTGACTCTAGTATGTCTTAC
>JBBQKP010000196.1:0-6403 GCA_038326995.1 Tepidisphaerales bacterium
GTACGTCATAACCGCATCCGTGACACAGCAATGAGGCGTTCAATGCAACATGCTCATGGCCAACCTCGCTCAGATCGCTCCCTGATTGATGGGAGCCATATCGTGCATTACCGGATGGATCCAGGCAATGGCGCTCAAGAGATTCCTCACATCATTCATCAAGTCAGGTCGAGTAAATTACTAGAGATTATTAATTGGAAAAACAGAACTGCGAAGGCATCATTGATACCTTCGCAGTTCGACGTCTATCTTAATACTTCTCGACGAAGTTTAGTAAAATTTCGGGACGTTCACGTTGTAGAAATCGGCTTCCAGATACTCGAGCACCAATGCGTAGTTCAAGATCGAAATGTCATTGCCGGGGGTGTAATCGACCGGCGGTCCGCCGTTGAGACTTGCGATGAAGACACCTGCAGCGGCCCGAACTTGCGCGGGCGTGAGCGGCGCGTCGAAGGATGGATCCCTTCCCGAATTGGCCGGGCTGGCGACCAACGCGTCCTTTTGATAGTTGTTAAGAAAACCCGCGTGCCGAGCTTCTACCAGCGCAATCGAACCGGCTGCAGCGACATTCGCACTGCTGCTGATGTTCGGCAGAGCGTTCAAATATGCACCCACGCCTGTATTTTCAAGCGCTTGCGATACTGCCACGAAGGATCGGAAATCTCTTTGGAGCAAATTTCTGAACGTCGGTTTCGGGCGTGCCGCAGAACCCAGTGCGGTCAGGATAAACTGCACGTGCGCGTTCTCATGCTTTTGAATGGACCTGAATTCCGATTTCAGGGATTGGGCAGTCTTGCCGCGTACTTGCGCCTGAGCACTTGTAGCCGTTACTCCGATGAGCGGAATTGCCAAAAGGCCCATTACTGTACCTTTTCGCAAGAACCCACGACGACTGGAGGATGCAACTGCGACTTGTTCAGATGCTTCTGATTCAGACTTGAGAAAATCAAACATAAACTGTCCTTTCGCTCAGCGTACAAATAATAAAACAGACACGTTTTACAATCTTTCGGCCGAGTAGATGGTGGAATGAATACTTAACCTGCCGAACGATCAACAGGTTCGAGCCAGATTATGTCAAGAGCGACCATACGGACGATCAGGTGTTCTCCGCGTCTTTAGATAAGTAAAACCATGCGTCAACAAGACGAACAAAAAGGGTCGGTCTGCTACCCAACATTCCTACTCGCATCCGCCAATTTAAGTCAGTGCCTGCTCGAGGTCCGCGATCAGATCGTCCACATCTTCGATGCCGACCGACAATCGAATCAGGCCGTCGTCGATGCCGAGCTCTTTGCGGCGCTCGGGCGGAATCGTCGCATGCGTCATGATCGCGGGGTGTTCGATCAGGCTCTCAACGCCGCCCAGGCTCTCGGCCAGCGTGAAAATCTTTACGCGCTCCAGCACGCGCGTCGCCGGCGCGAGTCCGCCCTTCAGCACTGCGGTGATCATCCCGCCGAAGCCGTTTTTGAATTGCCGTTTCGCCAGCGCGTGCTGCGGGTGCGATTCGAGGCCCGGGTAAATCACGCGGGCAATCTCCGGCCGTTTTTCGAGCCACCGCGCGATCGTCAACGCCGATTGCCCGTGACGGGTGATTCGCAAGCCCAGCGTCTTGATCCCGCGCAATGCCAGAAAGCTGTCGAACGGCCCGAGCACGCTGCCGACGGAGTTCTGCAGAAATCGCATTCGCTCTTCGAGCTCAACGTCCTTCGTCACCACGATTCCGCCGATCACGTCGCTGTGCCCGTTCAAGTATTTGGTCAGCGAGTGAAGCACGATATCAAAGCCATGATCCAGCGGCGTCTGCAGCGCAGGACTCGCGAAGGTGTTGTCCGCCACGCTGATCAGCTTCTTTCGTCGTGCGAATTCCGCGAGTGCGGCAAGGTCCGCGATCTTCAACATCGGATTCGTCGGCGATTCCACCCAAAGCATTTTCGTATTCGGAGTGATGGCCGTTTCGATGGCCGCAAGATTCGTCGGATCGATGTACGAAAAGCTCAACCCCTGACTGTGCTTGCGTACGCGCTCGAACAGCCGAAACGTGCCGCCATACAGATCGTCCGCGGCGATCACGTGCGAACCCGCGGGCAAAAGCTCAAGCACGCTGGCCATCCCTGCGAGCCCGCTCGAGAACGCGAACCCCGCCGAGCCGTTCTCCAATACCGCAAGCGACCGCTCCAGCGCATAGCGCGTCGGGTTGTGGCTTCGGCCGTAGTCGTAGCCTTTGTGAACGCCCGGCGAATCCTGCCGATACGTGCTGGTCGCATAGATCGGCGGCATCACCGCGCCCGTGCCCGGGTCGGCGAACTGCCCGCCGTGCACGGACTTCGTCGAGATGCCCGCCTTGCGAAACGGCTCATCGTCCGGAACAGAATTGCCATGGATCCAGTCTGCGGGCTTATTCATAAACGCATCCTAGCCTGTTGTTTCTTACTTATTGTTTTTGTGCCTGAGATGATTGAGCAAATCAACCTTCGTGATCAAGCCATAAAACGAATTTTCGTCCGCGATCACCGCCACCATTCCCCGATCCAACACGCCCAGCACGTCTCGCACGCTTCCGCCGGGCGAGAGCTTTTCCAGCTTCCGCGTCATCGCATCCTGCACGTGTTTTGCGAACGCGGCCGGCTCGTCGCGCGTCGCGATCAACAGATCGCTCTCGTCCACGATGCCGATCAATTTCCCATCCAACAGCACCGGCAACTGGCTCACATCATACAGCCGCATGCGTGCGTACGCCGTCGAGAGCAGATCGTCCGGCAAGAGCGAGATCAGGCTACCGTTCTCGCTCTTGTGCGAGATCAAATCTCGAAGATCGCCGAACATCTTCACCTTGATCATGCCCGACTGTTCGAGCCACGCTTCGTTATGAACCTTGCTCAGATATTTCGCGCCGGTATCGCAGATGAACGTCACGACCACTTTCGGCGAGGTCTGCGCTTTCGCATACTTCACCGCCGCCGCCACCAGAGTTCCCGACGAACTGCCCGCGAATATTCCCTCATCCGTCAACAGTCTTCTCGCGACGTCGATCGACTCCGTATCCGATATGCGAAACGCGTGACGCGTACGCGAAAAATCCGCGATCGACGGTATGAAATCCTCGCCGATTCCTTCCACCAGCCAGCTCCCCGCCGGGCCGTATGTTCCGGTCTCAATGTAATCCGCCAGGATCGACCCGACCGGATCCGCAAGCACCATCTCAAGCGTCGGCCGCACCTTCGCGAAATACTGCGACAGCCCGCTGATCGTCCCGCCCGATCCGACGCCGCACACCACCGCGTCCACTCTTCCCTGCGTCTGCTCGAAAATCTCCGGCCCCGTCGTCGTAAAATGCGCCAAGACATTCGCGGGGTTTGCAAACTGATTCACGAAGAACGCCCCGGGCGTTTCATCTGCGATCTTCTTCGCCAGATCCTGGTAGTACGCCGGATGACCCCTGCCCACATCGCTTCGCGTCGTGACGACCTTCGCACCGAGTGCCTTCAGGTGCATGATCTTTTCGCGGCTCATCTTGTCGGGCACGACCAGCACGCACCCATAGCCACGCTGACTCGCCACCAGCGCCAGCGCGAGCCCCGTGTTCCCCGCTGTCGCTTCCACAAGCGTCCCGCCGGGCCTGATCAATCCGTCCCGCTCTGCCGCGTCGATCATCGACTTGCCAATCCTGTCCTTGATCGATCCGCCGGGGTTTTGGTTTTCGAGCTTCACATACAACTCGCACAATCCGACATCAAAACTCCGCAGCCGAACCATCGGCGTGTTGCCGATCAAATCCAGAACGCTCTCTGTCGTGGGGGCAAGAGAAAATGAGGATGAAACAGATGACATCATTCTATCGTTCGCTTATCGAACATAATTCTAGTCAACGGAAAAAGAGATAGCGAACACGGCTTTTGTTTGTCTGTTTGCTTCTTTCTTGCCATCACCTTCCTCGTCCGTGTATCGCTCAATAATGTCATCCGTTTCCGATCAAAAAATCGCCGGTTTACAAGTCGCGAAGATGGCTTGCCAGCCCGGCCAGAGCGCTGCTCACTCACTCCACCAGCTCCACACGTGCATGCCAGCAGTAGTGCAACACACCTTCTATCATTTCGCCAGTACCCGCCGAGCGGGCGCTCCTGCTGTCGCGGCGCAAAGGCGCGGAGGCGTTTTCCGACTCGTGCGGCCACACGACAGTCGTGCGAGCGACCGCGCCCTTCCCCCACTTCGCCCGCATCACGAAGAACACCGCGCCGACCATGCACAGCCCCGCCAGTGCGAAGTTGTAGTCGAGCCGAAACTTCATGAACCAGATCGCGAACGGAACGAACACCACCAGCGTGATGACCTCCTGCATGATCTTCAGCTGCGCGATATTGAGCTTGCCTTGCTCGAACCCGATTCGGTTGGCCGGGACCATGACCATGTACTCTAAGAACGCGATGCCCCAGCTGATAATCGCCGCGATAATCCACGGCCGGGCCGACAACTCCCGCAGGTGCGCGTACCATGCAAAAGTCATGAAAACATTCGAGATCGTCAGCATCAGCATCGTGACTAAAGTCGCTTGAACGGGTGTCATAAGGAATAATGCCTTTCGGGTTTTTGAATCATCCATGAACAGTTCCGCACCAACTCCGCCTACCGCATCGCCGAAGCAATCATCAGTTGCCCGCGTCGATCAGCCCGAAATCTCCGGGCCACGCACCAGTTCGCTGCTCGCATTCGCCGGCGACATCAAGCTGACTCACACCATCTTCGCGATGCCCTTCGCGCTGCTCAGTGCATTCCTCGCGGCCGGGGGATTGCCCCACGCGGGCGTGCTCGTGCTCATCATCCTCTGCATGATTCTCGCCAGATCTTTTGCGATGGGAATGAATCGGCTGGTCGATTCGCGGCTCGACGCGCTGAACCCCAGGACGGCCGGCCGCGCGATCCCCGCAGGCAGACTCGCCTTCCACGCCGCAATCACCATCACCCTCGCGTGCGCCGCCATCTTCGTACTTGCCACCAGCCTGTTCTACTTCTTCTTCGATAACCCCTGGCCGCTCGCGTTCTCCGGGCCCGCACTGTTTTTCATCGGCGTCTATCCGTACTTCAAACGCTTCACATCGCTCGTCCACTACTGGCTCGGCCTGGCGCTGGGCCTCGCTCCAATCTGTGCGTGGATCGCCGTCAGCGGCCTGCCTCATTCGTTCGTGCCCGTGCTTCTTGGCGCCGCGGTCATGTGCTGGACGGCCGGCTTCGACATGCTCTACGCGACTCAGGATTACGCCTCCGACCTCGCCACCGGCGTGCGGTCCATGCCCGCTCGCATCGGCATCGGCCCGGCACTTTGGGTCGCGCGCCTGACCCACGTCGCGGCCGTCATCCTCTTCATCGCAAGCGGCATTATCTCGCCCTCGCTCGACGCGATCTGGTTCACCATGATCGGCGTCGTGTGCGTCCTACTTATCATCGAACACCGGGCCGTCCGCGCCGACGACCTCTCGAAGCTCAACCTCGCGTTCTTCACCCTCAACGGCGTCATCGCGCTTCTATTGGGCGCGGCGGGCATTGTCGACGTCCTTTCATAAAGAAAGACCACCATGGAAAAACCCGCCAGCACAATTTCGCCCGCAGCGATCACCTCTTCAATCCCCGCTTCGATAGCTGCTTCGATTCCCAATTCAATCCCCCGCGTCTACGTCCACTCGGGCGTGCTCCCGCGTGCCGGCTGGGTCGCACGCATCATCGCGCTCGTCGTCGCGCTGCTCGGCCTGGCATCGCTTCTCATCGCAATGCAGCTCACGCCCAGCCCGACCGGCGTCGAAACCCACACGCAGCTCGGCATGTCACGCTGCGGCCTGCTCGCCTCCTCCGGAATCCCCTGCGCCGCGTGCGGCATGACCACCAGCTTCGCACACCTCTTGCACGGCTCGCTTTTCCAAAGCCTCCACGCCCAGCCGATGGGCACGCTCGTCGCATTCCTCGCCGCCTGCGGATTCTGGATCGGCTCCTACATCGCCTTCACCGGCCTGCCCGCGACACGCTGGCTCGAACACGTCCTCTCCCTTCGCGTGTTTTTCATCTTGATCGGCCTGGGCCTGGCCGGCTGGGCGTACAAAGTGCTGACCTTCGCCGCGTGATAGTGGTGTAGTTGCAAACTCGCGGGTGCTTCGTCCGACCCGACGTGCGAATCGCGTTTATCACTCGCGCCTTGTCGGATCTGAAGTGCCCATCCCCCGTGTAGCCGCCCGCTTGCTGGTGCTTTGATAAACTCGCCTTGCAAATCAAGCGCCCGAAAGCTGGCGGCTACACGGAGACATCGCGACTCGATCTCGATCCGACTCGCCGCCCGGTTCGTTCGCGACCCGCACCGTCACGCGCCCACTCTCGCGGGCGCTTCGTTTTGGTACTCCAGAGCGTGTCCAGGACGCAC
>JBBQKP010000197.1:0-6352 GCA_038326995.1 Tepidisphaerales bacterium
ACGGGCTTGACCGTGATCGGCCGTTTCTGGGCGGCGCTTTCGTACATCGCATCCATCAGCGCACTAAGCAACGCGCCATATCGCACGGGGGCCTGAAGTTCTTCAAGCCCGAGGATCGATCGCACGAAGTTGCCGTGCGGCGTAAAGGCGGCCGGGACGTCGTGGTTAGGCAGGGCGATGTCGAACGGTTTGTGATCACTCGAAGCGTGAAGCCATCCGCCGTGCGGTCCTGTGCGGAGCTGCAGCTTGTCTGTTTGAACGCGAACTTCGACGTCCCAGCCGGGCGAATTGCCTCCGAGCGCGACGCTGCCCATCGCACCGCTTGCGAACCTGAGAATAGCCACGCCGTTGATGTCGACGGGTGCGCCCAGCGTGTCATACATGCAGCTGACCTCGACGACGGGCTCGTTCATAATCCACATCATGCCGTTAAGCACGTGGGCCCCGCTGTCGTACATTTGCCCGCCGCCGCTGAGGGACGGGTCCTGTCGCCACGTGCCTTTTGAGCCCTTCAGCCACCCTTGAGCAAGCCAGCCTTGGATGAGCTGAATCTTGCCCAGCGTGCCGGCGGTTCGCATATTTTTGATCGCCTGATACTCGCGCGTGTAAGGCGCCTGGAAGGAGATGCCGAGCTTCTTTCCCGAATCTTTAACGCTTTTCCAAAGTCGCATCGCGTGCGGCGTCGAAGTCACCATGGGCTTCTCGACCAGCACGTGCAGTCCGGCTTCGAGCGCCGTCGTCGCCTGGCCGAAGTGCAGGGTGTGCGGCGTTACGAGTGTCACGCCGTCAAGCTCGGCAGGACGCGAGGCGATAAGCTGATCGAGCGAGCTATAGACGGCCGCGTGGTTGGCATAACGCGAGCGAAACTCCTCGGTCTTTTTTTCGTCGACATCGACGAACGCGACGAGCCGGGCCTGAGGAATCTTTTGATAATTCTCGACGTGCCAATGCGCCATCCCGCCGCAGCCGACGATCGCTATGTTCACCGTGTCGTTCGTGCTCATAAGTCCAACCGACTGTACACAAACGCGCGCGAAAAGCAGCAGCGGGAAAAAAGCTGAAAACGAGTATCGGTGGCACCGGTCTCCGACCGGTGTGCTATTTCTTTGGATATCACGCGTCGCTTCTGGTCTTGCTAATTTGGTTGCTAAGGCGAGCTCCGCTTCTTGCAGCAAACTAGCCCTTGTCCCCGCGTAGCCGCCAGCTTGCTGGCGCTTGAGGTGCAAGCCTGGTCGGACAAAGCGCCAGCAAGCTGTCGGCTACACTTGAGAAGGCGATGCTTTTGCGAAGATGCTTTCCATCTGGTTACGGAAACAGAACACCGATCGGAGACCGGTGCCACCGACAATCTGAACGTGGCAGAACTTTCCGCCCCGTGAAGAAGTTATTCCAGGATTACCAAAAGTTTTAGACGTGAATAATTACTAACTCACGCTGCTCTGAATCTCACCCTTCGCAAGTCGCGTGCGAATGAGCGTGCCCGCGGCCGCGTCGGAGGCGTCGCGCATGACCTCTCCACTTTCGGCTCGCGTCGTGATCGAATACCCGCGCGACAAAATCGCCAGCGGCGACAATCCTTCCAGTCGCGAACTAAGCACATCCAGCTTTTGCCCGGGCCTGGACAACAGATTCTCCGGGCGAAATAGCCGCTGCGTAAACTGTTCGATCCGCATCGCGTTTCGGTAAAGCTGCAATCGAAGCGACTCGCGCAACGGCCCTTCGAGACGCGTCAGGCGCTCGTACTGCTGGCGAAGCTGCTGCTGAGGCGTCAGGCGGTCCAGCCGCGACTGAGCCGTCGAGAGCCACCGTTCGCGCCGCAATAAAACTTGTCGCAATGAACGTTCGAGGCGCGAATCGAGTTCGTCGAGTTCCTGCTCTCGCGGCGAGACGACGGCGGCGACGGCGGACGCGGCGTCGCGCAGCGCGGGCGAATTTGCGAGCAGATCAAAGTGCCGCCGGGTCGAGGCGACGCGTTGGTGGGCCAATGACCGAAGCGACCTTGCGAGCGTTTCGATCTGCGCCGGCGCGTCGCGCCAAGACCTGCTGATGACGGCCGCGGCTTCGGTGGGCGTGTGGGCGTGGTAGTCGCTGACGAGGTCGGCCACGTGCGTGTCGGTCTCGTGTCCGATGCCGGTGACGACGGGCACCTTGTAGTTCATGCTGCTGCTGAGGATCGCTTTCACAATCGCCTCGTCATTGAACGGCCAGAGGTCTTCAGTCGAGCCTCCGCCGCGTGCGACGACGATGAGATCGATGCCGAGCTTTTTCGCATTGCGAGCGAGAATGAGGATGGCGGCCGAGACGTCGGAGGCCGCGCCGTCTCCCTGGACACGCACGGGCAAAAGAAAAAGTTCAATCTGCGGGGCATTGGCAAAAACCTTTCGCATGTCCGCATAACCCGCCGCCTGCGGGCTGGTGACCAATGCGATGCGGCGCGGAAATCGAGGCAGTGGTAAACGCAGGCGATCCAAGAGCCCGGCCACTTGCAGCCGCTGAATCAGCTCCCGCTTTGCCAGATCCATCGCGCCCTGGCCGGCGGGCTCGAGGCGTGTGACTGACATCTGAAACTTCCCGGCCTTGACGTAAATTTCCAGGCCGCCGCTGGCGATTATCTCCATGCCGCTTTGCGGCTCGAACTTCAGATGCGCCGCCGCCGCCGCCCACATCGTGCACGCGATCACGCCTCGGGCGTCCTTGATGTTGAAATATCGATGGCCCGACGGCGCGGGCTTGTAGTCCGAAAGCTCGCCGCGAACGCGGATGACCGACGGAAACTCCCGCTTGAGTGTCTGGCTGGCGAGGTGGTTGATTTCCGATGGCGAGTATTCGGGCGGGCCCGATAATTTTGGTGTCGCCTCGCCGGGCTGCGTCGCTTGCGTCGACAGCGGCGATTGCGGCGATGAGAAGGGCGATGAAAAGGGCAACGCGGGTTGGCGGGCGGGCACGGCCATGCGTGCGACTGTACCCGGTAACGACGCCGACTGAAGTCAGGCGGGCTAAAGTGACTGGCTTCTTTGGCATGCCCGAAACTTTGCCGAGGAATTTTAGCAGTCGATCGGCGTTATACCAACGGCGAAGACGCGGGGATGGCAGGATCGATCCAAAGCACGGTCGAAAGAATACGAAAGAAAATTATCTTCACAAGAGTAGATTTCCCCCGCCGACATTTCGGTGGAAATGGCGTATGGTGAATCGAACTGTCGGATGAACGGACAAAATGCACATGGTAGGCTTGGCAAACAATTATCCACCCCCCGTCGGCGAACTCCGCGAACAACATAGCGGCGGGAATGCCACGTCATTGCCTCGTCAGATTTTCGGCTACGACGTGGTCGACCTCCTAGGCCACGGTGCGGGCAGCACGATTTACGTCGTAACCGACCCGACCAGCCGCCAGCTTCGCGCGCTCAAGCACGTCGTTCGAAAAACCGATCGCGATGTTCGCTTCATCACACAACTTGAAGATGAATTTCTCGTCGGCAAACGTGTTTCGCACGTTTCGCTCCGCAAAGTCGTCGACTTGAAGCTTGAAAAAACCTTCATGCGTAAGGTGCTGTCGGCGGCGCTTGTCATGGAGATGTTCGACGGTAAACCCCTCGTCAGGCTCAACTTCATCGACGCCGCCCTCGTGTTCTCACACGTCGCCAGTGCCCTCTCCGCCATGCACGCGGCAGGGTTCGTCCACTGCGATCTCAAGCCCGCCAACATACTTCAGAATGCTGCTGGAGAAGTCCGTGTCATCGACCTCGGGCAGTCCTGTGCGATCGGCACGATTAAAGAGCGCATTCAAGGCACGCCCGACTTCATCGCCCCCGAGCAGGTCAAGCGTCATGCCGTCGATCAGCGGACCGACGCGTACAACTTCGGTGCGACGCTTTATGCGGTACTGACCGGGCACAACATTCCGACGCTGATCAACATTGATAAAGGCGCGAACAGCTTTTTGTCGGACGCGTTGATCAAGACGCCGACGGAACTTTGCCCGCACATTCCCGAGCCGCTGAGCCAATTGGTGATGGAATGTGTGCGCGTAAACGCCGCGAAACGGCCGAGCGATCTGGGTCAGGTTGGCCAGCGTTTGCAGATCATTGCGCAGAAATTTTCGGGTGGTTGAACTTGCGTGATCGTCCAAAGGACCTTCGCACCTCATTGAGGGCGTCATTCCGTGACGCTTCTTTTGCGTCTTTTACCCCCGGCATCAGGGACCGCCGCCCGCCAGAGAACCGATCGTGGGGACGGCATGGTGTCGCGTCGATACAATCACCAACGTTATACATACGAGAGAACAAGAAGTACTTACGGCAAGACCTTTCGTATCTACGACTAGACGTATCTTATTTTCGAGAAGGTCTCGCGTATAGGCCAACGGTTCTCTAGTACATAAGAGTTTGGACCGATAACAGGCATTACTGCCGAATCTGGGCGAAATAGCGAGGCATCAAGCTCGGAAACGTCATCCCACTCAGAGCCAGGCGAGTATAAAAATTCATCTATTTTATAATTGCACATTGCGGTTGACGTTGGTATTCTCCTGACTGCGGTCTACAGTCTGTCGCACTTCTAGATTCGTCAACGCCAACAGGAGAGTTCGATGAATACCCCGCCGCCAAAGAGCACGGCGGAGTGGTTCGAGACGGCGTGATCGAAGGCGTTGTTGGCATCAAATCAGGCGCAAAGGTCGCAGCTGCCGCGGCAGGCGTGGCGGTAACGGTCGTGGAAGCCGGGGTGGCGCTTGCCGAAATCGCGGGGATGAGTCCGGACCTTTTGTACTTTAGACATTTGCAGCATCTTCTCGAAACTGGAGTTAGTCCGGAGTCTGATCCGCTCTACAGAGCATTGAATAAAATTCGCAACGGATGCCAATGGGGCGATCTTACCCCGGAGGAACTGCAAGCCGTGCGTGATCAGTTTGGGGACAACGTGGGTCGTGTTGAACGTTAAACTTCTAAGGCGTCCGAAAATGAACACGAAATTACTGTACCTTTTGGGCTTTTTGGTGGCTTGCGTGGTGATCGCGCCAACTTTTGGCGTCGCTCTCCAACAAGCGAAGCAGTCGAAGTATCGCGTAAGTGAGATACCGAACCAACAGCTTCTCATTTCGTCCAATCCGCGCGGGCAGGATCGAGACTGGGCTATCAATTTTGAGTCAGACGCCGTGGGCGGGCTGCCGTCGGTGACTATTATCAGCAACATCGCCGCGTCCGAAGGAAAGCCTGTGCGAAAAGTGTACATGACCAGAGATATCGAAATCGATGGAAAGGTCGATCTCGTGATCGAATACGAGTCAGGCGGTACTGACGCTGTAGTGTCACACGCAGGGCGTCTTCGAGTCGCGGGAGAACCTGACACATGGGCCGATTTCAAAAGCTTCCTTGCGAAAGACGCCGCGGCCACGGGGCTAGACGGAACAGTCTACGTCTACACGCCCGGCAAAGGCTTCGAGCCGAAAGCCAAGTGACGCCTGTGGAATCAGGCAATGAATGACTTAAACAACGAGTTGGGATGCTTCTGGCACCAACCGTCAGAAAGATGCATTATGAAGACCATCGCATACCTGCTTGTCAGCTCCGTCGTCGTACTCGGTTTTTCCGGGTGGCTGGCTGCACGTCAAAGTGCTTCTACCACCCAACCAATTTCTATTGTGGATGAAAAACGGTTTAACTCAGTCGATCGGGGCGGCTATCAATTTTTTGAAGAGATCGGCAAAAATATCATTATCAGCACGCCGATTGACAGGAAAGCGACGAACGATCGTTCGATCATCTTCAAATTAAAGGACACGCTCGGACTTCCTGCAGTATCGGTCGGAACTTCAACATATAATCCTGAACAAAAAACGTCATACCCGGACAAAATTGCCATTACTGGCACCAAGGACATCGAGGCCGACGGCAGCGCAGACGTCAGAGTCGTGACGGATCGTGTTGCAAAAACCGGCACCCTTCATATTCGATTGGCGTCTGATGACGACCCGGTGTTGAAGCCCAAATGGATACAGGTCAGCACGCAAAACACGGAGATCGGCGAAGCCACAGGCCTTGACGGGACGATCTACGTCTACACGCCCGGCAAAGGCTTCGAGCCGAAAGCCAAGTGACGCCTGTGGGTAACACTTCAGTTGATGGCAACGAGTTCGTGGTCGAGCGGCGTGAAAGCAGACGCGATTGAACGAGCCGCGCACGTTAGTAAGCGGTTTCTGCGAATTGCCGTGAGGAGTTCACGATGTGGATTCGCTTTAGGCCCGTCCGGCGGACACTTTGTCGCTTCACGAGTAGAAGACTCTTTAGGGAGATTCAGCTGGAGAATGTCCTGCCGGACGGGCCAGAAACGCTGCCAGGACGCGGCGGTGACG
>JBBQKP010000198.1:0-6316 GCA_038326995.1 Tepidisphaerales bacterium
GCAAGCCCATGTCGCTCGCCAGTTTTCCCATCTCCACCCGCATCAAGTCTGCCGCCTTCGCCTGCGCCGCGCCGACCGCCGCGACGATCAAGTCTTCGAGCATCTCGATGTCCGCATCGCCCAGCGGCGTTTTGTTGCTCGACTGGTCTGACACGCCCAAACGCTTGCGATCAATTCGCACCGAGATCAGCTCGAGCTTTCCGCTCACCGTCGCCGACACCATGCCCGCACCCGCGTCGGCCGAGACGTGCTTCTTGCCCAGCTCGTCCTGCATCGCTTTCATCTTCTCCTGCATCTCTTTGGCACGGGCCATCAAACCGGGAAGGGCACTGAAGTTTTTGAGTTGATCTAGCATTGGGGAAAGGGTTGAAGCCGTTTTTGTTTGAAGGTCTGTGATGGGTCGTTCGAACGTCTGATCATCGTGCAATCGGCTCGCGCGCTCAACAATTGATTGCCGCTCACTTCACCTCACTTCATCAAACTCCTGAGCCGCTGGAGATTTATCTCGTCCCAATCAAGGCCGTCTTCGTTCTTCTCCTTCGCCGTCTCGAGAATCTTGGGCGTCTGTTTCCACCGCTTGTCTCGAACCAGTGAAGCGAAGCCTTCGTCGCCGATCGTCCCAAGGCCGATGTGTTCGTGTCGATCCACGTGAGAGCCCAGCGGCTTCTTGCTGTCATTCAGATGCCACACCGCCACGCGATCAAGGCCGATCGTTTGATCAATCTCTTTGATCAGCCCTTTGTAATTCTTTCCGCGAAAGTCATATCCCGCCGCGAAAAGATGGGCGGTGTCCAGACAGACCGCCAGGTGCTTTGACTGCTTTGATTGGTTGATGATATCGCGAAGGTGCTCGAGTTTGTGTCCAATGGACGAGCCCATCCCGGCCGTGCTTTCCAGACAGATGGTCGTTGTGAGCTTTGGAAATTCCTTTAAAACCACGCCGATCGCCGCATCAATGGAGTCGGCAATTCGCTCGCATCCCATCGCCACGTCGGCCACGTCGTCGCGCATGCTCAGATGCGTGCCCAGATGTGCCCCTGGGTGCGACACGAGAAGCGGGATCGATAACATCTCGCAACGCCTGATTTCTTCCACGAACAAAGCAATGCTTTTTTGCCGGGCGACCTCGTCGGGCGAAGCAAGATTGATCAGATAACTGTCATGACTCACCGCGCTACCAAAGCCCGCTATTTTCGTGGCCGATTTCCAGAGGTCAATCGATTCCTGCGCGAGTAAAGGCACGCGCCACTGCTGCTGGTTCTTCGTGAACACCTGAACGGTGTCCAGCCCGAGCCGCTGCGCGTCGATAACGGCCTTATGCATTCCGCCCGCGATAGAAAGGTGTGAACCGAACATGGTGCTGTAGTCATATCGCCTGCAATGCGTCGGACCAACTCGCGCAGCGCTCGCATCGTGGGGCTGTCGTGGGGCTGTCGTGGGGCTGTTCCGCAATAGCCGAATTCGTGTACAAACGCGGCCTATGTCTTCCACGACGCCTCAGACGAACACGCTCACTATTTCCTCAACGCTCGTTCTTGAGCCGCGAGAAATTCAGCAGGTCACAGGCGCGACCGTCGTCCGCACCGCCGCCGATCTGACGTGTCTCACGATTGAACCCGCGCCACTTCGGCTCATGACGCTGTCGCGCAAAAGTCCGTGGTGGTTCGAGCCGTTTCATCCGCAATCCTTCGCCGATGTGCCACGCGAGTCGGCCGCGCTTTGCTATCAACTTTCAGACACATCGTTCGGCGTGTTGCTGACACTGGCTTCGGGAAACAAGCGCGCTTATCTGCAGGGCGATGCCGCTCGGCTTCGCCTCCACGTCGTCGGGCCGCGCGACGGCGGACTCGAACCGCTGCTCGTCCACGCCACCGGTAACTCGATCGATCAGGCCATGACCCGGGCCGTCATCGCCGCAAAAGAAGTCCTGGGCACGTTCAAACTCACCGGCGAAAAAGCGCGAGCCACGTGGTCCGACACTCTGGGCTGGTGCACGTGGGATGCGTTCTATCAGGAAGTCAGCCACGAGAAGGTCGTGCTCGGTCTGAACTCGCTCAAGACGGCGGGCATCTCCCCGGGCTTTGTCATTCTCGACGACGGCTGGCTCGACACCGACGGCGATCTGCTTTTGTCCTTCGATGCTCATTCGAAAAAGTTCCCGAACGGACTCTCGCAACTCATCGCCCAGAGCAAGTCTGAATTCGGCATCCAAAAGTTCGGCGTCTGGCACGCGCTGCAGGGCTACTGGTCGGGCGTGCACCCCGAAGGACCTCTCGCGAAGAAGTATCGCATTCTCGACGTCGCGGACACCCATTTTCACGGCTACAACTGCCGCTCAAGCCACGGCCTGCGACGCGGACTGGTCCATCCCGACGACATCTCCCGCTTCTTCGCCGACTGGTACCAGCATCTTCGCGCACAAGGTGTCGATTTCACAAAGGTCGACAATCACGCCAGCCTCGAATCCTTCGGCGACGAAATCGTCACCCGAGTCAATCCCACGCAAACCGCCCTGGCGTATCAACAGGGTCTTCAACAGGCCGCCGCGACACACTTCGGCGGCGAGTTGCTGCACTGCATGTGCAACAGCACCGAACACCTCTACCGTCTCCAGATCACAAACAGTTGGCGAAACAGCGACGACTTTTTTCCACGCCAAAAGGGTTCGCACGGCTTCCACCTTCAAACCAACGCGAAGAACGCGCTGCTCTCTTCCAAGATCGCATTGTGCGACTGGGACATGTTTCAGTCTCATCACGAAACCGCCCAGGCACACGCCGCCGCCCGGGTCATCAGCGGCGGACCAATCTACATCTCCGACGCGCCGGGAAATCACAACGCCGACCTCATCCGCGCACTCACGCTTTCGAATTCACGCGTGCGAACGGGCGCGGCCGGTGTTGTTACGCACGACCGCATCTTCATCGATTGCCTCACCCAGCCCAGATTGCTCAAAATCAAACGCGTCGAAAAACCCCATAGCATGCTCGGCGTCTTCCACACGCAATGGGTCGGCCCGCGCGGGGGCGAGAACGTCGTCAATCATGCCGGGCCCATCACCGATACCTGGAAAGCCAGTGACGCATTTGCTGGCGAAGCGGCCGAGGCCGTCCTCGCGTGGCGCAGCTTCGCAAAAAGTTTTCAAGTCGTCGCGATTGACGAATCGAACGTCCTCACGCTCGATCCGATGAGTGCAGAACTCTTCACACTAACCCCGATTGAAAACGGCATCGCCGTGATTGGGCTTGTCGACAAACTCGACCCGCGCGCCGCAGTCGATTCGATAACGCGCAACACCGACGGCTCTATTCAGGTGAACCTCAGCGACGGCGGAGAGTTCGCGTATTACAGCATTAAAAACGGACTCGTCACCACGTCGCTCGAACCTGGCAAGTCACACACTGTGCGAATTTCGTGACGACATACGCATCAAATCTTCGGCTGACATCTCTCGACCAGTCCGAGCAGAAATTCAATTCATCAATCAGGCCGCGGGTAACTGCCTACCACTCGCCCTGCAGTTGCTCGACAATCCCCACCGCAAGCGCTTCGACCGAATTCTGTTTGCCCAGCGCCCGGCTCTCGCCCAACGTCGGATAATACGAATTCGCTTGCGTGAACTGCTTGCGTTCAACCAGCACCCGGCCGCTGCGAAGATCGGTCCACGTGAAATCGACCGTCAGCGTGTAAACCTGCTCCTGAGGCAAGGCCGTCGAGCGATCACGAGAGACCGTGCCGACCGAAACATCCACCACTTCGCCTTCGAGCGACGTGTCCGCACGCGAGCGATCCACGACCTTGTAAGGCGTCTTTCGCTCGATCGCCGTAACTAGGGCCTGCGTCAAAAGCAATTCGTCGCCGCGGCTGAAGGAACGCGTCTTGAACTGAGGCACGGCGATCGTTCGAACATCAGCGCGGTACGTGCTCGACCAGTTGTAGCCGCCCGAACTGGCGTTCGAATTAGCGCCTGAACTGGCGTTCGAATTCGCACCCGAGTAGCCGCAGCCGGACGCGAAGGCCAAAATCATCGCCCCGGTCGCGCACGCCGCCAAGGCCGCGAGTGGGCTACGTCCAAGTCTCGATGCTGTTTTCGAAAAGTTCAAGTGCTTCTCCATTGTCAGTTTGCTTGTGTTTGGCATCCGCTTACGGCGCCGGATTGGTCGGCTGGTTTTCGATTCCAAGTTCAACACGTGCCGACTGCGCTTCGGGCGTGCCCGGGTAATCGCGAACCAGCCTTGCAAGCAAGTGCTTTCGTGCCGCGGGCTTGCCGGTTCGTCTGTAGAAATCGGCACTGATCACCAGCTTGCGTGCGAGCTGTCTTTCCGACTCGGAAATAAGCGGCTCGACCTCGTTCTGTCTCGCAAAAAGCGGGTCCTCGCCCGCTAGTTGAACGAGCTGCTCGCGCGCGTTGATGATGGGCGTCGCGTCGAACTTCGGGCCGTTGTACTGGGCGAGGTTGGAGCGCGCTTCCTGAAGCTGTACATCTCGCGCGAGCGGGCTTCGCGGGAACGAGTTGCCGAAGCTGTCATACGCGTCTGCCGCGAGATCAAAGTCGCCTTCGTCCCAGTAATGGTCGGCCGTCCGCAAGAGCGACTTCTCCGCCACGGGTGAACCCGGATTTCTCTGCTGCACACGGAACAGCATTTCGACCGCGTCTTCCTTGCGGCCCAGAAGCCTCATACCCCAGAACTTGTCTTTCCTGCCCTTCAAATACTCGTCGGCAATGTCGTACTGAAGCTGCATCGCCTGCGAGTACAGCACGCTGTCGGCATACGTATCCATCAATTCGTCGCAGTAAAAAAACGCGCGAATCAAGTCATCGCCGGCGTACAGCGTTCGAGCCATCATCATCAGCGCCTGATCTCGGAAGGCCGACGTCGGATTCGCACGCAGCCAGGTGATCAGACTCTTGCGAGAAGCCTCATAGTCGCTTTTGACCATGGACTTTTGAATGGCCATCAGCTCCGGATCATCGATCGGCCTGGCGGCGCGGGCGACGGAGGTCTGCTCGATCTTCGACCACCCGCCGTCAGAAAGCTGCCACGCACCACGCGTGGTCGCATTTGTCGTTGGCGCAGCAGTTGCTGTCTGCATAGATGACTGCGTAGACGACGTAGTCGGCTCAGTATCCACCATCAGCACACATGCGAGAATTGAAGCAAGCGTCAGAACCATCGCCCGAGTGTAACCAACACACCAACCAGGACAAGAATCATCGCGAAGAGACTCGATCAATGGCTGTCGCGTCGTTCAACGGCGCGCCGCCATGAAACCGCGCGGATCATCGTGGCCAATTCCAGATCGGCCGTTCACAGTGAATCATAGAAACGGGGAGATCGTCGTGAGATTCCGCCGTTGTCGTACCCTTGGTAACTAAGGTGCGGACAAGAGTAGAATAATGACCCGTTACGAATCGCGGCGAATGCCCGATTTAAAGCAACCGAGCGGATGACATTTCGTAGTCACCCGCTCGTTTGATTGTTGAGAATGTGAGACGCGAAGCTAGTTCCTACGACTCAGTCCCTACGACTTAGTTTCTACGGCGCCGAAGCATATAGGTGGCGGCCGCGCCGATCACCATCAAAGCCGTCGGCTCAGGCACAACGTTCGCAACCGCAATGGAAGCGAGCGAATCGAATCCCGGCAGATTCGTGATTGCGCCTTGCGAAGTCGCGAGGCCCGTCGCGAGATTGACCGTGTAGAGATCGCCCCGCGTCGGGGCGATGCCGGTTGCAAAAAAGTTGACGGCGACCAGATAGGCCGTGCCATCGGCGGCAGAAATGTCGAAACCGACAAAGCCGCTGGTGGCTCCCACATCAAACCCGAGTGACCCGACTGTGTTCAGCGTCCCTGCGTTGGCGGGGTTCTGCACCGTCAGCACATCGCGACCAGCTTCGATCGTATAGAGCGTGGTCGAGGTCGCATTGGCGACGCTGTTGGTGTATGCAACGCCGACACCTGAAGGCGTCGTGCCAGAACCGGCGTCGGCGGGGGCGTACTGCAGATTCGGGTCCGCCTGCACGCCTGCGGTACCGAGGTCGCTATCGACCTGCAACCCATTGTTGGGATTGATCCGACCATTCTGGGCCGAGCGATTAACCACGCGAATGCGATCGACAGTCGGGTTGAAGTCGATGGACGAAAAGTCGGACACACCAAACGCCGTCGAGGTCGGCCCGCCGACCAGTGACGACGCCCCAGTGACCGGATTGATAATGAACAGGCGGTCTTGGTTCGAGAGCCCATACAACTCACCCGTTGCCGGGCGAACGTCGATGCTGCGAAGGAACTCACCGGAGATGCTAAACCCGCTCGC
>JBBQKP010000199.1:0-6293 GCA_038326995.1 Tepidisphaerales bacterium
GTGCAGTCATGCGGCAAATTCGGAATGTGCCCGTTGTTCTGGATGTTGAAGTGCCCGCGATACACGCGGCCCGTCTCCAGACCTTCGATGATGTAACTGCCGTGCTCTTCGCTTCGGTTCTCTTTGGTCAGTGCCTTGGGCGTCTCGGCGAGCCAGTTGGGGAAGTCGGTCTCGAACCAGTTTCGGCCCTCGGTGCAGACGCGGAGATACCCGCCCGTCTCGCCGTTGATCCACGATGTGAGGTCGATCCAGCGATTGATCTCGCCCACGCGTTTGCGATACCACGGAACGTATTCGCTGAGATGGCCGTTGGATTCGGTGGAGTAGTAGCCGAAGCGGCGCAGGACGTCGATGCGGACTTTTTCGGTCGTCTTGTAGGTCGGGTGACGCTCAAAGAGTTCGAGCAGGCGGCTGAGCATGTCATGGCCGCGCCAGGTTGCTTTGGTGCACCAGGTCTGGTGGTTGATGCCGGAGAAGACGAAGTCGATGTCGTTGCGATGGATTTTCGTCTCGGCACCAAGCAGGCCGTTTTCACGCGCCCAGATTTCGGTGCACGAAGCGATCTGCCACATCGCGCCGGTCACGCCGTGACACAGGCCGATCGTTTTCACGCCGCCGTATTTGTTGCACGCCCAGGTGTTCATGGCCATGGGGTTGGCGTAGTTGAGGAAGACGACGTCCTTAGTGGCGACTTCGCGCATGTCTTTGCAGAAGTCGAGCAAGGCCGGAATCGTTCGCTGCGCGTACATGAGTCCGCCAGCGCAGATCGTGTCGCCGACGCACTGATCGATTCCGTATTTGAGCGGAATTTCGATGTCGGTTTTGAATGCTTCAAGCCCGCCCTGACGGATCGCGCAGATGACATAATCCGCGCCCTCAATCGCCTTGCGGCGATCGGTGGTGGGCACCACACTTGCAGGCAATTTGAAGTGGCTGATGTCACGCTGCACGAGCTGCGTGACCATATCCAGGTTGTGGGCGTTCAAGTCCGTAAACGCGAACTGTGTGTCCTGCAATTCCGGGACGGTCAGCACGTCGTTCGAGAGCCGGCGCGTGAAGCCGATCGACCCTGCACCGATGAACGCAATTTTAATGGGCATGGACCCAAATGCTCCGCGAGACGGCCCGTGGATGTCAAGCTCTGGCCTTAGCAACTGTTCATCGCGTCAAACTGCAAAATGCCCGGCACGTCCTAAGGTTGTCCAACACACGACTCTCGCGTATTTTCGACACATTCCATGGCTGATTTCACGATAGACAAGTCCTACATCTCCCAGCGGTACGCCCGATTCAAAGTCGGCACGACAACCATTTTGGGTTACTCGATCGCGGGCGAGGAAACCGTGATTCAGATTCCAGAATTGAACGTATGCTTCGATGCTGGGCGAGCGCCGCAATTCTGCCTCACCTCCGACATCCTGTGTCTCTCGCACGCGCACATGGACCACATCGGCGGGCTCGCGTACTTCATTTCGCAAAAGCATTTTCAGGGCATGAAGCCGCCACTCATTCTTTGCCCCGATGAAGCCGTCGACGCGATCGAGCGAATGCTCAAGGCCTTTCGCGACGTCGAACGACAGCACTCGCCCTATCAACTCGTGGGCATGCGAGACGGCGAAATCTATGACGTGCGGAAAGATTTCTGCATCCGCACGCACGCGGTCCACCATGCCGGGCCCTGCCTGGGCTACACGCTCATCAACATTCGCGAGAAACTTCGCACGGAGTTTTTAGGTAAGCCCTCTGAGGAACTGGCGCAGCTGAAACGCGACGGCGTGGACATTCAATACAAACTCGAGGTGCCGTTGGTGACGTATCTCGGCGACACGGGCATGGGCCCGGTTTTTGAGCATGAAGACGTGATTAATGCGGAGATTCTGATCACCGAATGCACGTTCTTCGAGGCCGACCATCAAACGCGAGCCAAGAGCGGCAAACACCTGCATGTCGCGGAGCTGGCGCGAATTTTACCGCGGCTCTCGAACAAGCTCGTCATCCTCACTCACGTGTCACGCCGAACGGGCCTGCGAAAGGCGAAGAAACTGTTGAAGGCAACGGTGCACGAAGAACTATTGAAGAACGTTCATTTTCTGATGGATTTCGAGAACGCCAAAGACGGCGGCGACGCCGACGACCTCGCCCCGCCGGTTTCGAACTGAGCAGTTTGAACGACTTGTTTCCGCATCTCAGATTTTGACAGCGATTGGGCTTCACATTCAGACCGGTAGCGCGAGCGTGAACACACTGCCCCGGCCCGGCTCGCTTGAGAGCAAGAGCGTTCCGCCGTGCTCGTCGGCGACACGCTTGGCGATCGGTAAGCCCAGTCCGGTGCCGCCCTTTCGAGTGGTAAAGTAAGCCTTGAAAATCTGTTCGCGTTTCTCGGGGTCGATCCCCGGGCCCGTGTCGGTGACGCTGATCAGCACGGTCGGCGATCGGGAACTTGGAGCCAGTCGCGAGCCCAAAATAATCTCCCCGCCCGTCTCGTGCATCGCCTGCGTGGCGTTGAGTAAAAGATTAAGCAGCGCCTGCTTCACCAGCCGCTGGTCGATCGACGCAATGATCGGGTGATCGGGAGCAGTCAAACGAAGTTCGACGCGTGACATCGACGCTTGGGGCTGAAAGAAGTCGAACACCTCCTCCAGCATTTTGCCAATGTCCGTAGAAGCTTTTTCAACTTCGACGCGGCCGGCATAGCGAAGAAAATCATCCAGAATTTCTCGAAGCCGACTCGCCTCCTGACGCACCGTCGCAAGACGTGCTGAAAATCTGCGATCGCCTTGCTTTTCCTGAGGCAAGTCCTCCTGAAGCAACTGCAAATTCAATTGGATCGTCGACAACGGATTTTTGATCTCATGCGCCAAGCCTGCCGTCAGTGTTCCCAACTCGGCAAGACGCTCGGCTTCTCTTGCGCGCCGCTCCAGCACGGCCCCGCGTTTCTGCGCCCAGCGAATCGCACCAAGGCTGCCCATCAGGCACACCATCGTGCCCGCGGCAGCCCCAATGAAAAACTCAGACCAACTAAACTCACTCATCATCGCGATCAACGTAAGGCAGATTTACGCTCGCACAAAATGGGGGTCGCCCCTCTCGTTCCAACCTGATCTGATATTCAGACGAGCCAGACTTCCTAAATCAATCCTGCTTGAGCACAGGCTGATTGACTCGCTTCACGTCTTTGGCGTGTAAGCCTTTGTCCCCGTTGAACAATTCATATTCCACTTCTTCACCGTCCTTCAGTGTACGGAATCCGTCTGATTCGATCACCGAGAAGTGAACGAAAACGTCTTTCCCTTCAGGGCTTACGATGAAACCAAAACCTTTTTTCGCATCAAACCATTTTACAGAGCCGACGATACGTTCCATGGGACCTCCTTATCACGGCGGAGAACAACAAACGCCGACAGTTTTGCTCCATCGATTCAAAGAATCCATGGAGCCTTGATTCAAACTAATGACACAATGAAAGATATCGTGTCCTAAGTCGGTAAGTCAATCAAAACCGGGCGGAAATTGGCGTAAAGTCATTCAAAACATACACATAGAGATCCCACTATACATGAGAAATAACAAACGAAACTTTCATTTCAATTATTTCAGAACACAAAGCAACGCCCTGCGACCGACTCAATGCTATCTCTGATACGTCGGTAGCGCCCCAAGTGGAACAGACAAGATCGAAACATAAACCGCGGTCGAATAGACGTCGTTCACGGCCTCTCGCTCGTCGAGCGAACGCCAGTACGCCAAATCCCCCTCGCGAACAACCTTACTCAACAATAGTTCACTGATCCCGGCGTACCAGTTTCGCCACGCATCGTCACCAATCATGTACATCGCCGGGGCTGCATAGAACTGGCCGTAAGTCCACCACTGCACGCGCGGACCCTTTCCCTGTGCGAAGTTCTTTTCGATGTAAGCCTGACCCGCACGCACGGCCGGGTCGTCGTAGACCCCGCACACCTGCAGCGAATAAATCGCCGCCGCCGATCGCGCGAAACCCACGTCGTTCTGGTCGGGCCTGTATTTGAATCCGCCCGAGTCCTTATCCTGACAACTGCGGATGTAAACAATCGCCCGGTCGATCGTCGCTTGCGGAACCGCGAATCCCGCGTTGCGCCCGACGCGAAGCGCGACGACCTGCAGCACCGTCACACTGACATCGTCGTCGACGGGTTCGGGCTGATAACGCCATCCGCCGCGCTGGCTCTGACTCCGAACAATCACCTGCAGCGCACGAGAGACGACGTCTTTGAGGCGCGGATCAGTCGATTGGCCGTAGATTTCGCCCAGCACGATCGTCGCGATCCCGTGCCCGTACATGTTTCCGCCGTCCGCGCCCAGATAGCCGTCCGCCCTGCTTCGCGAAATGAGTAACTCAAGCGCGCGACTGGTTTCCGATGCGAAACGCCCCTCGCCCGGCAAATGCCCCGCCGACAAAAACGCGTGCAGAACATACGCCGTGATCGCCGCCTTATTCGCGCCGTTGTAGTCCCAGCTCCCATCCCCATTCTGCTTGCTCGCAAGCCAGGCCAGCGCGCCCTCGATCACCTCTCGCGTTTCGGGCGTGACAACGGGATCCTGCGCGGAAGTCTGAATAGCAGTCGCAACAGGCTGGGCAAGAGCAGAAGTGCCTGACGCAATAAAGATGGCGGCGCTCAATGCGATACGGGTCAAAAAGCTGAGTCGTTTCGTCACTTGTCCTCTCGTCACTTGTCGCTCTTTTCCGCGTTGCTTGCGGGCGCCTCGACCGCCGCACTCAAGCTGCGCAGATACTCTTCGATGAACTGTGCGTACTCGGGCGAGTAAGCAAGCCCGGCACTCTGGCGCAGCGCATCGCGGTCGCGGTCGGGCAATCGCACTGCCGACGCCGCACCGCCCGCACCCTCACCCGACACCGGCTTATCCCCGCGACGACCGTCGGCCGAGCTTGCGGCAACTTCGCCAGCCCGCTCACCAGCCTGATCACCAGCCTGCTCACCAGCCTGCTCAGAAGACTGTTCCGCGTTACCGCCAGGCTTGCCAATACCCTTCCCGTCTAATCTCGATTGAGATGAGCCTGATTTAGAGCCGGGCCTGGGAGAGCCCGACTTGGATCCATCTGCCTGGCTCGCGATTTCCGGACCCCTTGGCGTTCCTTCATCGCCGGCCTGATTCTCCCCTTCACCGCCCGAATTGCCCGCGCCTTGCGGCACCGCAAAACCGGCCGCGACGGCCTCATCGGCGGCGTCGATCGCAGCCAGCGCCTCGCGCACTTCACCCAACGCCCGCTTTGCATCCCCACTCTTCGCAGCCCCCGACGCCGCAGCCGACGCCATCGTCGCCTTCGCCAGTTCCGAGGCGGCCGTGCGCTGCGAACCCGCCGCCGCGCTTGATGTCGCTTCCTGCAGCGTCCGACTCGCTTCCTCCAAACGTGCCGCGGCATCCTTCGCATTCTGCTGCTGCTCACCCGCCTGACCTTGATCAACCTGTCCTTTATCAGCCTGTCCTTGACCAGCCTGATCTTCCATCGCCGCAGCCGCCTCCTTTATTGCCTCACGCGCCGACTCCAATTGTTTCTGCATCTGCTGTTTGGCCTGTGCCGCACTCTCACCCATCTGCTGGCCGCCAAGTTCTTCTTTTCGCTCCGCCCGAAGTGCGTCGACTTCCTGCAGCGCGGCCGCGAGTTCACCCGCGACCGAAGCGCGATGTTGCGACACTTCATCTCGCGGCCTTTGTTCTCCTGAAGCCTGCTGCTGCTTCTGCTGGCTATTTCCCTCTGCCGCACTCTTTGCCCCACTCTTTGCCCCACTCTTTGCCGCGCTTTTTACAGCCGCCTGCTCGGCCGCTTTTGATCGCTCACTCGCCGCCTCTGCCGACGCCTTCGCCCGCTTCGCTGATTCCATCGGCGCGAGCTTTTCCGCTGCCGCCTTGGACCTTTTCGTCACTTCACCCTGCTCATTCGGCTTTATTTCATCAGACATCGCCGCTTGACGCTGCTGCTCGATCGCCTGCTCGATATCACTCCTTGCCTGATCCAGCGACTTGAGTTCCTTCTCCAGCTCGGCCAGCCGCGACACCCGTGCTTCTGCTTTCGCCTGTGCGGATTTTGCTTTTTCGATCGCGCGATCCGTCGCCGCGGCCGTCTTCTCCACATTGTTCCGATCCGGGTGCTGCTCATGCGCGGCCTGGTGGGACGCATCACGCGCCTCACGCAAGTCGTCGCTCGCTTCGGGCACCGCTTCGACGGCCTTACGAAGCGCATCATGAAGCTTCATGCCCTGATCACGCAGCTCGTCGGCTCGCTTGACCTGTGC
>JBBQKP010000200.1:0-6287 GCA_038326995.1 Tepidisphaerales bacterium
CTGAATTTCTGTAAAGAATCTTCCACTCGTGAAAAATCGCATTGTCCTGCCGCACGGGCCAGAAGCGCATCCGCATTTTGAACTCTTCGCAGCGAGTCGCAGAAACCGCTTACTCACGTGCATGGCTCAATTAATTGCGTCTGCATTCGGCTGAAGTGTTACGACGACTTGAAGATAAGTCGTGGCACCCAAAACGTCCGAAGAAATGCGATTTGGTGCAAACGGCTGAAGTGTTACATCGGTTGAACAAGATGCGCGATATGAAATGTAGAATTTTGCTACATTATGGTATTTTTCTTTGTCAGTTTCCCACCTGTAAACTATGTAGACGAGCCATTAAAATAGAATTACCAAAACCGCGATTGGTACTGCGGCCATTTGAACGCGACGATTTTGCTTGAGCGACATTTGTATGATTTTCCGTCAAACAGGGTGGATTTCTATCCCACCGCTTTTCTCCTGGCGCAGGAGGGTGGAGTGTATCCAGCCTAACGTCTCCGACTTTGCACTGCGAACTCACCAGTACGCATTGATAATACAAAAGCTCGACGCGGGTTTTTACTGGGGCGCCAGCCTGCGGAAGCTCGCGAGGTTGTGGCGCGGTCCTGGGTCGAAACTCGCGCGATCGTCCTCGCGAGAGTCCGTCAACAGGTTCGCGACGAAACGAGGAACAGGTTGCGCTTCGGATTTGCGCGCCTAGGGCGATGCGCTGAGGGGCGATTGGAATAGGTGAGGTGAACATCGGTCCGGAGCAAGCGGCGGACAGTGAATGCGAACTCAAATGTGCACATTTCGCGTCGGCCGAGGTGAGTGACGGCGGCGTAAGGTGTGCGGCGGCCGAGAGATGGGCCGAGCAATGGTAGAAACGAGCGCCAGAAAACAGGTGGTAAACGGGTGCAAAAGGCAGGTAAATGATGGTGAATCGGCGCTTATATCGCGCAAATGGTGGTTGCGGGCGGCGTTTTCTATCACGCGTGGAAGTATCGTGCCTGTTCAGTTCTTCAGACGGTGAGCCAACCCGGTCGGACGATTTCGACCAACGGCTTGAACGACTGGAACGGCGGCTCACGAAACTCAAAAAGCAGACGGCGTGGCGATGCCGACGGATATAGAAACGATTGCAAGTTCGGCTTCAGTCTACCATCCTCCTATGTATAAAAAAACGATAGGTAAACAACCCACCCTACAACCTGCCTTGGCGCGAATGCAGAAAAGAAACGTCCCATCGGGCGGGCGGGAGGAAGGTGGCGATCGCTCGCAGCGGCCTTACGAAACCGCAGCAGCAATTACGGTGCTCGTCGTAATGTGCTCGTCGATGGAGTACAGTCGAGACATGTTCACCCGCCGATCGTTTCTGGCCACTGGCGTTGTCACGGGTGGCGTCGCGATGATGAGCATGCCGCGTTTGCTGTCCGCACACTTCGCACAGGCGACCATGACCAACACTCCCGATTCGTTGAAATCTGAAATCGACGCTCAGCTGGCGGAGATTGTTCGCGATCCTGTTTGCCCGCTGGCGAGTTTGTCCGCGCTGGCGGTCAAGGATGGACGGGTGGTCTATGACTATCAGGCCGGCCGGCGATTCATTGATGATTCAGAGCCGAGCCGCGATCGGCCGGTGAACCACGAAACGCTTTTCCGCATTGCTTCGATCTCAAAGCTGATGGTGACGATCGGCGTGATGAAACTGGTCGAAGAGGGCAGGCTCTCGCTCGACGCCGACGTGAGTCAGTATCTCGGCTTTCAACTTCGCAACCCGCACTTCGCGGATCGGCCGATCACGCTTCGCTTGATGCTCTCGCACACATCGTCGATGCGAGACGATGCGGGATATAACTTTGACCTAAAAAAGAGACTGACGCTGCGTGACGTGCTCGTGCCCGGCGGGAAGAGTTACGGCAGCGGCAAGATGTGGGACAAGATCGCCGCGCCAGGAAAGTTTTTTCAATACGCGAATCTGCCGTGGGGCGTCATCGGGACAGTGATGGAAGCCGTCACGGGCGAGCGATTTGATCGCGTGATGAACCGGCTCGTGCTCGAGCCGATGAAACTCGTGGGCGGTTTCTCGCCGATCGATTTGCCGAAATCCGCAGTCGATAACATCGCAACGCTCTATCGCAAGCGGTCGGCAGATGATGCTGAAATCTGGAACCCGACCGGCCCGTGGGTGCCTCAGGTGGACGACTTCGTGAACACGCCCCCGGCCCCGCGCGTGCCCGAAAATTACACGCCCGGAACCAACGGCACACTGCTGGGCCCGCAAGGCAATTGCAGGCTTACCGCGCGCGGGCTCGCTCGCGTCATGCTCATGTTTTTTGGCGACGGCGAGCTGGAGGGTACTCGTATTCTTCGCGCCGAATCCGTCGAGGCCATGCTCAGTCAGCAATGGCTGTCGAACGGAAAAAATGGAAACGCGGGCGGCGAAGAAGTGGTCGACGACCTTGACCAGGTAGCGAACTCATGGGGCCTGGGCGTGCAGCACATCCTCGATATCTCAGGCCCGCACCACGGCGACCGCATCGTCGAGCCCGGCAACTACAAACCGAGCGGGCATTTCGGCGAAGCATACGGATTGACCTCCGCACTCTTCTTTGATCGCGCGCAAAAATCGGGCCTCATCTACATCGTCGGAGGTGTCGGGGCCGACCCCACAAAAATGCCCGGCCAATACTCGGGCCAGGTCAGGTATGAAGAACGCATCCTGACCGCGCTGTACCGCGCCATCGCGTGAGGCAAGAGTTAAAAGGATTGTAGAAAGTGATCGCTTCTCGGCAGACGCAAGCCTGCATGCTGCTCACGATCATTTTTAGAACCCGCTCATATCCACAACCCGCTCACTTCCGCTTCACCTTCCCTTTTCCCTTGCTCTTGGGCTGCCAGAATTTCGGGGCTTCGTCCTCTTCTAGCACAGCGATGCCGCCTGTGGGTTTGATGTCAGGCGCGCCTTTGAGCTGTTTCACTTTGTCGCGCAACTGCGCGGCACGTTCGAACTCAAGATTCTGCGCGGCCTCCAACATTTCTTCCTCCATGACCTTGATGATCTCGGTTTTGTCATACTGATTTTCATTCGCGTGGATCGTGTCTTGAACCGTCTTGCGGGCCTTGATTTCGCTTTCAATCGTGTCGCGAATCGCCTTCTTGATGGTCGTGGGCGTGATGCCGTGGAGGGTGTTGTACGCGACTTGCTTCTCACGGCGGCGATCCGTTTCGTCGATCGCATGACGCATCGCGGGCGTCATGGTGTCGGCATAGAGAATGACTTTGCTGTTCACATTTCTCGCAGCGCGGCCGATGGTTTGAATCAGACTCGTGCCGCTTCGCAGGAAGCCAGTTTTGTCCGCGTCCAGAATGCAAACGAGCGAAACCTCAGGCAAATCCAAGCCTTCTCGAAGCAGGTTGATGCCGATCAAAACGTCGAACTCGCCCTTGCGAAGGTCCATCAGAATTTCGACACGCTCGATCGTCTGAATCTCGCTGTGCAGATAGCGGCACTTGATTCCCTCGTTTTGAATGTACGCGCTCAGATCCTCGGCCAGGCGTTTGGTGAGGCACGTCACGAGCACGCGCTCGTTGATGGCGATGCGTTCCTTGAGCTGACCGAGAAGGTGGGGCACTTGTCCCTGCGCGGGGCTGATCTCGATGACGGGATCGATGAGGCCCGTCGGCCTGATGACCTGCTCCGCAACTTCGCCTCCCGAAAGTTCAAGCTCAACCGGCGACGGCGTCGCACTGACGAAGACGACCTGGTTCCACATCGCGTCGAACTCTTCGAACTTCAAAGGCCTGTTGTCCATGGCGCTGGGCAAACGAAAGCCGTGCTCGACCAGAACTTCTTTCCGCATTCGGTCGCCGTTGTACATGGCCTTGAACTGCGAAACGCTGACGTGGCTTTCGTCGATGATGAGCAGGTAATCTTTGGGGAAATAATCGATGAGCGTGAAGGGCTTTTCGCCCGGAAGCCTGCCGTCCATGTGGCGTGAATAGTTTTCGATGCCCTGACACACGCCGGTTTCTTCGAGGAGCTCGAGGTCGTATTTCGTGCGTGCGAGAAGGCGCTGCGCTTCGAGCAGTTTGCCTTGCGAGCGGAATTCCATGACGCGTGCGTCCAGCTCCTGGCGAATGCTCGACACGGCCGAGGCCATGCGTTCTTCCGGCAGGACGTAGTGGACGGCCGGGTAGATGAAGATTTCCTCGAACGAGCCGATGAGCTCTCCGGTGAGTGGATTGAGCGCATCGATGCGCGTGATTTCTTCGCCGAAGAGTTCGACGCGATACGCGAACTCTTCGTAGCTGGGAAAAATTTCGATGACGTCGCCTCGCACGCGGAAGGTCGAGCGTTTGAAGTCAATGTCGTTTCGGCTGTATTGGAGCGAGATGAGTTTTTTAAGAATCGCGTCTCGGTCGGTCGGAAATTTTGTGCTGATGGGCAGGACGCTGTCGCGGTATTGCTCGGGCGAACCAAGGCCGAAAATGCACGACACGCTGGCGACGATGATGACGTCGCGTCGGCTGACGAGGTTGCTGGTTGCGGCCAGGCGAAGGCGATCAAGGTCGTCGTTTCGCGAGCTGTCTTTCTCGATGTAAATATCGCGCTGCGGGATGTAGGCCTCGGGCTGGTAGTAGTCGTAATAGCTGACGAAATAACCGACGGCGTTGTTAGGAAAGAGGTCCTTCATTTCCTCATAAAGCTGGGCGGCAAGCGTTTTATTATGAGAGATGATGAGCGTGGGCCGCTGCGTTTTGGCGATCACATTCGCCATGGTGAAGGTCTTGCCAGTGCCTGTTGCGCCCATGAGCGTTTGAAATTTTCGACCATCGTCCAGACCCTGAACGAGCTGAGCGATTGCGGTGGGTTGATCGCCCTGAGGCGTGTACGGGCTGACGATTTCGAATGCGGGCATGGTGAGATGATATGCGAGCCAGATCAGATTGGAGCGCGGCAAAACGTCCGTGGATCGTGCGAGTTGAATAATTGTGGGCTCTGTGTCTGCTTGTTATTCGGGCTCATCGCAATCAGAATCATGTCAGGTCATGGATGTCTCGCCGTTAAAAATTCTCGCTCTCACGGATCAAAGCGCGTACATCCTGATGGGACTGTCGGCCGTGTTTTTGCTGTACATCGCCGCGAAGCCTTTTTTCGTACGCAAACGCCGCGACCCACTCGTTGAAGCACCGACGCGGATGGGATTGTCTCAGCAGAAATCGCTCGACCGTGAGATGCAGAATCTGCTGGTCGAATTGCACGAGATGGCGCGAAAGATGTCGGCCCAGATCGACACGCGAGCGGCCAAGCTCGAGGTATTGATTCAGCAGGCCGACCAACGGATCGAGATGCTGAGGCAATTGAATCAGATCGCCAGCGGCGACGCCGATATGCCGCAGTCGACGACTCGGCCGCCCATGCGGCTGGTTCGCGCCGAAGAAACTGTGGCCGAAGTAGCCGAGAATATTTCGCGAAGTCTGTCGAACGAAATTCAGGCCGGCCGATCCGGAAGTAACGCGAGCGACCGTTCGGCAAGCTACTCGAATGTGGAGACGCCCGACGATCGTTACCGCGCGATCTATGACCTGGCCGACTCCGGGATGACCGCTCAGGTCATCGCACAGCGATTGTCGCGACCTACGGGCGAGATCGAATTGATCCTTGCACTCAGGCCCCGCTCGGTCAGTCAAAAAGCTGTTGCGATTGAGCAGGCTGTCTAACGTGCAACTCAGCACGCCAGCGTCGCGAGTTTTTCGAGACCCAATAGCGTCGCCTGGTCGACGAATGTCCGCTCGAATTTTGCAGGCCAGTGTCGGTACATTTCTTTCTCGACGGCCTTCGCGTATCCGCCGCTCACGAAGACTTTTCGTCCGAGCGTGATGTGGTTGACCTCTTTCAGCACCGCCAGCCGAGCCGCGCTCTGGCGCGAAAGTGCGACGATGATTCCCGCGAGAATATCTTCACGCGTCGTGCCCAATCGCAAGGCGGCGATCGACGCGGTGGGCTGTTCGAGATTGACGCGCGACCCGGCGAAATCGGTTGCGACTTCGGGCAGGGTGCCGGTGTACTTCAGGTTTGCGAGCAACTGGTGGATGTTTTTTCGGTCGCTCGCGGCGATTTCTGAATAAAGCGTCGACAGCGCCCATTCGATGGCCGAGCCTGCCGCGGCGATGGTGCTCACGCTCATCCACAATTTGCCCACGCCGAGCCCGCGCGTCAGCACCCGCTCGTCGGGCATAAAGCGATCGACGCACACGCCCAGCACGTCCGTGCTTCCCGCGACGTTCACCAGTCGGCCTCGCTT
>JBBQKP010000201.1:0-6263 GCA_038326995.1 Tepidisphaerales bacterium
TCTCAATTTTGAGATCAACAGTGCATTTATTCCCGGGCTTGTGTTTCCTGATGGTCTGGAGTTCGTCTTCGCAAGAGATGGAGCGCTGACGTGTCTTGAGCCGCACGAATCCGCGTCGTCACATTTTCGCGGCGGGTGTTCGGTGCCTCGCGCCGCCGCCGCCGCGATGATGGAGCGTGTCGTCATGCTCAGGCCCGTCGCGTGCCTGCTTGATCCGATGCACGCAGCGCACATCGAGTCGCTGCTTGATCGATGCGCGAGCGATGAGGCGGTGATCGTGATCGTTCCCGATGTAAGAAATGCGGCGATGCTTCTCTCATGTGCGGACTTCTCAAACGCGTTTGCGACGGGCAGATTGCATGTGGCGATGGGCGAAGATTGGCCGCGAAAACTAGCACGGCTGCTGCGGGCCAATCCGGGCTTGCCGACGCCCGGGCAGATGGTGCGACTTCACGACTCGCCGAGCGAGCCGGGATTATCAAAAGAGGTCCAGCGTGTTTCGTCAGAGGTCGAGAATGAGCGAGTTTTCGAGATCGGAAGATGCCGTAATGTCGCTGTCGAATCAGTCGAGATAACTCAGCGTCGCATGGTATTCGCGTTGCCGGGCGATGCGGATTGGACGAGTGCGACGGCCTTGGATTTCCACATTCCAGAAGAGACACAAAAGCAAATGGATTGGCTCGACATCGGCGTGCCGACAAGGCGAAGTGCGCTGGAGATGGCGCGACACGCCTCGGGAGCGATCAGCGTCATCATCGCCGAGCTCGGCAGGGCGGAAGCGGGTGATGTCGCCGGGCCACAGACCGCGTGGATCACGTGGTGCACTACGGGCCGCGTACCCGCCGTCGGTGGGGCGATGCCTCTGGACCGACTCATCGTTACGGATCAAGCGACGCGAGTGCTGGCGATCAAGAACGGATGGGACACATCGCGTATCGAAATGAAATCGGAAAGGCCTGTCGTGAAGTGCGATCCGAAGGGAGCGGTCCTGATCGCATTGCCTTCGAAGGATCAGGCCGTGCCGAGCATTATTAAAGAACGTTCGAGCGTGCAACTTTTGTGGGAGCAGATCGAAGCCGAGCTTTCGCAGCAGCCATTTCTGCCAAGGGCCGATGTAAAAAATTATGTGTCCCAGCTTTCGCAGCGCGCGGGCGTGGAGCTGGACGAACCCGCAAAAAATCTGATCGCAAGGCGGCTCATTCCGCGACTGTTGTGCGATGCTGTAGTGAACCGACTCACAGAATTGAACCTTGCGTTTAAAAAATTCGAAGGCACTCGCCATGCGTTTCGCGTCGCGTGCGAGAGGTCGTCGTGCATCATCGACCTCTGGCCGATGCTCGATTCGCACGTCGTCAGGCGAATGGGCGTGCCCGTAGTGAGTGCGTGGCAAAAGTCGGCGAAGGACTTCGATACGTGTTTCGCCAGGTAGCGAGTTCTATCCGTTAGCAGCGCGGATTTACGCGTGCATCAATTGATCGCGTCCAATCGCCTCTTCTGGCGAGCTTGCGCCATCGATCTCCATTCGCCACGTCCGGAATCGCAACAAGATTTCGTCGAATTGATTAGCGCTTTCGACCATCCGCATCTCTTCTTTAAGCTGGCCGCAAGGGTGCATGGTTTTGACGTACCAACTGATTCGCTTTCTGAATTCGACGATGGCGGCGCGTTCTGATCGATGGCGGACGAGGTTGTAAAAATGCGTGTGGATCATGTCGCACTTTTCTTCGAGCGTGGGCTCGGGCGGAATCAGACCCGACAAAAGGTACGAGAACGTATCGCGAAAAATCCACGGGCGAGTGAGTGCGGCGCGGCCGATCATCACGCCGTGACAACCCGTGTGATGCATCATGCGTGCCGCGTCCTTGGGCGTTTTGACATCGCCGTTGCCGATGACGGGAATGGATTTGACGGCCTGCACGACCTGGGCGATGCCGTCCAGTCTGGCCGAGCCGGTGAACTTCATCTCGGTGGTTCTGCCGTGGATGGTGATCATCGAGACGCCGACGTCTTCGAGTCGCCTGGCGAGCTCGGGCGCCACGATGCACGAGTCGTCCCAGCCGAGCCGCATCTTGGCAGTCAATGGCGTGTTGCGGATTGCGCGTTTGATTTTCTCGACGATGCCGACGGTTCGATCGAGATCGCAGAGCAGTTTCGATCCGCCGTCGCGCTTGGTGATTTTATCCACGGGGCAGCCCATGTTGATGTCGATGACGTCTGCGCCGTGGTCTTCGCACCATCGGGCGGCCTCGCAGAGTTTGTCGGCATCGCCGCCGTAAAGCTGCATGGAGACGGGCGAATCGAGCTCGCTTGTCGCGGCAAGTTGCATCGAACGTCGGCTCTGCCTGAGTACGCCGTCGGGGCACAGCAGATCGGTCACAGCCAGCCCAACACCGCCGAACGATCGGGCGATGAGCCGAAACGACAAGTCGCAATACCCGGCAATGGGCGCGAGCAGCAGGGGCGTGGTGAGTCGGAGATTTCCAATCGAGATGGGCCGCATGAACGCAGCAGGATACACGATGTCGGACTCGCAGCGATGCTTGCTGTGCAAACTGTGCATTAAATCACCGGGCCGGGATGACGAGGTGTAACTCGATCCCGGCCCGGTGAATGATGAAGAGATTCGACTTCTCGAGTCCCTTGTTTTTGAAGTCCTTTTCAGGACAACATACTACCGACTGTCCGAGACCGAACGCATGGACGGTTCCATCATAGTGGCGGGTAGACCCACTGACTTTGATGCGGCGGCGATCAATTCGCCGTGCTTTTTCATAGCAGCTACGGCACCCGTGGCGTAAGCCTTCAAGGCCGCGTTCTCAGAGATGACCGCTTGGTCCTGCAGAGCGCAGATGCCTGCCATATGGCCGGCGCGGAGGTTCGACACAAAGACCTGATCGAGCTGTTCCGGAGGGAGTGACAGCAGAACTTCGTTATGAGCTCGGTCCATTGCAGAGACTTCAGTGATCAGAGTGACGTCAAGTTCACGAGCGACTTCTGCGAGCTTCTCGTTGGCCTCTTGATGGCCAGTAACGATGCCCTGAGCGAGACGCTTGACTTCTGGGTTGGACGTTTTTGCGGACACGAGGCGAGCGGTCTCAACGTCCTTTGTGTTGTACATCGATGCACCAAGCACAAACATTCGGTCGTTTGCTTTCGTCGGGTCGTTGCCGATCTGCTTGAGCTGGCTAAGGAAGCTTGAATCCTGCGAACGCATGTCGTTGGCATCTGCATTTGCGCTAACGGGCTTTCCGGTCTGAGGCGCGGGTTGTTGAGCCTTCGCGGGCGGCTGTGCTGGCGCTGGCGTACGCGTGTCCTCCGACCACGCAGTTGCAGACAGCAGGAATACGCCGAGGGTTGTCGTGATTACGGTACAGATGGCACGGGTTGCGAATGAACGATCTGGCATGGCTGGTTCCTGACAGGCCGATAAGCCCGTTTGAGTGTTTAGAGTGGCAGCGGGTTTGCAGAAATTGCTCGCCGCGATTTCCTGCTACTCGTTGGTGCTCATCGCATGGTGCGACGAACGAGCGATCACTGTAGATCAACAGAACCGTCCTATAATCAGTGAGAACTCCCGTCCGAGGATGGGGGGAAGTCGCACTAGATGATCAATTCGTCTTCCCTCAGGCCCCGCGGACAAGCAAGAAATTGGACAGAATCATTTTACGCTGGCAACTACCAGCCGCGTTCGTATTGAACCGGCGGGCGCGTCAGGCCGAACGGGATGTCGAGCTCGCGAGCGGCGTGCAGCGGGAAGTTCGGCTCGCGCAACGAAGCGCGGCCGAGGAGGATCACATCGGCGTCGTCATTTTGCACGATCTCGTCGACCTGCTGCGCGGTGGTGATCGCCCCGACGGCCGCGGTCATGATGCCGGCTTCGCTTCTGATTTGCCTTGCGAAAGGAACTTGGTAACCCGCATTCGACGGGATGTGGACGTTCGGAACCGCGCCGCCGCTGCTGCAATCGATGAGGTCAGCACCGGCCGCCTTGAGGAGTTTCGAAAGCCTTACTGAATCTTCGATCGTCCAGCCGTTTTCGTGCCAGTCGCTGCAGCTGAGCCTGACGAACACCGGCATGTCATTCGGGATCGCACGTCGAGTTTCGGTCGTCACACGCAAGAGAAATCGCGTGCGGTTTTCGAACGATCCGCCGAAGTCGTCGATTCGGTGATTGGAAAGCGGGGAGTAAAAACTGTGCAGCAGATATCCATGTGCGGCATGAATTTCGATCACGTCAAACCCCGCAATAAACGCCCGCTGCGCCGCCTGAACGAAGCGATGGACGAGTTGATCGATCTCGGCCGGGGTCAGCTCGTGAGGGGTTTGCTGCTTGTCGGTGAAAGGAATCGGGCTTGGACCAACGACTTGCCACGGTGTGAAAACGGGTCGAGACAGATCCAGGTCAAACGGCGAAGGCGAACTCGCCTTACGCCCGGCATGCGCGAGTTGAATGCCGACGCACGCGCCCTGCTGCTTGCAGAAGCGGACGATCTTCGCCCAAGGCTCGATGTGATCATCACTCCAGATTCCCGTGCAGCCCGGCGTGATTCGACCTTCGGGTTCGACGGCGGTCGCTTCGGTGAGGATCAGCCCCGCGCCCCCCGTAGCGCGTGAGCCCAGATGAACCAGATGCCAATCGTTGGGCAGGCCGTTGATCGCGGAATACATGCACATCGGCGAAACAGCGATTCGATTGCGCAGAACAATTTTGCCGAGGTACAGTGGATCAAAGAGTCGGCTCATGGTCGCAGTGTAGGCGCGGACTTCGGGTGATAAGATGTCTCGACGATGCGGCAAGTGCCGGAGATTAATGTCGATAAAAGAGGCACGGATTGCTCGGCTGTCGAAACGTTCTTTTGATTCAGCATCAACTGAATATTTCGTAATTACTGAATCTATCTTTTAATATTGTCTGAAAGGACAAATCTCCAAGAAACTTGAAATTATTCGAAGATTTTTCTTGAATCTTTGGGTGAGTTGCCTTATGTTCGGACCATTCCGCTGGCAGACCAGCAGGGCCGTTCGAGGTTGCCCTGTTCATGCTGAACGTCCAGTGCGTTATTACATCGATACAACAAATTGTTGTGTCAAACGGTGAATTATTATATTCACATAAACATTGAAGGAGAGATGCAATGCAGCGTGAGAAAATTTCGGTTCGTATCGCGGCTATGGTTTTGGCCACCTCGTCCGCGGCCAGTTTGCTCGTGACTCAGTCCGCCCAAGCATTCGACGGGGTTTGGAATATTGATGCTATGGCTAATTATTCGGACTCAGCCAATTGGCTCGGCGGAATCATTCCAGGCGTCGGGCCCGGCGCATTGCCGACTGATATTGCGACTTTCGGCGACGTGATCACCTTGAACCGCCAGGTCACTTTCGATGTTACTCCAATATTGTCCACGATTTCCATTGATTCGGGTCTTGCCTATGTGTTGGCAGGACCCAATTCGATTCAACTCGGTAGTGGTCTACTGGGCGGGACGATCAATATCGTTCGACCTGCCGCCGATACACCTGCTGTACTCTCGGGCGGTTCGTTGATCTCCGCGCCGTTGTCCGGACCCAACGGTCTGACAAAGACCGGGGCCGGGACCGTCACGCTCTCCAATATCGCCAACACCTACACAGGTCCGACCAACATTCTGGGCGGAACACTGCAGATCAGCGGCGGAAGCAACACGCTTTCTTCTGGTCCCATCAACATCTCCAATTCCAACCTTCGCGTGACGACCACCGCGTTTACCACCAGTTCTCCCATCTCCATCTCAGGTAACGCCAACGTTCAGGGCTTTATCGCCACGACCCTTAACGGTGCGATCTCGGGCAACGGCAACTTCATTCGATCGCAAGGTGCGGAGGCGACCACGGTCACGCTCAACGGTGCCAACACCTATACGGGCAACACGATCGTTCGCGGCGGAACCCTCGTCGTCGGCGGAGTGTCGGGGGCGATCGCCTCCTCACCCGTGATCGACGTCGGCGGCATTTTCGTCGTCAATAATGATCTTGCCGCTAATAACAACCGTCTTAACGCCAACGTCAGTCTCTTCAGCCGCGGCAGTCGGCTGGCGTTTGGTCAGAACGCCACCAGCAATGTCACCCACACGCTGCCGACGCTCACGCTCGTTTCGGGTCGAACCGAATTAATCACGACGGGCACTGTGGGCACGGTCAACACCGTCGCCATCGGCACGATCGACCGCCAGAATCGTGCCACGCTTTTCCTGCGAGGCAATAACACGACGTCGACTCAGGTCACA